>CAVFFT010000017.1:0-4757 GCA_963621885.1 bacterium
TAGGCCCCTTGCCGCTGCGAGAGGATGATCGCGAAGAGAATGAGGCAGAATCCCACAATCATCTGCGCGGTGAACATTTCGCCGAGGATGATGACGCTGAAGATGGCGCAGAAGACGCTTTCCATCGAGAGCATGATGCTCGCTTCCGCTGCGGGAACGCGCGATTGGGCGAGATTCTGTGCGAAGGCGCCAAAGGCGGCGGAAAGCACGCTCACATAGGCGAGCGAGCCGATGAGCAGCGGGTCGGCAAACAGCTCGACTGCCGGCGCCGGCTGGGTGACCATTGCGACGCCGAACGCGAGCACACCGCCGGTGAGTTGCTGAATGACCGTGACGGTAAGGACGTCGTTATCCTTCATCATGATGCTGATCGCCACGATTTCGACGCCGTAGGCGAAGGCGGAAACGATGCTCATCGTGTCGCCGGGGCTGATTGAAAGCCCGCCTTGCAGCGAAACGAGTCCGATGCCGATTGCGCAGATGGGCGCCGCTTTCAGAATGCGCTTCGCGGGTTTCTGCCGCGCGATGATCCACCAGATGAAAGGTACGGTGAGGCAGTAGCAGGTGCTCAGGAAAGCGTTCTTCGCGGGCGTGGTCCAGCCGAGGCCGATGAACTGCGTCCAGAATCCGAGGAACGAGAAGAAGCCTATGATGATGCCCGCCTTCAGCACCTTCTTATTGATATGGCGCTTGAAATGCGGGAAGAGCAGGATGAGCATGACGAGCCCGCCGCCGAGAAAGCGGATGCCGGTAAACCAGGTGGCGCCGACAGCCGCGATGGCGTATTTGCCAATGACGAAGCCAAGCCCCCAGATGATGGTGGCGGCAAGCAGCACGACGCGGTAGACCCACAAGGGGCGTTCTTTCTCTTGAGATTGCATGCCGCTTACCCTACCTGAACGCGCGGCGTTTGGCTACCGGCGTATGCGGCAGCGGCGTTTCGTTGCGGTTGCGGACGCGTTCTCGTGTTCGGGCGCACGGATGGACGCGCCTTCGAGACGGCGTGAGAAGCCCGGCGTTTGGCGCGGCAATGGGCACGCTTGCATGTCGGCACGTCCTGAGTGCCAGCGGCGCTTACCTGCCCGCGAGTGGTTGCTTGCGCGGATGCTTAGTCCTTGCATTCGGGAAACATGCTTGCAAGCGCCACGATTGCTGGTTCTATCTCGTCTGGTTCTATGGCGGCGTAATTGATTACCAAATACTTCGGAATATTGTCCTTCGAGCCCGTCGTGTAGTCCACGTAGAGCGACAGGTTCAGGCTCACCGTTTCGGCGGCGGCGCGGATTTCGCTTGGCGCGAGGGACGTGTCGACCTGAAGCAAAAGATGCGTGCCCGCGTTGTGCTCGATGATGCGCGAGATGGCGGAAAGCGGCGACGCGCCGATCGCCTTGATGACGCGCGAGCGCTGTTTGCGGTAATAGGTGCGCAGGCGGTTGATGTGGCGTTCGAAATAGCCCTGGCTGATGAACTGCGCGAGCGTGAGCTGCTCGAAGCTCGATACCGTGCAGGAATAGAAGCTGAGCGATTCCCGATAGCGTTCCATAAGCGCAGGTGGCAGTACCATATAGCTGATACGCAGCGAGGGAACGAGCGTCTTCGAGAAGGTGTTGAGATAGATGACGCGGTCGTTCTTGTCCTGCACGAAGAGGGGAGGCAGATAGCCGCCCCGATAGCGGAACTCGCTGTCGTAATCGTCTTCGACCACATAGCGCTTGCTTGAACGGTTTGCCCATGCAAGCAGGTCAGCGCGGCGTCTGACGCTCATATGGCTTCCCATGGGGAACTGGTTCGCGGGCGAGACGTGGATGATGTCGACGTCGCTCGCCTCGAGCAGATCCATGCGGATACCCTCTTTGTCGATGGGAATGAAGCGGCTTTCGCAGCCGGAGTAATGGCAGATGGTGGACAGTTTTTTGTAGCCCGGGTCTTCGAATCCGAAAATGCGCGTGTGGCCCAAAAGCTGCGTCAGGCGTCCGTAGAGGTATTCGGTTCCCGCACCGATGACGATATGTTCCGGATTGACCTGCATGTTTCGGCTTTCCCGCAGGTAATCCGCGATGGCCACGCGCAAGGCTTCGAGGCCGTTATAGGGGACAACGTCGAAGAGCGCGCTGCCCTGCGTGATCGTCTTGCGTATGAGCCGGTTCCATGTCGCGGCGGGGAAGAGACGCATGCTGGTTCTGTTTGCACGCAAATCGGTATGAATTTCAGAACCATGGGGTTTGGAGCTCGCGCCAAGGCCCGATTCGTTTGCCGCATCCGACGCTGCCGGCTTCGCCTCATGGGGCGCTTTCATATTGTGACTGCGTGTCGGACTGACCCGCGCGAAATAGCCCCTTCGTTCGACCGCAGTGGCATATCCTTCGGAAACAAGCAGGTCATAGGCGTTTGCGACCGTGATGAGACCGACGCCAAGATGCTGGGCGAGCGCGCGCTTCGACGGCAAGCGTTCGCCATCCTCGATGCGTCCCGCGATGATGTCGTTTCGTATGCGCTGATACAGAAAGAGGTACTTGGGCGTGTTTGCCGCATCCTGCATGGAGTAGGTCAGCATAAGGACTCCCTGGTTCTAAGAAATAATCAAAAACTGTGTCTTCTAGCCCATCAGTGTCGTCCATAGAATAGCAGCATTCTCGCGGGCGTCGGAAGTGATTCCTTCTTGGCGCGGCAGGCGAGGTTGTTCCATCAGAGAAAGGACAGGGAACATGAAGGCTTACGCAATGCTGAAGATCGGCGAGGCTGGATGGATTGAGAAAGAGCGCCCCACCTGCGGGCCGAACGATGCCATTTGCAAGCCGCTGGCTATCGCAATCTGCACTTCCGACGTGCACACCGTCTACGAAGGCGGCGTAGGCGAGCGCCACAATATGGTGCTGGGTCACGAATGCTGCGCCGAGGTTGTCGAGGTCGGCTCCGAGGTGAAGGATTTCAAGCCGGGCGACAAGGTTCTCATTCCCGCGATCACTCCCGATTGGAATTCGCTTGAGGCGCAGGCGGGCTTCGCCCAGCATTCCAGCGGCATGCTTGCCGGCTGGAAGTTCTCGAACATCAAGGATGGCGTCTTTGGCGAGTTCTTCCATGTGAACGATGCCGACGGCAATCTTGCGCTTCTGCCCGAGGGCATGAGCTACGAGGATGCCTGCATGCTTTCCGACATGGTGCCGACCGGTCTCCATGCGGTTGAGCAGGCCGATGTTCAGTTTGGCGACACCGTGCTCGTTATCGGCATCGGCGCGGTTGGCTTGATGGCGGTTGCTGGCGCGAACCTGCGCGGCGCATCTCGGATCATCGCCGTGGGCACTCGTCCCGTGTGCGTTGAGGCTGCCAAGGGTTATGGCGCGACCGACTTCATCAGCTACAAGGACGGCCCGATTGCCGACCAGGTGCTCGCTCTCACCAACGGCAAGGGCGTCGACCGCGTCTGCATCGCAGGCGGCAACGTGAACACCTTCGAGCAGGCCGTGAAGGCCCTGAAACCCGGCGGACGCATCGGCAACGTGAACTATCTCGGCAAGGGTGACTACATCAACATCCCGCGTGTCGAATGGGGCGCCGGCATGGGCAACAAGGTGATCAGCGGCGGTCTTATGCCTGGTGGACGCCTGCGCATGGAGAAGCTCGGCGCGCTGGTTGCGTCCGGCAAGCTCGATGTCTCGCCGCTTTCCACCCACGTCTTCAAGGGTTGGGAGCATGTGCCTGAAGCGCTCGAAATGATGCGCGACAAGGCGGGTGACCTTATCAAGCCGGTCATCGTTCTCGAGGACTAACGGTCTTCGATTCCCGTGATTCGCGGCTTTGGTGCCTGGCGCGCGGCTCGTTTGGCGATGCCGCGCGTCCTCTTGTTTGTCGGGACGCCACTTACGGGTGCGCGGTTGAAGCCGGATTTTGTGGGTGGAGCGGGTTCTGGCTGCGTCGCTGGGGGCATGTTTTGGGGGACATGCGATTCGGCTTGTTGGGTGTGTTTTGGGGGACATGCGATTCGCCTTGTTGGGTATGTTCTGCAGTTTGCCGGGTATGCGCTGTTGGGGACGTGTCGTTGAGGAGGTCATCGTGAAGATTCTGTTTGTGTCAGGCCAGCTTGGAGCGGGGAAGACCACTTTCATTCAGACGATGGCGCGTGTCACGGGCCTGCCGTTTGTGGTCTATGAGAACGAGTATGCCGGCACGGGCATCGATGCCCAGCGCCTCGAGGAGGATGCGGGACTGGATGTTTTCGAATCGGCCGGGAATTGCGTGTGTTGTTCCGGCAAGGCCGATTTCGCGGAATCGGTGCTGACCATATCGAGCGGCCTCGACCCGGAGTATCTGGTGGTGGAGCCGACGGGCGTCGCACGGCTCGGCAGTCTGCTCGCGAATGTGCGCCGGATTCTCTACGGGAACATGACGGTCTTGCGGCCGGTCGTCATTGTGGATGCGGCCGCGTTCTCTTACCAGCGAAACGACGAGATATTCCTTGATCAGGTGCGCAATGCCGGTGTGGTGGTAGTTTCGAAGACCGGCCGCGTTCTTCCTTCTGAGCTCGCGGAAATGGAAGATGAGCTGCATCGCCTTGCGCCGCAGGCGGATATTGTCGCGCGTTCTTGGGATGACTTCGATGCCGCGTGGTTTAAAGGCCTGCTTGCGCAAACGGTTGATGGCGAGAGTCTCCCCGAGGTGTCATTGCCGGGGGAGGATGAGCGGGCAATGGACCGCCTGACGGCTTCCGGTGCCGTGTTTCCCAGTCCTGCGCATCTTGCCGTATGCCTGGAGGCTTTGGT
>CAVFFT010000018.1:0-18840 GCA_963621885.1 bacterium
CGTGCAGGGCAATTCTTCCATCGCCTGTAACGAAATCCCTTATGGGGACGCTGAGTCTTGCGCGTTCTGTCCGCTTGCGTGGAGCTCGCGTCGCCGCCCGCGTGGGGCTCGCGCCACGTTCCGCCCGCTTGTGTGGACGTGTGCGTTGCTGTTTGCGTGGGCGCCCGTTCCGCTCGCGTCACATTCCGCGTGAATGCCCGCGCGACCGCTTTCACGACTCCCTTCAGCTCGCTCGCACCGCCACCAGCATGACTCCCTTCCGCGCGCGGCTTAGTCGTCGGTGCATGCTCTTTTGCAGTTTGGGGGAATGAATGTGGCGGAAATTCGCAGGTTATGATGAAAGCATTATGTAGCCCTCCGGGGCGTTCGAAACACGCATATACAATGACCAGCGAGATAAGAAAACGGTGCCTGCGGGTACCGTTTTTTACGTAGGGGAATTGTTAGTAGCAGAGGACGTGGAACGTGGCATTGGATTTGGGATTAGACAAAAAGCAAAAAGCAATTGTGACAATACTGTTGTTGGGCTCCTTCATGGTGGTGCTGAATCAGACGCTGCTTTCGCCCGCCTTTCCGGCGATGATGGCGGAGTACAACATTGACGCGACGACGGTTCAATGGCTGACCAGCGGTTATTCGCTGGTTGAGGCGGTTGTCGTTCCGCTGTCGGCCTTCTTTGTAGGACGTTTTCCGGTACGCAAGCTGTTCTTGGGCGGCTTCAGCAGCTTCCTTATCGGCACGCTGTTGGCAGCATGGGCGCCTATCTTCCCGGTCTTGCTGCTGGGCCGTGTGTTCCAGGCATTCGCGACCGGTGTCGTGATGCCCATGACCATGACGCTGATCCTGCTCATCTTCCCGCGTGAGAAGCGCGGAGCGGGCATGGGCCTGGTGTCGCTCATCATTGGTTTCGCGCCGACGCTCGGCCCGACGCTTTCGGGCTTCCTGATCGACTCCGTGGGCTGGCACATGATGTTCGTCATCATCGCTGTCATCGCGGTAGCGGTTTTGATCGTGGGCTTCTTCAAGCTTTCGAACTACGGCGAATTCGACGAGGCGCCCTTCGATGTGCCTTCGGTCGTGCTCTCTTCGCTCGGTCTGCTGTGCATGCTGTATGGCTTCTCGACCTTCAGCACGACGGATAACATCGCAGCGACGCTTGCCCTCATCGTGGTGGGCGTAGTGCTGATGGGCTTCTTTGTCCGCCGCCAGCTTCATCTCGAAACGCCCATCTTGAAGGTGGACATTTTGAAATCCCGCCGATTTGCCATCGCTGTGGTCACGGCGGGCATCGTTCAGGGCGCAAGTGTTGCGAACAGCGTCATCCTGCCGATCTTCATTCAGCAGGTGCTGGGCTATTCCGCGACCGTTTCGGGCCTTGTGGTTCTGCCGGGCGCATTGCTTGGCGCTTTCATGGCCCTGGCTTCGGGACGCCTATTCGACCGACTGGGCATGCGCCGCATTGCCGTGCCGGGTGCGTTTGCCATGTTCATTGGCGTGTTGGGCCTCGCGATTATGGGGCCGACAGTTGATGTGCTTGTAGTGACGCTCTTCAATCTGATATTCGCGCTGGGCATGCAGGCGATTCTGACGCCGCTGAATACCTGGGGCGTGAATTCGCTTTCCAACCACGTGATTCAGCATGCCAACGCGGTGTCTTCCACGGCGGGCCAGGTGTTCATTTCTTTCGGCACCGCGCTCGTGGTTTCGATGACGGCGATGTCGTCGATGTTCGCGCCGAATGCGGCGGCGGCAGACCAGCTCTATATTGGCGAACACATTGGCTTCATTTGCGTGGCGATTCTCATTCTGATCGCCCTGCTCGTGGTGCTGTTCCTTGCTCGCGATCGCGAGTCCGACAAGAAGGCTATCGAGGAATCGAAGCGCGCGCAGGAAATGGCTGCTCGTGCGGCGGGCGCTGCTCCCGTGGTGCGCACGAAGCATGTCATGGATGCCAAGCCGCATTACATCCTTCGCACGGCCACCATTCGCGAAGCGCTCGAGGTGTTTTCCGAATGCGAGACCACGGGTGTTCCGGTGGTGGACGAAGCTCGTCATGTGGTGGGCTTTGTGTCCGATGGCGACATCATGAAGTACCTCGGCCGCAACGACACGACTTTCATCACGCCGATGTCGACGCGCTTCCAGCTGGCTGACGATGACAACCTGGTGCAGCGCGTGGATTCGCTGCTGAGTATGGATGTCGTGCGCATTGCCACCATGGGCAAGGTGGTTACGGTCGATGCCGATACGCCTATCGACGAGGCGTGTCGCGTGTTGGGCGAGCGCCGCATTAAGAAGCTGCCCGTGTTGAAGGATGACAAGCTGGTGGGCACGCTTTCGCGCCGTAATGTCATTCGCGCCATCGAGGAGAACGTGTCGGTTGAGGACGCGTCTGCTTAGGAAAGTGCTGACGGTTGAGGACGCGTCTGCTTAGGCGGGATGTGGGAATGATGCGCGTTTTCACGTAAGAAGCGCTGGCGGAAATATCAGCCTGGATGGGGCTTCCTGCGAACTGCGGGAAGCCCCATTTTTATTGCGAGCAGGGTGCGCCGTTGCGTCTAGCGCGGAAATGGCGGCGCGGTGGGGCGCTATACGTCTGACCGCGTCAAGCTCGTGCGTTTTGCGGAATGCGAATGCGCGGCGAGCGGACCATGTCCGCCATAACGGGCAGGGGCCCGCGTGTGCGAGCCCCTTCAAGATTGAGTTCCTTTTTCCATTGACGCTTCTGCTGCGCGCGGTCGTATTTCGTTGCGCCATGCGGACCGCTGCGGCAGATATACGCGTTATAGTGCGGCTTCTTTGCAAGCGTTGCCTCTTCGGAAGACAGATGCCAAACCGCGCCGTTCTTTGGTGGCTTTTTCGCCTTGGATTTTTTGGACATGCCTCTCGCCTCCTCTCGTGGAGGGCATTATAACGGGTTGGTGTGGGGCTTTTCCGCACATCAGGCGCGTTTCTCCATGCGGGTGGTCTTTCCGCATGTTGCGTCCGCTTTCGATGCGGGTTTTCTACCTGGCGTGCCTTCTGTCGCGCCGTTCCCTTTTGCGCCGGTGTTCCCCCCTTACCGCGCGGTTCCTTCACTTGCGGGCTTTGGATAGCCGTCCGCGCGCACCCGGATTGGGCTCCATTCGCGTTGTCCCGGATGGGGCTCTATTCGCGTCGCACCCCTATAATGGGTTGCCAGGAGACGGCGGAAGGAGAACCCATGACGACGATTGATGTGGAGGCGGCGGCTGCCCGCGCGCAAGAGCTGCACGATGCGGGATACAACTGTGCGCAGGCGGTGGCGTGTGCATGCGCCGCGGCGGTTGGTGTGGACGAGAATGAAGTATTTCGCCTGATGGAAGGCTTTGGTGGCGGCATGGGAGGCTTCTCCGAGACCTGCGGCGCCATTTCCGGAGGCATCGCGCTTTTGGGTTATGCCAACAGCGGCGGCACGGAAAACCCGCGCACGAAGGCTTCCACCTACAAGCTTTCGCGGCAGCTGGTGCAGCGCTTTGGCGAAGCAAATGGCTCCACGCGTTGCCCCGAGCTGAAGGGTCTTACCGGTGGCCCCGTGCTGCGTTCTTGTCCCGATTGCATTGATGACGGTGTGCGCCTCGTGCTCGACATTCTGGGAAATAGGTAAGAGATCCGTGTGAGACCGCGCGGTTTAGAACGACTTTGAATGCACGCCGGGACTGGCGATAGCTTTGTCGAAGCGTTCTATTTCCCACAAATGCCGTACGTATAATGGGAATGCGGCGGCCAACAGTCGTTGATGACACGGCGGCCCGCAGTTGCTGATGCCGCAGTGGTTCGCGAATAATGGAAGCTCAACTTTTTAAGGGAAGCAGGGGGAGTGATGGAACAGGGCTACAAGGAAACACCCGAGTACGTAACCATCAAGCTTTCCCAGAGTCTTAAGTCGAGCTTCATTCGGGAGGATCCCGGTGCTGACGACCGGTATTCCCCGCATATTGTCAGAAACGATAAGCGATCCGGCTCGAATGTCCTTGCTGTTCTCAAAGGGGAGCTGGCGACATGTGTGAGCTTTGACCTATCTGTCGCTTTCATCACCTCAAGTGGCGTGCAGGTTTTGGTAGAGATTCTCGCTGACCTTGAGCGCCGTCACATACCAGGCCGCATACTCACTTCGACCTATCTGAACTTCAATGACCCTGAAGCACTTCGCAAGCTTCTGTCGTATAAGAACATCGAATGCCGTGTTTATCAGGGCGATTTGCATGCGAAGGGCTATCTGTTTGACCGTGATGGACTGTCGACGATTGTCGTTGGAAGCTCGAACCTGACGCAGAAAGCCCTGACCTGCAATCAGGAATGGAACGTCTTGTTCCGTTCGACGCAGCATGGCGAGATCTTCAAGGAAATGCGAAGCGCTTTCGAAAGTCTGTGGGCTGATGAGAATACCGTTGGGCTTTCAGAGGAATGGATCGGGGAATACGAGAAGTATCGAGCGATAGAAGATCACCCTCGCCCCAAGCGTCCGAGCAAGGCATTCGTGTTCAGTAATGGCGCTGATTCGCAGGCCTTCCCAAATTCTTCGGCTGAACCAGGTGCCGTCGCTCAATCTGCTGATCAATCCGCGAAAGCGTATGCTTCATTGCCTTTGCCAGGTAAGAAGTCAATCATGCCAAACAAGATGCAAAAACTTGCGCTTGAGGCGCTTGACGTTTTGCATCGGAGACATCAGCTACGAGCGCTTCTCATATCCGCAACCGGTACCGGAAAGACCTACCTTTCCGCGTTGGATGTGCTGGCAACTAAGCCGAAGCGCGTTCTCTTTATCGCGCACCGCAAGCGTATCCTCTCCAAGTCTCTCGAGAGTTTTCAAGACGTTCTTGGGAACCGTTACAGTTACGAACTTTACGCGGGACAATCCGCGCATCCCCAGGGAACGTGCGTGTTTGCGATGGTGGGAACCCTTGCGCGGCATCTGAATGATTTCAAGCCGGATGAGTTCGACTACTTGATTATCGATGAAGCTCATCGTTCAGGGGCGGAAAGCTATCAGCGCGTCCTTTCGCATTTCGCGCCGCGTTTTTGCTTGGGCATGACCGCAACGCCCACTCGTAGCGACGGCTACGATGTCTACCAGCTTTTCGACCATACGATCGCATACCGGATTACCTTGCAGGATGCCTTGGAAAACGACATGCTTGCGCCGTTCCATTATTTCGGTATCGCGGATCTAGAGATTGACGACGAGGCAGTAGATGACGTGAGCCTCTTTGGGAAGTTGACCTCAGAAGAGCGCGTTAGCCATGTTACGAGCAAGATCGAGGAGTATTCGGTCGAGAAGAACGATCGCCGCGGGCTTATATTCTGCAGCCGCAACGAAGAGGCTCAAAAGCTTTCCCAGCTGTTTAACGATCGGGGGTATCGCACGGTCGCCATTAGCGGTGGAACAAGCGACGATGAACGCGACAGTGCGATAGCGCGGCTCGAGAGCGGTGAGCTTCAGTACATATTTTCTGTCGACATCCTCAACGAGGGCATCGACATTCCTTCGCTGAATCAGATCATCATGTTGAGAAGAACCGAATCCCCTATCGTGTTCATTCAGCAACTTGGCCGTGGTCTGCGCAAATGCGAGGGCAAAGATTACGCTATGGTGCTTGACTTCATCGGAAACTACCAGCGGAATTACATTGTCCCCATGGCGCTCGCGGGCGACCGCACGTACAACAAGGACAATCTGCGAAGGATCGTGAAAGAAGGCAATTCGGTTATCCCGGGCGCTTCCACCATCAGCTTTGACCGCATTTCGGAGAAGCGTATTTTCAAGGCTCTTATGGAAGGGCGCTTTAGTGACGCGAAGCTCATACGGGGCGAATACCAGCATTTGAAGCAAGTGCTTGGCCGCATTCCCTCGCTTTTGGATTTTGATGAGAACGAGTCGATGGATCCGCTCATCATCATCAACAAGTACGGTTCGTACGCCGCCTATCTGCAGAAATACGAGAAGGACTGCGGGTTTGCATTCGATGATGGCCAACTTGAGATGCTCAAGTTCCTTTCGCAGAGGCTTGCCACGGGCAAAAGGCGAGAAGACCTTAGCGTGCTTAAGCGACTGGTTGACGGCTCTTTGCGCGAGGATGCGATCGAAGCCGCAGTGAGCGTAGAGACTTCAGGCCTTGATTGCGTTGCGGCACGACGGGCGCTTTCAGTGCAAAGGATGCTGCTGGGCGATTTCTCAACGCGGGGGGTCGCGCTCCTACGCAAGACGGCAGATGGTCTTGCTTTGTCCAAGGGTTTTGCGAATGCCCTACAAAACGAGGATTTCCGGAAGCAGGTGCTTGATGCGATCGAGTTTGGCCTCGCGCGTAATGAGCGGCTCTACTCCGAAACGTATAAAGACACCGATTTGGTCTTGTACGCCAAATATACGAGAGAGGAAATTAGCCGCTTGCTCTGCTGGAAGGAAGAGCCGAACTACCAGAATATCGGCGGCTATTTTTACGACAAAGACACCAATACCTTCCCGGTGTTCATCAATTACGACAAGGATGCTTCGAAATTAAGCGTGACCACTCTGTATGAGGACCGCTTTATATCTGATAAAGAGCTTATTGCTATCTCCAAGAGCAATCGTACGAGCAAATCTCCTGAAATCGAACGCTTGAAGAACGCCAAGGCTAACGGCATGCGTTGCTATTTGTTCATTCGGAAAAACCTGGAAGACAAGGACAACAGTACCGAATTCTATTTTCTGGGGGAGATGCATCCAACTGGCTATTTCAGCGAGTTCGTGATGAAAGGCTCGACGAAGAGTGCTGTCGAGATTGGCTATTGGCTTGAGAACCCGGTACGCCCCGATCTCTATGACTATTTCCTCAGCGATTTAGATGAGGAAGCTGAAGCGGATGCCGCGGGCATTGCAGCCAATTAAGGGTGCCTAGCGAGTGTTTTATCGAGGCAATAGGGAAAGCCCTGATAGCGGTGATACGGGCGTAGTCTTCATTTGGGTACCCAAGCTTCGCGCATGGCTGCGCTTCGCGTGTGGCGCCTTGTTTCGAATGCTAGAGAATCTTCTGCTCCAAAATGGCGGCAACCACGCTTTCGTCTGCCGGGAGCCAGTTGACCGTATTGAGATCGGAGTGGGAAAGCCACTTTGCGGCTTCGTGCTCTAGAAGCGTCACGGTTTCATCCGTGAGCTCGCAGAGGTAGCAGCGCATATCGAGGTGAAATTCCGGATAGTCGTAGGACACATCAACAACGGGGCGAATTACCGTGATGTTTGCGTCAAGCTCCTCTTGTATTTCGCGTACAAGCGCCTCTTCAGGCGTTTCGCCTTGCTCGATCTTGCCACCGGGAAACTCCCACCAGTCTTTGAATTCGCCATAACCACGTTGCGTAGCGAGTATTGCGTCATCTTGCTTGATGATTGCCGCGACGACTTTGATGTGCTTCACTCTTGGCTCCTTGGAATGCGCGCTTCTTGATAGTGTTCAACTCGGCAATAATGCATGAATCAACGCGCGAATTGGTCAAAAAGCCCTTTTCTGCTCAAGATTCGTACGAAAACGAGGTCGTTGCGAGCGATGGCCGACTGCATGCAGACGCAGGACTTCCGCAATCGCGTGTGCGCGTTCATTGAGAAGAAGTAGTCGCATGCAATAAAAGTAGACGCATGCAATAAAATGCCGGCCCCGAAATATTTCGGGGCCGGCTGGGTTGCGGGCTGGAGTCTATTGCGTTTTTCCTTGCGCGTTAGCTCGCGAATTTGGCGTTTACCAGCTCCTCATTTTGTTCGTATGTAATCCAACCGCTAGGGATCTCGAAGTCGTCCTCATGGCAGCCGGTGCATTGCAGCACCGATGCACGATGGCCTTTGTGGCAATCCGTGCACGACAGCTCGATGCTTTCGTGGTACTGCGAATGCGGGTTGTAGGTGCCGTACCGGGCGCTGGTCATTTCCTCCAGCTTATCCCGGTTGACCGTGCCGTTTTCGCCTTGCAGGATGACATGGCAGTCCTCGTTGGCGCAGAAGCGATCCTCGTCTTCATTCCACCAAGCGGTAAGGTCTTCGCCGACACGCTCATCGAGCGGGTCATAATAGTCGCCAGTAACGAACTTGGCGCCTTCCATCACCTGCTCACCGATGATTGCGTGGTGACAGTCCAGGCAGAGGATCTCGGACTTGCCCGTGCTGTCATTGCTGGCATGGGCCACGGCGAGCATCGCGCTGGTATCGCTTACCTCATTGCCCCATTTGTCCGTGCCTTCAACGCCCTTTTCCTGCGTGTAGCTTGCGTAGTACGTGTCCATGTTGTGGCAGATTGCCGCGCAGAATTGCGGTGTCTCATGCCACTTCCAGAAACCCGCACCCGCCACTGCGATGACGGCTACCACTACAACGGCTGCAACGCCAAACTTCTTCTTGTCGAGCGGTTTCTTATATCTCTTCTCTTTGTTCATGACATCAGCTCCTTTGGCGTTCCAAAGAGCCTAGGCTTCGGACGAAATGCCCAGAATGGCGTCGCCCTTGTCAAGCCAGTCGTTGCCGCTCTTGAGCACGCGCTCATACAAGTCGGAATTGTGAGCGCCCTCGGAGTTCTCTGCCGCAGCAAGGTTCCAGTAGTAGCAAGATGCGCGTTGCACGTACTGGAGCTCTTCCTTCTGGTCTTCAGTGATGGACTTCTCATTGATAGCGTTCTCGAAGTTCTTAATGAACTGCTCGGCACGCTGGCCCAGCTCCGTGGTGCGTCCATCGATATCCTCCTGCAGAGCCTTGACCTCGGAGACAAGGTCTTCGTGGCAAGTGCTGCAGTCGTTCTCGATGAGCTCTTCGTTCTCCAAGGGGTCCGACCACATATGGTTGGTGTAGGCGTTGCCCTCAGCGTCCACGGCGGTGCCCATGTGGCAATCCACGCACGTGTAGCCCAGCTGCGTCATATGGCTTCCGCCATCAACGTAGTTGAACTCGAACTCGGCGTGACGCACTGCGAGCATCTGAGCGCCGGTGGACTCGTAGGTCCAGTCGACGTAGTTATGCTCGTCGTACCAAGTGAGAGCCTCATCCGGATCCATGCTCTCCAGGCCGCCGCTATAGGGGCTGGTCGGCTCGCCGCTCACCGGGTCCATGGAATAGTCGCAGTGGCACTGGCCGCACACCTGCGCCTCGACAGGCACGGTGTCAGCGTCGTCGCCCATAGCGACAATCCAGTTCTTGCGCGTGACCTTGAGCTGAGTGGGATCCTCGTTCTCATGGCAATTGGCGCAAGAGATGTTCTCCGTGTATTCGCCCTCGCTGAAAGACAGATGGTAGAAATCCTCGCCGTTTTCCAACGCTTCGGTTTCCTGAGCGATGTACTGCGGCGTCTTGCATGCGTAGCAGGAAATCTTGGTCTTGTCGTTCAGGCGACCGTTGTGCTCGACCGTGTATAGGGAATACGTGTGACCGGCCGGCTCGGTGTAGAACTTGGCATAGCCATAGCCCAAACCCAGCGTCTTGATTTCGGGGTTGGTTTCCAGATAGTCGGACTTCTCGTTCTCGGCGCTGTAATCGCCATTGAGAAGCTCCAGGCCTACGGATGTTTCATCAGGGTTTTCCGCGGTTTCCTCAGAGTAGTTATAGGGGACGTTCTTGGAGTTTTCCAAATACGAGTTGTACTCGTTTGGATACTGGTCCGCCCATTTGTCCGCCGTGATCACACCGTAGCTATCTGCTTCGGGGATTGTGGTGGGGCTACTCACCTTGATGGTGGGGATACCGGGGTTTGCCTGAGGAGCACATGCGCAGACCGCACAAGAAATGACAGCGAGTGCCATCCCGAGCACTGCGACTGTGATAACTCGTGACTTACGCACATGTTTTACAGCCATTGTTCTCTCCTCTCTCTCCATAATTTATACACAGCAACCCAAGGCTGAGTATAGCTGGGAAAGGGCGGCCTTTTCGCTGTTCAAAAGGCAGGTCTAGGGATTATCCCTTGCTTTTGACCTGCCTAAATGGACAGATTACTTACATTGCGGAAGGGGTGGAATGCACGCATTGCAACCAGGCTATGCCAAGCATTGCAACCAGGCTATGGCGCGGTGGCGTTCGGCTAGAGCGATGCTTTCCCTAGAGCCGCATGAGCTTATGCTGAATGGCATAGTCGACGAGCTCGGCGCGGGTCTTGATGCCCAGTTTGGAATAGATTTTGGAGCGGTGGGCTTCCACGGTTTTAGCGCTCAGGAAGAGCTGCTCGGCGATTTCACGGTTGGTATAGCCATGTGCCAACAGCCGCACAATCTCTAATTCGCGCGTGGTGAGCTGCTGCGCCTGGGCCAGCCTTTCCATCTCGTCGGCAGAAAGTGCGCTGCCCAGAATCTCGCGCATTTTGGGATGGATGTAGATGTTGCCCGCCAAAATGCTGTTGATGGCAGTGAAAAGCTCGGCGGGCGATGAATTCTTGACCATGTAGCCGTTCGCGCCGCCGCGCAAGGTGTAGTACAGGTACTCCGGATCGGCATACATGCTGACTATGAGTATCTTGACCTGCGGAAAATCGCGATGTATCTCTTCGCATGCGACGATGCCGCAACGGCCCGGTGGCATGCTTATATCGAGCAGAAGCACGTCGGGGCGCTCGCGGGCCACTACCTCGTACGCCTGCTGGCCGTCGGCCGCCTGGCCTACCACCTTGCATTTGCCGCCCTGCTCCAGAATCATCTTGAAGCCGGCGCGCACCATTTCGTGATCGTCAGCCAATACGATGCGAATCATTTTCTCCCCCTTTTATGGAGCCTGTCGGCGCCAGCAGCGTAACCGTGGTGCCGTCTGAACCAGACTCTATCTTCAGTTGCGCGCCAATGAGGCTGGCGCGTTCGCGCATGCCGCTCAGTCCACAGCCGCTGCCCCGCACTACCGGCTGTTCCACATCGAAGCCGTCCCCATGGTCGCTTACCACGGCTTCCATCCATTCGCCTGCAATCCTGATGCTTACCCACGCTTGGTCCGTGCCTGAATACTTGCAGGAGTTGAGCAACGCTTCTTGAATAATACGATATGCCTGTGTCTCGTAGGCCGGATCGGTGCGAGGGAGATTGTGCGGCGCGTCGAAGATGACGTCGACGCCGAAGTTTTCACGATAAACGGCTGCCTGGCTTTTAAGCGCGCTGAGCAGGCCAAAGTGGTCGAGTGTGGAAGGCCGGAGCTCGACAGAGATGTTATGGAGCTCATCGATTACCGCATCGAGCGTTTGCTGGGCGACAGCTACGTTCTCCGGCAGTTTCTCTTGCCCGCCGGTGAGAATCTTTTGCAGCTGAAAACGCACGGCAAGCAGCTCTTGAGCGATGCCGTCGTGCAGCTCGCGGGCGATGCGCTTGCGTTCCTCCTCTTGCGCGCCAATGAGCTTGGCGGTGAGGGAACGGTCCGCAAAGACGTTCTGTTCCCTTGAGGAGGAAGCCGCGACAACATCGTCGAAGTCCATGGAATCGGAGGTGATCACCGCGAGATCGCACAGGCCACCGTCGAGCTCTGTGCGCAAGCGGGCGAAGATGCCCGCATGCTCTTTGCCGAGTGTGCGAAATGCCGTGAGAATCACGCCAACCACACGGTCCTCTTTCACGACGGGTAGCGCTTGGAAGCTGCGTAGGTCCTCGGCGAACACGATGGGATATGACGAGTATTCACGGGGGTCTATGTCGCGGTCGATATCCGTGAAGAGCATGGGCTTGCCGGCCTTGAGGACGATGCCGCCAATGCCGTGGCCGGGCGATAAGGCGATGCGCTTGTGACGGTCGTCCGTGGCGCCTGCGCTGTATATCCAGCGCAATGAACTGCCATGAAACGCCGCCAGTCCCAGCGCGGTGAAATCGAAGCCGTAACGGCGGTGAATCTCGAGCACAGCCTGCTGGTAAGCGGGGTTTTCCCCTGCGAGGGTGGACTCGTCAAAATTCGAAAGCGTCATAGTGGCTCCTTACCGCAGCGTTCGCTCGCGCCCTTCCGCTACTGCTTGCTCTTGAGCTCCGCTACTTCCTCTTCGAGCAAAGTGAGCTGTTGGTCGAGCTTCTTCTGCTTATTGAACTGCAGAAACACCCACACCAGCACAACGGCAAGCAGCAGGGCATACGCCGCGATGATGTACGGCGCGCTCGGGATGATGGTGCTGTAGATCTCTTCAAGAATGGAATTCATGCTTAGTCCTCCAACTCGCGTTTGATGGCGTCGGTGCGTTCTTGCAGGCGCAAGCCCCGGAAGCGCAATCGGTACAGGCAAAAGCCCACAAGCAGCATGCCAATCATGCACACGCCCACGGTGATGGCCATGTCGGGCGTGAGGCCGCCGGCGCGAAACACCACGGGGTGCAGGCTGCTGGGTATAAGGCGCGTGACCATGAGGGTGATGGGCACGTCGATAAAGCAGATGATGCCGACAACCGCGGCATACGTGGCGCGGCGTTCGGGCTCGTCGATTGCCGTGCGCAGAATGAAGTAGGCAATAACGACGATGGTCAGGATGAGGTACGTGGTAAGACGCGGTTCCCAGGTCCACCAAACGCCCCATTCGAAACGCGTCCACATTTCGCCGGTGATCATGGTGGCCAGCACAAAGATGAGGCTTACCTCCATGGCGCATTTGGCGCAGGTGTCGTAGCGCTGCTCTTTGGTCACGAGGTAGCGTATGCAATACACGACCGCCGCAAGCAGCAGCACCATGCTCGTTAGCGCGGCGGGCATGTGGAAGTAGAAGATCTTCTGGCTCAGCAGCAGCTTATTGGTGACCATTTGGCCGCCTATGAGCTCGGCGCCGTCGACGTTGGCGCCGTTGACGGGTGCGGCGTAGAAGAAAGCCATCAGAAAGCCTCCCACCGTGAATACCAGCGCTCCGATAAGCGCTGCGGGGAAGATCTTGTCTGGCCACTGCCCGAATTCGGGGAGTTTGCCGGCTTTGGAACGAGCCATGCTTACCAGCCTTTCTCATGTTACACGGTGCAGCGCCCGGCGCAATGACACCACCAGCTTGAGCGCCGTCCGCGCCGAATGACACCACCAGCGCTATGCGCTCACGGCGAAATCGTACAAGACCCACGCCGCCAAGGTCATGATCACATCGTATGCAGCCGCCACGGCAATGGCCGGGGCGAAGGCGTCCATCATATCCGGCTGCCCGGTGATCACGGCGGTGGTCGCCGTTACGCAAGCATACAGCAGCGGGAAAATGAGCGGGACGAACAGCACCGCCAGCATGACGTCTTTGCCGCGCGTGTTGACGGTGATGGTGGAAAGGAGCGTGCCTATGCTGGCCATGCCTATCG
Organism: bacterium; assembly: GCA_963621885.1. Classification (GTDB taxonomy): domain Bacteria; phylum Actinomycetota; class Coriobacteriia; order Coriobacteriales; family Eggerthellaceae; genus UMGS1519. The sequence goes on from CAVFFT010000018.1 coordinate 13,245, forward strand.
TTCCCAGCAGGAGCGGCGCCACGATCAGGGGAAGCGTGCCGGGCATCTCTTGCCCACCGAGGAAGAAGAAGGCGAACAGCGGGACGGCGATAAGCTCCACCACCAGCAGAAACAGTGCGTTGCTTACCGCTTTCGCCAGAAATATGGCGCCACGATCCATCGGCACCAGCAGGATGCCTTCAAGGCAGCCGTTCTCTTTCTCGTAAGAGAAGCTGCGGTTGAGACCCAGCAGGCTGGTGAATACGATGAGCGCCCAGATGAGGCCGCCGGACATCTGCAGGATGTCGACGCTGTTGCCCGCCTGCACTAGCGCCGCGCCATATACCACCAGCACGAGCAGTGCATAGATGCCCATGGATGTGAGCATCTCTTTGGTGCGGAATTCGCGCTGCAGGTCCTTGCGCAGCAGAATGCGAAACGCACGCCATGCGCTCAGCTTGGCGGGGCTGTTGCTTGGGGTGTTCCGGTTCGCCATTTACGCCACCCCCATGCCAACGGTACTCATATAGAGCTCCTTGAGCTCGTGGTAGGGCAGATCTTCCTTGGCCTTGAAGAGAACCTCGCGGCCTTTGGCCATGATGAGCGCGTGCGTGCACATGTCGTAGCCCTTTTGCAGGTCGTGGCTCACCATGACGAAGCTGCGATCTTGGCGCACGCTGCTTATGAGCTGGTCGAACACTTCGACGGCATGTGGATCCAGGCCGCTGTAAGGTTCGTCGAGAAACACGACCGACGGATTGTTGATAAGCGCCCGGGCGATGCTCAGACGTTGCGTCATGCCGCGGGAATAGGTCCGGACCGTATCGTAGCGGCGGTGCTTGAGTTCAACGGCTTCCAGCAGCTCCATGACGCGGGCCTGCGCGTTTTGCACGCCGTACAGTTCCGCATAGAGCATGAGGTTCTGGAATGCGGAAAGGTCCGGGTACAGCATGGGCTGGTGGCTGATGAGCCCTATATGGGCGCGCGCCGCATCGGGGTTTTCCTTGAGGTCGATACCGCAGATGCTCGCCGTGCCGCTGGTGGGGCGGGTGACGGTGGAGAGCATGCGCAGCAGCGTGGTCTTGCCAGCGCCGTTGGGGCCGAAGATGCTCAAGAAGGCACCTTGCGGCAGCTCAAGGGATATGCCATCGACGGCCTTGCGGTCTCCAAACTGTTTGGTCAGCTTGTGGGTGACTATGGCGTTGGTAGCGGCTGACATGGGACTAGTCTTCCTTCGTGGGTTCTGCCGTGGGCGCGGGTTCGGCGGCCTCTTCGGCAGCCGCATCCTGCGCGGCCTGAGCCTGCAGTGCGGCGAGCAGCTTGGCGCGCTCTTTGGCATTCATCTCTTCCACGTTCACGCCGCTTGCTTCCACAACCGAGGCGTTTACGGCATCGGCGGGCAACGCCTTGCGGCGGCCAAAGATGCACATCGCCATGCCAAGCACCAGCAGGCCAAAGCCCGTCCACAAGATGCCGATGAGCGGGTTGATGCGTACGTCAAGATGGATGCCATCGCCATCGGCGTTAACGCCCTGGTAGACCACGAAGAGGTCTTCTTGCGGCAGGCTGATCACGCCGGCCCCCATCTGCTGTTGCTGCGTCGTGCCAATCAGCGTGATGGTGGGCGAGACCTGGCCCATATCGTTGCCGTCTTTGTAAACCTCAAGGTTGAGCGTGTAGATGATATTGGTATGGGTGCTGTTCATGGCGCCTTCAGCACTCTTGTATTCCAGTTCGTAGTCGCCAATGACAAAGCGCTCGGTCGAGGCGTCGGTTTCCTGGTCGTAGGGCATGTAGCCAGAGACCTCGGTCACATACATGGAGCTGCCAACCAAGCCAATAAGGATGAGGCCCATGGCGAGATGGCTCACGCAGCTTCCCAGACGACTGAACATGCCCCGTGCGTAATGCGTGCGCTTCGCGTAGGTTTTCGCCACGCGCACCAGCTGGCAGCCGCTGTTGAAGATGAGCAGACTGGCCACGAAGAAGCAGAACAGCGCGAGTCCGTTGTAGTAGGCCGAAGGACCTTGCTCGAGAATCGCCTCGGCATTCGAGTCGCCTGCCGCCACCATCGCATCGTACGACGGCACCAGCACCATGGCCCAGTACGCGGCGAGCGCCACAAACAGGACGAGCGCGCAGATGCCGGGAATGAGCGCCTTCTTGAAGAAGCGTGCGGGGTTGGTCTTGCACCAGCCCAAGAGCGGACACACGGCCATGACCAGCAGATACGCTGCGCTAATGGGGCGAGCAATCGCATTGTAGGTGGCTGTCGCCACGCTGCTGCCGCCATATGGCAGCCATTCGGGAAGAGCCTGCGCGACGGTGAGATAGCACAGCACGAAGGCCAGCAGGATCAGGATGACGTTGTTGATGAAGAAGAAGCCGTCTTTGCTGAGCATGCTTTCGCCTTGCGGAGCGTTCTCGTCTGCCACAAAGCTCTTGCGGCGGACGATGCACGCGACGGCGCCCATGAGCACGCTGACGATAATGAGCGTGCCAAAGAGCACGAGGCTCACATCGTCGCCGGCGAAGGCGTGAACGGATTCCACCAAGCCGCTGCGCGTGATGAATGTGCCCACGATGCAGAAGCAGAACGACAGACACGCGCACATGACGGCCCAGCGCTTGAACATGCCCCGGTTCTTGTACACGGTGAAGCTGTGGATAAGCGCCGCGGCAACGAGCCATGGCAGAAGCGAGGCGTTTTCAACCGGGTCCCAGCCCCAGTATCCGCCCCAGCCCAGCACCACGTAGGCCCACACGGCACCAAGGCCAATGCCCACGGTGAGGAACATCCACGCGGCAACGGCAAAGCGTTCGCAGCGCAGCACCCATTCCTTGCTCGGGTCGTTCACGATGCATGCGCTAATGGCATACGCGAACGGTACGGTAAGGCCGGCATAGCCCAAGAAGAGCATCGGCGGATGGATTGCCATGGCCCAATGCTGGAGCAGCGTGTTCATGCCAAGCATGCTGGCTGCGGTGGTGAGCGTGCCGTCTTCGTCGAAGTATTGGGAATCCGTCACGGCAAAGGGCATGTTGCTTTCGCTGAACAGCAGGACGCCGATGAACGCGATGAGCACCAGCTGCATGATCAGCACCGCCATGTTGTCCAATGGTTGCGTCTTTCCCATGCGGCGAAGGGCGACAAGCGATGCGAAGAGGCTGATGAGCCATGCCCAGAACATGAGCGAACCGGCGCGTCCGGCCCACAGGCCGCTGATGCGATAGAGCGTGCCGAGAAAGCCGGTTTCAAGCACGTGGTTTTCCAGAACGTACTGGATGCTGCAATCGCCTACCAAGAAGCAGTAGACCATGACCGCGCATGCCACGGTAAGGCATACGAAAGAGATGACGGCGGCGAGGCGTCCGGCCCAGCTGAGCGTGGAGCCGGCGTCGCGCCCTTTGAGCGCGTGGCCTGCGATTAACGTCACGATGCTTATTGCCGCGGCGGAAAAAGCCACGAGCAGGGCGATAAGTCCAACAGTGCTCATATAGCCAAACGCTCCTTATTCCTCTGCGACCCGTCTGTGCGGGCGAAACTCAATATGAAGCCTGCTGAACGAAGGCGCTCAGCAGGCGTGAAACTCATGTCGCTATTCGCGAGTCGCTACTCGCTCAGTGCGACCTCGGTGGCCTTGAAGCCGCCTTCCTCATCGGTAAGGCTGCCGGTGACAACCACCTTCGCGCCGTCGGTCACGTCGTCGGAAAGCGCGCCGGCATACACAATGGAAAGTGCCGGTTGATCGGCGCTTATGGTGTCGCTTTGCTCGTCGGTGAGCATGAAGCGAACGTCCGCGGTGGCATCGCCAATGCTGCTCACGTAGCCCGTGACCTTCACCGTCTTGCCTCCCATATTGCTGAAGTCGTAGCCGAGAAGGTCGGTTACCGTGAGGGCTTCAGACGCATTCTCGTACTTCGAGGGGCATTTGGTGACCAGCTCGGTGCAGGAAAGCGTTCCGTCTTCGCCCATACGCCCGGTGCAAATGGCGGTGACGCCATTGCCAAAGGTGGAGCTGGCGCCCTTGTCGTAGGTTACGTGCAGCGTGGTCTGCTGGGCGGCGTCATCTTCCGCCGCGATGTCGAAGCTTAAGGTGCCGTTGCTGTCGATGCTGAATGAGTTGTCAACGACAACGCCTGTGACCTGGACCTTTGTATCTTCGTAAGCGCCGGATGCGACTTCTGTCACCGTGGCGACCTTGGCAGAGCTGTTCCCGCCCAAAAACGCCAGCAGCAAAATGACAACGATGACGATTACACCGCCGACTATTGCCATGCGCCTCTTCATCTGAGTATTCATGCAAGCCCCCCAGCGCCGGAGCGATTAATCGATAATTAAGCAAAAGTGTAGCGTACCCCGGGAACGCAGGGCCGAAGGAGCGACAAGGCGAGGGAAAAACCAGTACCCCTTTGTGGCTGCGCAGAAGCCGTTTTTGCACGAGTTGCTGCGGCGGAGCCTGTGGCTGGCTGATTGCGCGAAAGTGGCGGTTGCGGGGAAACGCGGGTTGCAGGCAAGCGTTGCGCGGGAACACTTCCGCGCGAAGCCGCCGCCGTGCTAGACGATGTCGGCGAGTTCGCAGATCAGACGGATGGCGAAGGCGGCAAGCACGACCAGGATGATGGGTCGCACGATGGCGGTTCCCTTGCTGGTGAACATCCGGGCGCCCAGGTAGTTGCCGCACATGTTTGCGAGGCCGCCAACAATTCCCAGCGCCACAAGCGTCGTTCCATTCATAAGGAATACGACGAGCGCGGCGACGTTCGTGGCGAGATTGATGGCCTTCGTGACGCCCGCGGCTTTGAACACGTCGATGCGCGCGACGCCGGTGAGCAGCAGCAGAAGGAAGGTGCCGGTGCCGGGGCCGTAGAAGCCGTCGTAGACGCCCATGCAGAAGGCGATTACCAGGCAGATGACGATGGTCAGCTTGCGGCTGAGCGGCTCCTTATCGCTTTTCAGATCCTTCTTCGCCAAGACATAGAAGCCCACGAATGGCAGGGCTATCAGCATGAATATGAAGAGTGTGGTTTCGCTAGCGGCAAGCGCGAGATTGGCGCCGGTCGATGAGCCGATCAGCGCGGCGATGACGCTGACGCCCGCCGTCTTCCAGGGGATATAGCCATTGAGTGCGTACTTCGCGGTCGCGATGCAGGTTCCCATCGTGGATGAGAGCTTATTCGTGCCGATGGCCACGTGCGCGGGCAGGCCGCAAAAGAGATAGGCGGGAAGGGAAATGAGGCCGCCGCCTCCGCCGATGGCGTCGACGAAGCCCGCCAGAAACAGCATGGGAAGCAGAATCGCGAGCGACCAGACCGGAAGCCCGCAGCATATGAAATCGATCAGGTCCATGGCAAGTCAGGGTACCGCGTTCCGAATCGGTATTCCCGGAAGGGTGGGAGCGCTTTGCCCGAGCGGGTCATTTCACCCGTCAGCGTTCGCTGTTGCCGGCTGGTGCGTGCAGACTGCCGCTGGCTGTGGTGCATGCGGCTGATTGTGGCGTGCGGTCTGTCGCTTATCGCGCTCCTGGCGTTTCGCGAGCAACGCCCTATGCGGCGTCACCTTTGCCGGCGGTTTGGGGAGTCGTGTCGCGGGCCTCAATCGCAAGCGCTGCGAGCA
>CAVFFT010000019.1:0-24898 GCA_963621885.1 bacterium
ATGATACCCCACCTCACGCAGGAGGAACACATCTCCCCGCGAGGGACATAAAGGGGAGACAGGCAATCCTGGGCTCCGTTCGTGGCATCTGGCCCGCACATGCCACGAGCAATTAGCCGCCAACAACTAAGAGCAAAGGCGCGATAAACAGAAGAAGAGCAGGCCGGCATTGAAGTGCTGGCCTGCTCGTAAAACTAACGGGAATGGTAATTGTTATTAGAAATCGCTTTCGTCAAACACCTCGTCAATACTTGAAATCAATTCGGATTGTCGCCCTCTTTCAGCTGCCGCGCGAGCGCGGCGCCTCAACACAACGATAGTGGTCGTCAAAATCACAACACTTGCAGCGGCAATGCCCAGATAGTATTTCTGCCAGATGCTCAAGCCGGCGGGGTCCTCCTCTTCTTCAAGAGCCTTCGCCTCCTCGTAATCGACGCGCACGCCTCGTACAAGCAAGCGGTGGTCGTTCACGCCATAAGGCGTGCAGGTCACAAGCGTCATGTAATCCTTGCCCTGCTCAATGGACAGATCGGAAACATCATCAGGAAGCACGACCGATATCTTATCAACCTTGTAGGCCAGGGTCTCCCCCAACACATGCATATAGAAAACGTCACCCTCCTCCAACTGATCAAGATCGGTAAAAAGCTTCTTCCCCGCCAATCCCGAATGACCCGAAAGTACCGAGTGCGTGGTCTCGCCACCTACCGGCAAGGAAGTCGCCTGCAAATGGCCAACTCCCGCCTGCAACACGTCCGCGCTCGTTCCGTGATACACGGCAAGCTTGGCGCTAATTTTGGGAATCTCGATATAGCCCATCACGTTATCGCCGTTGATATTCAGAAGGCTTGAATAAGGCTCGACCGAAAGGGAATTCATTTTGCTCTGGTCAAAGGGGTCGGTCAGATACGCCGAGTTGTCAACCAAGGCCTCGTTGTAATCGCGTGCCGCCTGAAGGGCATCGTCAATCTTCTTCTGCGCATCCTCGCCATCGTCGGTTTGATTTTCCTCAATCCGCGCAATGGCTTCATCGTAAGCGGCCGCAATCTGCTCTTGCTCCTGTTCATACTGCAAATTGCTGATAAGCGGGTACACAAAGATACCCAAGCCAAGAAGAAAGCCTAAAACCAGCAAGGCTCGTTGCAGCTTGTTTCTTCCGGCAAGAACACCTAAAGGCGCAAACGCGCCTTCATGCTTGCCTTTGATGCGTTTCCTTGGAAAGCCCATGCGCAAAACCTTGTCTTTCTTCTGGGGGGGCACAGCATGCTTACGGCAGCCACGCTAGTTCGTCATATGCCAACAGAGGGATGCGCCGCTCTTTCGAGCGACACACCCCATTCATAACCCGTTTGGGTATGCTAAGAGTCCTCGACAGGCACCAGCTCTGCAGGAACTACTTACTAGAATTCTTCTTCCGCATGCGGGAGGAGAAGGCGACACCAGCAACGGCAAGCATGATGGCGAGTCCGAGCAGCGGCATGATGATGAAGCCCCAATCACCCGTCTGCGGAAGCTTGAAGGTCTTCGGGGTGTTGTTCACTTTTCCATCGGCGTAACCATCGTTGTTCGTGTCTTCCGTGACCTTCACAGTCGGAGCTTGATTGCCGTCACCATCGCCCGAGTATTGAGCCGTGATGGTAATGGTCTTCGCGCCTTCGGGAGACCAGCCGTCGGGAATGGTCGTCTCAGTGAAGGTGTAGGTGCCCTCATCAAGGCCCTTGATCGTAATGTTGTGGTTGTCGGGGTGAAGCCTCAGCGCGTTCTTGGCCGTAGGATCAATCGTGCCATTAGGATCAACCTTGTAGACGCCAGCGGAAATTTCGGTAAGTTTCGTACCCGCCTTTGCACCCGTCATGCTGAAGCGGACCGTGTTGTAATCATCCTGGGTGGGAGTGGCGCCACTAAAGGTCTTCAGCAAGTCAACACCAAAGGTGTAGACATAGACCGTATGATCTTCGGACTTGCCCGTACCATCAGACTTGGGATTATTGCTATAGACGATATGGGTGGTGTTGGTTTCGGCGGTCTTGACCACCGCGTCGTCATTCAGGGTGGCGTTGAAATCGACGGTGATTTCAGAACCGGCTGCGGGATCCTGCGTATAGGAAACGGGGTCGCCAGTGGTATATTTGCCAATGAATTTATTGGTGGCAAAGTCAACTTCAAAGGATACCCCTGCTTTGCTCCAACCAGGATCAAGGTCGGAAACCTTCGTCTTCTTATCGCCGTCAACAACATAGACCGTGTAGTCTTCCGCGGCGACCGCAGTGCCGGCAATCTTAACCTGGAGTTTCTGGAGCTGTTCCTTGCTGACGGTAAGGCCAGAGCTCATCCTATCTTCGATGTTGAAGATGTAGGAAGAGTAGCCATAGGTGTTGGGGACCTCGGTTTGGATCTGGAACGGAACCTCTTCACCAACCTGATAGTCGCCATACTTCTTCTTGTCGCCCTTGCCATCGGTGATGATCTTGTCAACATCAGGCTGCTGGCTCTTCAAGGTCACTTCTTTCGTCGCGCCGTCAACCTGAATGACAAACGGTGCGGCTTTAACGATATCTGCGGTGGCCGTGTCTTCGGTCACCACGTAATAGCCATTCTCAAGCTTGAATGAAGATCCTGTACCAGCCTTCGACAGGTTCGTAGTGTCGATGGCCTTTGCAAACTTGATGGACTGGGATGCGTTCAGTTCGGAAATCGCCTTGGCGACATCGCTCGCGCCCGCGTTTGCGTCGAGCTTGGTCACGCCATCAAGACTGTTATACGCGTTGATGACAGCCGTCTTTGCCTCGGCGCTCGCATAGTCGTACTTGTAGCTGGTCTTGCCGTCCTTGGTCACTGCTTCAGCATTGAACAGCTTGTACGCACTGAATGTCCTGCCGGTGACGTCTTCATTCGCCTGGTCCTTGCTGATAGTGACGTCGTACGTATCGGCGGCGTATGCCGCAAACGGCACCGCAGCCAGGGCAAATGCCATTGCAACCGTCATCATTGCAACGAGCAGCCCTTTCATTGGTTTAGTCATAAGCTATCCTTCCCATTAGTATCTTTCACTCGGAAAACTTCGTGGTTTGCCAGCCCTTTCTTTGGCGACCCTCTAAGGCGGCTGGCGTTTCCCGCCTTGTCAGCGTGCGGGAAAACCCCGACCGGCCCTACCCTTTGACACCTCCTCGGGTCTGACGGGTTCTGAAGTATCCATACACGCAGCCAATCATCGCGATGGCTCCGACAAGGGTGAGAGGGGCTATTCCCGATCCACCAGACTGAGGAAGCTTGACAAGCCTCTTGTCGGTGGCGGTATAGGTGATGTCTTTGTAGGTACTACCCGCCATAGTGATAGGCAGGCTTCCTACCTCGATGGGATCGATTGCAGTGAATCCCTCGGGAGCTTCTGTCTCGACAAGCAGATACTTGACGCTCTTGTCCTTCGTCGTAAGTGCAAGATTGCTGAAGGTGATATCGCCGCTGCTCGGTGTAGTGGCTGCGCTCGAGTTCTGGGTTTCCGTACCGTCCACAATGGTTGTGGCGCTCGTCACGGGGTAATACTTCGTCTCGGTACCGTCGCTGGCCTTGTAAACATAGGGGGTATCGCTCGTCGTTGCCGTGCTGTAAAGGGTGAATGTGGCACCGGCAAGACTGTTGCCCTCGTCATCAATTTTATGGATCTTGATGGAGCCCGTTTCGTCTTTCGGCGTCTCCTTGTAGGTGTTGGTGAGGGTTACGTCTTGCGTGGCCTCAACCACTTTCACTTTTTTATAAACATAGAAGATGGAGGCGGCATCGGCGCTCGCATCACCCGTCCCGTGTTCGGTAGTGAGGTAATAATGCTTCGCATTGGCAAGCACATAGGGCCATTCTTCCGAAGGATTGCTCAGCGTGTACTTCACACCGGATTGAGGCCAGATGCCATAGTGAATATCGCCTTCACCATCCTTGTAGCTGGTCACGTCGCCTTTACCATTGAATTTCATATAGCCGCTGTTGGCGGTGCCGTTCTTGTGATTGTGCATAGAGAAAAACGGATACGTGCCCGACTGGCCACCGGATTTATAGGTTCCGCGATATGTCGTATCCCAAATGCAATTCTCGAGCTCAGTGCCGGAAATAAGCGAATCCTCAACGGAAGAGTTGTGCACCGTCGCGTAGTAGACCTCGGTGGTGTAGGTAATGGTTGCGCCATTATCGTCCTTGACAGGATAGCTACCGGAATTTGTCCACTTTCCCCATTTACCCGTAGGATCAACGAGCGCAGAATTGGTGGCGCTCCCTTTGACGAAGTTCGAGGAGTTGAGCACGATATCCTTGTCTTCACCCAGATATTCGCCATTGGCATAGACCTTCACGCGAATCTCTTCGGCCATCATCTCGTACTTTTTGATGTCGCTCTTCTGATCGGTATCCGCGAGCGTCTTGGCCCAATCCTTTGTGGCGGTAATCGTCACCGTATCACCCGACGAACTGGTATCAAGAGCAACGGGATTATCGTGATTGGCCTCCTCTTTTTCGACGGTCCTCACACCGCCAGACACGCTTACGGTTGGGGCATTGGTGACCCACCATTTCGCTCCGCCACTTCCGTTCCAATAGAGACCTGAATATTGGCCCTTGTTGTAGCAAAGAACCAGATAGGAATCGTCATCAAGCGAGCTATAGCCGAAGCTGTCCCACTGTACCCACTTGTAAGTCTCTTTGACCTCCTCGTCGCCGTAGCTCACAGTGCTTGTGTAGCCTTCGGGAAGCGAGTCGTCGTTTTCCTGAAGCGTGTAATTGATGCGCGTCTTCCCGTCGGACCGATAGATGTCGAGCCCAGTCACCTTGGTCTGCCAGTTGTTGGCGGCAGTAAGAGTCACGCTCTTGCCCGTATCTTCCCCATCGGCGAGGATACGTACTGTGACGGAATCGGGGCGTTTGTCCGCACTGTCCTCATCGTCGTCCCAAGTCTTGCTGACGTTCAACGTAAGCGAGCCACTTTCAAGAGTTGTAATCGAACCCGGCGTATCCGGCGCGCTGTAGGTGTTGCAAAGGTTTGCCGCCGTGATGTAGTTGGGCAAATCGTCGTCACGCTCGATCTTCTGGAAGAGATAGAGCTTGGTTGACTTGCTGTTAACGGGTGAAATGGCGCCCGTCTCGTCATCAAAGTTGAATTTCGAGCTATCCGTGATATTGGAGGCTATCTTCCAAGAGCCCTTGGCATAGGACAGGTAGACCGTACGGTTCAGCTGCGGGTCAACCTCTTCCATGTTGCTCTTGAACGACCAGGTGCCATCGCTGTTCTTCACCGCGGTCCAGCCCAAGGCGTTTTCAACAGAGGTATCGCCAACGCCAAAATAGGTATAGGTTGCATACGTGTTCGAGCCAACCGTCTCAGCGTCGTCACCCTCGGCCGCATTGAAGACATACTGGGTACCGCTCATGACATCCTCGGTCGGACCCTCAGGGCGAAGGACCTGCGAATCGTGAGTGATGCCCGTGCCGATGGTGTACACGGCGCCTTCGGCAAGATCGTTTATGTTGTTAGAAGAAGAGACGAGTGCCCAAAGCTCAAGATTCTTGGTGGTCGACTTGGTGGTATTAACGACCGAGAGGCCATAGTCGCCCTGATCGTTGTTGCCGCCCGTACCAAAAGCTTCGTTGTACACGTAGTTGATGCGGTTACCGTTCTCATCCATATAGGGAAGGCCCTTGACCGTCGCCTTCCAATTGCCATCCTCGTCGGGCGTGATTTTGACCGTGCGGTCGGTAACCGTCGTGCCACTCGTATTCTTATGCTGAACGGTAACGGTAATGTAGCTTGGGCGATCATCAGCATTGTCGCCTTCCCAGTTCTTGGTGATGTTGATGTCTACCGTCTTCGCGGTGCTCGCATCATCTCCGGAATCGGAGGCGAGCATAATGGAGTCGCTACTCAGCAAGGCGTCTAGCTCATCCTGAGAATCAATCTCAAGATCGAGTATTTCGCTATCGTTCTCATCCTTAGCGGGCGCACCCTCGGATTCTGACTCTGATGAGGCAGACTCAGAAGACTGGTAGGTGGAGCTGCCCGAACCCTCTCCTGCATTCGCAACAGAGCTCAGCGAAAGCAAAACGCCTGCAAAGATCGCAATAGCCAAAAGTCCAGCTGCAACCCACAAAGCATTCCTTTTAGTCTTCTCATTCACTGGTCCGCCCTCCACTGCAAACTGGCTGAGATGTCGCATTAGTCGTTTATTCGCTCGTTAGGGCACGCTAATCCATCTACGGAAACGCTCAACCAAATCGGTCACGCTTAGCCGTCCACTCCATTGCAGCTTTGTTGCCAAATCGTTACTTTGTAGTCCTTGCGTGGATTGCATCTGGTACGCGACGAAGGCGGCACGCAGCCTATAGTGGCAAGGGCATGACCCCGGAATTCCGAGGCCATGCCCTCTCTGCGATTGCTTCTGCTTAATGCGCAAGAAAGCGGGCCGGTTTCCCGACCCGCTTGAATTCCTGGTGGAGATGATGGGGATCGAACCCACGACCTCGGCGTTGCGAACGCCGCGCTCTCCCAACTGAGCTACATCCCCAGGTTGGCATCCTTTAGTGGACAAGAAGCCATTTTGCCACGGGAAATGCAAATGTCAATGCCATACGGCAATTCACAAACGCAAATCACAGACCGAGCATGCCATCAATCGGCTGCGCGCTCGCTTCTTCCGTGTTCTCCTCGTCTTCCTTGGCGGGAGCCTTATCGGCGGCAAGCTCGTCAATAAGCGGCTGGAACAGCGATTCCTCCCCCTTGAAAATCTCAACCATGCCGGTCAGGATATCCACGTACTGGTACGACTGACGTACCTTACGGCCACGCTTGCGGTCGACTTCCATGATGAAAAGCTGCGGATGCACCTGCGTGATGACGCCTTCGCTCTCCATAATCTTCGAACGACCCATATTGGCCCGCACGTGAAGACGCTCTCCTACGAGAGCGGCCAAAGTGTCGTGAATCTGATCGACAACCATTACCTGCCTGGCAAAATCCATATATACTCCCCTGACTCTGTGCTGCGAATCCCATGCTACAAGCAGGGAATTTTAACACGCCGCCCGCGAACGGTCGTTCTAGCACGGCGAACGTCACTCATTGACCCATATCACTTTCACAACGCCTTCACAGGCATGTGGCGGAATACAGTCGAACGCGTCGGCGTGACGGGCGAACCAAATAGGAACCAACCTACAGGTATGGCAGCGCGCATTTGCCCAAACGCGCGAACTCCTCCAGGCTCAGCGATTCCCCCCTGCGGCGTTTGTCGATACCGGCGGCGGCGAATATCTCGTCAAGCGCGCCTATGATTCCCGGCGCTTTGGCGCCATAGGACGAAAAGTAGGTCTTGCACGAGTTCGCTATCGTCTTGCGCCGGGTCGCAAACGAAGCGTCAGCCATGGTGCATGCCGCGCGGCGTTCCGCATCGCTGAGCTTGCAGGTCGCGCGATCAAGGCGAATGACGCTACTTTCCACCCGCGGAGGCGGAAGGAAATTCCCGGCCGACACTTGAAAACGGCCTGTCGGATTCGCGTAAAAGCGCAGCTTGACCGTATACGCGCCGTAGTCTTTCGAACCCGGCGAAGCGGCCATCCTGTCAGCCACCTCAGACTGCACCATCACGACCGCGCGCTCAATGCTCGTGAAGCTTTCAAACGCATCGAGAACGATTCGGGCCGCAACCGCATACGGCAGATTCGAAACGAGCTTGGTCGGTGCGAACGGAAGCGTCTCGGGCGTCAGATCGAGCGCATCCATATTCAGAAGCGTGAAGCGGTCCGCCCACGGCGCGCAGGTCTGCGCAAGCACCTGGGGAAGGTCGTGGTCACGCTCGACGGAAACCACCCGGCCCGCCTCCTTGAGCAAGGCGATGGTAAGCGTGCCGATACCCGGCCCCACCTCGAGAACATCGTCTTCCGGGGAAAGCTCGGCGAGCAGCGCGATCTTCTGGATAATCGCGTCATTCACGAGGAAGTTCTGTCCCAGCGCCTTCTTGGTCGCAAGGCCAAACGATGCGAGAACCTCACGCGTGGCCGTCGGCGTCGCCAGCGGCGAAAGCGGCTCACTCATTCTTCTCCCCTTCCTGATTCGCGTTTGCGCGCGACGTGTGAATTTCCATATGTGCGTGATCGGCGAATGCCCCCGATAAACCGATATGGCTTTCGACCTCCACCAGTGCGAAACCCGCAACCGCCAAAGCGCTTCGGCAAATGGTGACAAGCGGCTCAAACCCATGCGGGTCGCCGCCGTCCCCTACAACTACAAGATGGCAGGGACGTTTCGGCTGACGCCGCGTGCCTCGCCAATAATGCGGCTGAAGCCGATCGAGCACGGCCTTCAACTGGGAAGGCGGCCCGGCAAAGTACACTGGACTCACCAGATAGAGCTCGGTTGCCTCATCAAGCGCCTCCATAAGCGCCGCCATGTCGTCGTTGATGACGCAGATGCCGGTGGCTCGACATCCGTCGCAGCCCACGCAGCCGGCAATGCGCGTCCCCACAAGCGAGCGGTATCCCACGCGATCATTCGGGAAGCGCGTCGCCAAATCATGCGCGATCTCCTGCGCAAGGGCCGCACTTCGTCCCCGCGCGCGCGGACTTCCGCTAATCACCAGGTGAAATGGCGTGGCATCGACACTTGCTTCCTCAACGCTGGAATCGGTCACCGCAGAGTCCGGACGGCCCCTCGTATCTTCAGCGCCGCCCGCGCACCCCGGCATACCAGAGCAGGACGCGGCACCATCGGTGCCATCGGCGCCATCCGCGCACTCCCGCATGTCTTCCCCGCCTACGAGAGCTGCCATGCCGTCGGTTCCCGATCGAGCAGCGCAAGAGCGTTGTCATGCACCTGCTGCAAAAAACGCCGTCGAGGCTCACCAGGCGGGCAGCCGCGCACTTCCGCGAGCTTCGCCGCCGTGAACACGACATGGGCAGATTCGCATTTCGTGCCCCGCAGCGGCACCGGCGTCATATAAGGCGCATCCGTCTCGAAGACCATGCGATCTTCCGGCACGAGCTTCGCCGCTTCGCGCGCCTCGTCCGACCGGGCGAAAGTGAGCGCGCCACCATAGGAAATGTAGCAGCCCGCCTCAATCCACGGCCGTAACTCTTCGGGAGGCAGACTGCAGCAATGAAGCAGCACGCCCGCCTGCGGAAAGCCCTCTTCGCGCAGAATCTGAAACGCCTCGGCATGCGCGTCGCGCACATGCAGCTGCACCGGCAAACCCGCCTCTTGCGCAAGGCGAATCTGCACGCGAAACACCCGGCGCTGGTCATCGCGCTCGGAATTGTCGTAGAAGTAGTCGAGGCCTATCTCGCCAATGGCGCAGACGCGAGGGTCGTGCGCGAGTTCCCGTATGCGCGCCTCCAATTCGGGCGTGAAATCCCGCGCGTTATGCGGATGACAGCCCACCGCAACACGCACATGCGGAATGCCGCGGGTGCGTGCGATATCGGGCGCAATGCGCGCAAGGACCTCCTCGGCATCGGCGCGCCAGGTATCCAAGCCCGCGAACACGTCCTCCATGTCGTCGGCCGCCTGCGCCACTTCGCAGAGGAAATCCTCGCCATGGACAGCGGCACGGGCGAGCACAAGCGGGGCGTCTCCCCCACCCAAATGCGTATGCGCATCGGCAAGGGGAGCCTCGAGAGGCGGCTCGGGCGCGTCAATCACCGGACGCGGCTTGCCCTTCTTGGCCTTGCCGCGAAAAAGCGCGTCCTCGAATCCCGTTGTGTTCACCCAGGTCATATACGTGAATTAGCCAAGCGAAATCGCGTCAACATCAAGACGCGGGAACAGCGGATCGCCAATTTCCACCTGATTGCCTGCCGGCAGCTGTCCCCAACGGGATGCGCTCTCGATATCGACAACCGCGTCGATAGCACCCAGGCCCAGGCGGCGATACACCTCGGCAGAGGTGTTCGGCATGAACGGCGCCATGAACAGCGCGATGATGCGAATGGCCTCAAGCGCGTTGTAGATGACCGCGGCAAGCTCGTCGGCGCGGGCCTCGTCCTTCGCGAGGTTCCACGGCGCGCTGTCCTCAACGTAATGGTTCACCGCGCCCGCAAGCTCCTGAACGGCAGCCGCCGCGCCGGTAAAGTCAACAGCCTGCATGCAGGCGTCGTATTTCGCGTACAGGGCGGAAGCGATAGGCTCAAGCGGATTCTCCGCGGCATCGGCGCGGGCCTCGGGCACCGCGCGGCCAAAGTACTTCTTCGTCATGTTGAACACGCGCGAGCACAGGTTGCCCCAGGTGTTCGCCAGGTCGGCGTTGTACACCTGTGCCATGCGCTCGATGGAGATGTTGCCGTCATGGCCGAATTGCACGTCGCTCATGAAGTAATAGCGATAGGCGTCGACACCGAAGACCTTCACGAGGTCGGCCGGCATCACGCCATTGCCCTTCGACTTCGACATCTTCTCGCCCTTGGTAAGCAGGAAGCCGTGACCGAAGACATGCTCCGGCAGCGGCCAGCCAGCCGCCATCAGCATGGCGGGCCAAATGACGCAGTGGAAGCGCGTGATGTCCTTGCCCACGAAGTGGTACTGGTACGGCCAGCGCGCCTTGAACTCGTCCTCGCGCTCCGGGTCGGCGCAGCCGATGCCCGTCGCGTATGCGAGGAGCGCGTCAGCCCACACATAGGCGACGTGGCCGTCGTCGAACGGCAGCGGCACGCCCCAATCGAAGGTGGAGCGCGAAATGGAAAGGTCCTTCAAACCGCTGCTCACAAACGAGACGATCTCGTTGCGGCGCGTATTCGGAAGGATGAAATCGGGATGCTCGTCATAGAACTTCAGGAGCTTGTCTTGGAATTCGGAAAGCTTGAAGAACCAGTTTTCCTCACCCGAGCTCATCAGCTGCACCGGACGCTTGCAGTCCGGGCAGACGAACACGCCGTCCTCGTTCTTCTCGAGGTCACTTTCGGCGTAATAGGTCTCTTCGTGAATGCAGTACCAGCCCTCGTAGCTGCCCTTGTACAGCCAGCCCTTCTCGTAGAGGTCGGTCCAGAACTTCTGCACCGTGCGCGCCTGACGCGGCTCGGTCGTGCGGACGAAGTCGGTGTAGCTGATGTCCAGCAGATCCCAGGCATCGCGGAAAGCCGGCTCCATGGAGTCGCACCAGCTTTGCGGATCCATTCCCCGCGCCTCGGCGGTTTCAGCAACCTTCTGGCCATGCTCATCCATGCCCGTGACGAAAGCGACGTCGTAGCCATTCATGCGCTCATAGCGGCTGATGGTATCGGCGGCGACGGTCGTGTATGCCGTTCCCAGATGGGGTGCCGCGTTCACGTAGTAGATGGGCGTGGTGACGGAAAAGGTACCCTTGCTCATGCGTTATGACTCCTTTCGCGCGGGATAGCCAATGATGCCTCCTGCGCTCGATGCGGTTTCCGCTGCAAAAGCGCACGACACCAACCGCGTCGCGCGCAAATGGATAGTATAGGGCTAAAGCGCCATGAATGCAGATAGGAGACGCGTTTTACACAGCCGCTTTCGAAAGGAAGGCGGGCGGTTGCAAGCGCGGCATGCAGCGCGCCAGCCAATGCGCGTGCCAGTCGGCGTGCAGCGCGTCAACCGATACGCGTGCCAGCCGATGTTACACAGCCGCTTTCGAAAGGAAGGCCTTGGTGCGCTCGTGCTGTGGATGGTCGATAACCTCGCGGGCGGGACCCTCTTCCACAATGACGCCCTTGTCCATGAAGATGACGCGATCGGACACGTCACGCGCGAACGACATCTCATGCGTCACGATGACCATCGTCATATGCTCTTCGGCCAGATTGCGAATGACGCGCAGAATCTCCTGGGTCAGCTCCGGGTCGAGCGCGCTCGTGGGCTCATCGAAGAAGAGCATCTCGGGATTCATCGCCAAGGCGCGGGCGATGGCGACGCGCTGCTGCTGGCCACCCGAAAGTTCGCAGGGAACCATGCTCTCCTTGCCCGTAAGCCCCATCTTCTCGATAAGGGCGCGCGCTCGGCTTTCCGCCTCGGCACGCGGAGTGCCCTTCACGAGGATGGGCGCGTCGGAAATGTTCTGCAGCACCGTGCGGTGCGGGAACAGGTTGAAATTCTGGAACACAAGCCCGAAATGAGAACGGGCCTCGGCGAGGGTCTTCTTCCCACCATAGACCGCGCGACCGTCCGCTCCCGGCTGCGCCACGACAACGTCGCCGTACGCGAGGCGGCCCCGCTCGAAGGTTTCGAGAAGCGTCGCACAGCGCAGCAAGGTCGACTTGCCGCCACCCGAAGAACCGATGATGCTCACGACCTCGCCCTTCTTGACGGAAAGGCTGATGTCCTTCAGCACCATATTGTTGCCAAAGCTCTTCTCTATATTCTCAAGTTCAACAACGGTGTCTCGTGTTTCGCTCATGCAAGACCCTTTCCCCAGAAACCGGCCATCAAAAGGCCTTCGAAATGTCCGCGGTCAAATGCGCGTCAGTTGCAAGCGTATCGTCGCTCTTCGCGGTGGCGGCTGCGCCTGCAAGCATGTCGCCATTTGTCACGTCTGCGCGGACGCCTTCTGCGTCACCACGCGCTACGGCAGCTGCGCGTACGCCAAGCGTATCGCGGCTAGTCATGGTAGTACGACATCTTCTTCTCGATCTTGTTCAGGATGAACTCGACCGCGAGGTTGAATACCCAGTACATGCCCGCCGCAATCACGTAGGGCAGCATGCTTACCTGGCTCGCGGCGAGCGCCTTCGCCTCGGTGAACATCTCGGCGATGCCCAGCACGAATGCGAGCGATGTGTCTTTCACGAGCGTGATGATCTCATTTCCCATTGCGGGAAGGATGCGCTTGATGACCTGCGGGAGAACGATCCGGAAGAAGGTCTGGCTCTTGGTGTAGCCCAATACCTCGGCCGCCTCGTATTGGCCAACGGGAATGGATTGAATGCCACTGCGGTAGATTTCGGCAAAATAGGCCGCGTAGTTCAAGATGAAGCCGATGTCGCAGGCCCAGAATTTCCAATCGGAGCCCATCGAGAGCCCGAAGATGTAATAGGGGCCGAACATGAGCGCCATCAACTGAAGCATGAGCGGTGTGCCGCGCATGAACGAAATGTAGACCTGCGCCAGCAGGGAAAGCGGTTTGAACTTGCTCATGCGCGCAAGAGCAATAACCACCCCGAGGGGCAGCGAACCGATAAGCGTCACTACAAACACTTGAAGCGTGAGCAAAAAGCCCGCGCCCAAAATGCCCATCATGGTTCCCAGTTCCATGAATCCACCACCTTCACGGAAAGGGGCGGGAGCGCATCCGTCTCCCACCCCTTTCAATCATCGGCGGGTTACCCCGCCACACTCATTTGTGCTATTCCAAGCACCAGTTCGCGTACGAGACGCCCTGGTCGGCGTACTTGTTGCAAATCTCCTCAACGGTGCCGTCGGCATCCATTTCCTTCAGAGTCGCAGTCACCTGGTCGGCAAGCGCCTGGCCGGCTTCATCGTTCTTGAAGCCTACCGCATAATGCTCGGAAGAGAGCTGCTCGTCAAGCTGACGATAGACATCGGACTTGGCAGCCATCTGGTAAGCCGCGATGGAGAGGTCGCAGGCGACCGCGTCAACGGTGCCGCTCTCCAGCTGCATGAAAGCGTTGTTGTAGTCGGCGATGGTCTGAACCTTGCCGTCCTTGAAGGTGTCCTGGACATCCTTCATGTCGCCGTCGAGCACGTCAAGCGCCGCGGAATCGACCTGGGTGATAACCGTCTTGTCGGCGAGGTCGGCAAGCGTCTTGATGTCGCTATCGGCCTTCACGACGACAACCTGAGCGTTGATCATGTACTGGCCAGAGAAGGCGTAATCGTTCTCGCGGCCCTCATAGGTGAAGCCGTTCCAAATGCAGGTGATGTCGCCCTGGTTGATGAGCGCATCCTTCGCATCCCAGTCGATCGGCTCAGCCTTGAATTCCCAACCGTTGCGGTCGCAGACTTCCTTGGCAAGGTCGAGGTCAACGCCGGTGAATTCGCCGTCATCGCCCACGTAGCCGTACGGCGGATAGCTCTTGTCGAAGCCGACAACAAAGGTCGTGACTTCAGCGGTGGAAGCCGCGCTCGAATCGCTCGCAGAGGACTCGCTGCTCGACGAACCACAACCAGCAAGCAGGCCGAGGCACAGGCACATGGCGCAGGCCACGCCAAAAACGAGCATAAGCTTTTTCTTCATGTTCCCTCCCATATCTCCAGCACTTTAGCAATCTAAAGCGTTCCAGTGCCCCACAGGGTACACCAATGTGCGCGCGTGCACCATACGGATATGGGGAACGGCATCAAGTCCCGATTCTCGACATGCGAATGTTACATTCGCATGGGGAATTTGGCATACAAACTACGAAAGCTCGTCGCGCAGGAATTCCGAACGTTCGCTCAGTACGTGATAGAGAATGTGCGGGTAGGTCTCTTCCGCATCAAGACACGGCACATAGGTGAACGAGGGCTCAGGCCCTTCGGGATGCGCCTCGCGATAAGCCAGCTTGTAGGCCGGTTCCATATCGTAGGGCACGTCATAGAGCGTCTCGAGGCAATCGGCGGAAAAGCCGGGGCAACAGAAATAGACGTTCTGCACGCCTTCGCGACCCCAATCGGCGAGGATCCCCGTGGAAAGAGGCGAGGTCCAATCCTGCGGACGCAGGCCAAACACGCTTTGGAAACCGGTGGTCCAGCGACCCGGCTTAAGATTCAGCAGATGCGACAGCTCCCGGTTCGTCTGATACGCGACATCCTGGTAGGTGTCGCCGTGTTCGATATCGCGCAAGGGAATGGCGTGGTAGGACAGGTCGAGATAGTCGCGCTCCGCGTCGAAACCCGCATCGAGAATCGACTGAGCAATCGCCTTCAGGTATTCCGTGTCGTTCCAGAAGTCGGCAATAAGCTCGACCGGCGGATTCCAGCCAAGCTTGCGACACGCCTGGCCAAACAGGTCGATGCACGACCCCACCTGCGTGTACGCCGCCTGCGGATATACCGGCAGGTACACGATGCGCGTGCAACCCGCGTCTCGTAATTCGCGCAGCATGCTTTCCACCGAAGGAGGCGCATAGCACATCGCCGCGCGAACCTCGACGCCCGTTCCCTCAAGCCGCTTCGCAAGACCCGCCGCCATTTGCGCGTGCGCCCGCGCGAGGGGACTTCCCTGCGGGGTGCCTTCGTCTTCCCAGATGAGCTTGTACTTATTCGCGGAAACGCCCGAACGCCGCGGCAGAATGAAATAGTGCAGAATGCAACGCCAGATAGGACGCGGCACCGCCACCAGGCGCGGATCCATGAGAAAACGGGCAAGGTACGACCGTACCGCCTCGGCGGTCGGAGCCGTCGGGCTTCCCGTGTTCACGATTATGATGCCGGTCTTCTCCTCCATGGACTTAGCATACCCAAAACGATTCCCGGCACCGCTGGCTTTCGGCAACCGTGGGGTTTTCTCCGATGGGGATGATATTCGCCGCGGCCGCCGCGCTGACAAACCATGTTCATTTGCGGTTGAATTAGGGTTCCCTAACTTGTTTCGCTTTAATCTTCGGGGCTTTTCTCGTAAAATGCCGATAAGCAATTTTCAAACACAGAGGAGCATCCATGCGACTTAACAGCGAATCCATGGAAATGTATCTTGAAGATATTTATGTCCTAGGCCTTGAACTCGACACCGTCCGTCCCGTGAACCTCGCGAAGAAAATGGGCTTTTCAAAGCCGACGATTAGCGAATGGATGACGAAGCTCCGAGAGCAGGGCTATGTCGAGCCCGACAACGGAACCGGCCTGCATCTGACCCCCAAGGGCGAGGAGATCGCGAAGCGCGTCTACGAGCGCCATATCCTTTTGTGCAATCTCTTCGAGAAGATGGGCGTCTCGACCGCCACGGCAGAAGAGGACGCCTGCCGCGTCGAGCACTACATCAGCGAAGAGACCTTCACGCACATGAAGAAGTTCTACGCATGGCTGGAAAGCATGCCCGCCTAGAAAGCCCTTCGCATGAGTATCGCCCATCTGTCCATCGCATTCGCAATTCGGTAAGGGAAGGACCATTACCATGAACTCGCGTTTCGCTTCCCTTGTCGTCGCCGTACTCGCCTGCGCATGCCTGTGCGTGCCGCTGGCTGGTTGTGGCATCGAGAATCTCGACGATGAGACCCGCAAGAGCGTCGGCTTCGGGCTTGGCATGCTGATTATCGCCGCATCGGGCATCGGCTTCTTTGCGTCGAGCCGCTACTACGCAACTAAACGCCGCCGTGCTCAGCAGCGCAAACGTCAGCGCGCCAACAAGAAGAAACGCTAGACGCTCGACTCGCTGGACGAATCCGACGTGGACGACGAGGAGCTCGAATCCGAGGAGCTCGAATCGCCGCTGTTCAATACCGCTTGAACAAGCTCGTCAATCGTGACAAAGGTGTAACCCTGGCTCTGCAGCTCGGGAATGACCGTCTTGATAGCCTCGATGGTCTGCGAACGATCGCCGCCACCATCATGGAGCAGCACGATCGAACCCGGGCTCACCTGGTTCAATATGTTTTCCGCAATTACATCGCCACCGGGGCGGTCATAGTCATGCGGGTCGACCGTCCAACCGATATAGCCATCGGCACGGTCGCCTGCCGCTTCGATGCCCTTGACGTCGATGTTGCCTCCTGGCGGGCGGATATAGCTGGGCGCATAGCCAACAGCCGACTCAATCGCGTCGCGGGCTTTTTGCACCTGTTCGCGCACGTCATCCGCTTTGTCGCTATTGAGGAAATGCTCCGCGTCATGCGAATAGGAATGCGACGCCACCTGATGGCCCGCATCCGATACCCGCTTGGCAACCTCGGGATTCGCTTCCGCCTGGCTGCCCAGCATGAAGAAGGTCGCCTTCGCGCCGTACTGGTCGAGCACTTCCAGAATCGTGTCCGTATCGCCACCCGACTCGGTTGGACCGTCATCGAACGTGAGCGCCACAAGCTTCTGGTCATCGGAAAGAACGGGATGCAGGTTTTCCACGACCCGCGGCTCGTTCTTCTGCACTTCAACCTCAGCCGTCTTGCCGGAGGTTTCGCCAGTCCGCGTCTCCGTGATGCCCTCTTGGCCCTTCTGCGTCACCACATGCAGCACGCCGTTATAGAAATTGAAGACGTTCTTGGCGGCGCCTTCCTCTTCCGACTGCTTATCGCGCGCGATCTTGGTTTCAACCGCGGTCGTCTTCTGTGTTGCGGTGTAGGGCTCCGTGCGATCGGCACCGTTTTCCGCCGTGATATTTCCCGCATCGGAAATCTGGTCATCGAGGTTCACGGGGTTGCCGTCGAGATAGACCGTCGGATCGTCACCCGATCCCTCTTCCAGAATCGAGCCGTCCACGGCAACGAGATTTCCCTTCGAAACCCCCAGCGTTCCCGAATCGACGAGGTCGCGATAGGTCGAACCCCGGTTGATTTGCATCTGTTCACCCGCAACCGAATAGGTTCCCGGAGT
Organism: bacterium; assembly: GCA_963621885.1. Lineage (GTDB taxonomy): Bacteria > Actinomycetota > Coriobacteriia > Coriobacteriales > Eggerthellaceae > UMGS1519. Next base: position 17,441 of record CAVFFT010000019.1, read on the forward strand.
CACAGAATAGATTGCGCGTCCGACGAAGAACACGACGACAATAGCCACCGCCGCTATGAGAATGTATTTCGCCAGCTGAAACGCATCAGCAAAGTCGAAGCTGCGCGCTGCCGCGCCGCCACGCCCTCTTCCCGCGCCGGTGCTCCCTACGATTCTTGCAACCGGATCGAAAGCCTCGTCAATCGGACGAGACGCCCCACGCTGGGGCGGACGGGATGGACCCGGTTGCCGTTCTTCATTCTGCTGGTAGCGCGCTCGCGGCTGCTGAGCGCCCGCTTCGCGCCACGAATCGCGCGGCGCGTTGCCCCGCGCATAGGGCGATGCGGTCCTGCTAGCTTGAGCGCGATTGCCCGCTTCGCCTCTCATGAATTCCCGGGACATATCTCGTCCCTGGCGCGGCAGATTCTGGCGCTGCGCACCTTGACGCGGCACGCCCTGACGCTGTGCATCGCGCGTTTGACGTTGGACATCTCGCCCTTGAAATTGCGTATCGCGCGCCTGGCGTGGCGCGTTCATCCACGAGGGAACACTCCCCTGTTGTGAGGCATTTCTTTCAAAACCATTTGCCTGCGGGGACGCATATGACCGGCTCGCGCCCTCTCCCATTCGTGAAGAGCGAGCTCCCGACGAGGAAGCTCCTCGCGAAGCGGCGCCCTCCCTTTGCGGGGCGCGCGGCGCCGGTGAAGAGGAATTGCGCATGCGCTCATTGCGCTCACGCGAATACGCAGACGCGCTATCGTATGACCGGCGATTCGCGCTCGCATCCTGCGAGGAGGCAGACATGCGCCGCGCGGGTGGTTCGGACGGCGTTTGTCCACTTCCCCGCTCGCTGCGTCTGTAATCCTGTTGATTGCGATTATCCGGCATTCCGCTTTGCGCTATTCTCTCTGCTTGTTTTACGAGTCCCCTCAGGCATTATGCCACAAGCCCCCAGACTGGGACGATATCGCCCAAGCAACATGTTCTGTACACGTAAGCACACGCCAACCCGGACATATTGCGCGTTCATATCTTACGCGCTCGGATAAATTCCCCACCAACGCATTCAGGCGACATTAGCCACGCGAGTAGTTCGATTCCCTTCGTCGGCCCTCCCGGCTCTTGCAAGAGGCCTCATTTTTGCAGCTCGAGCGCTGGTAACGGGCAATTCCTCTGCAGCGCAAGCGCGAGAAACGCTCTATAGCTATGCGCCGCGAACGCTGGAAACGAGCTCCATTCAGGCGCCCTAGTTCTTGCGATAAATGGCGCAGTTGTTGGGCGTCTCGTAGACCTCAACCTGGCTCACCGGCAGGCCGCGTTCCGCGAGCTGGTCAAAGAACCAGTGGGCGAGATTTTCCGAGGTCGTGCGGAAAGGCACCATCGTCAGCGTGAAGCCCTCTTCTTCAAGACAGGCCAACGTCTTCGGCATAAGCGAGCCCTCTTCGACAATGAAGGTGTGGTCGACCGCGTTCAACATTGCGCGCACCTCGCGTTTGAACTCGCCAAAATCGAGAACCATATCCTTCATCGTGCCCTCGACTTGCAGCTCTTCCTGCTCGATATACGCGACGACGCGCCAGCGATGGCCATGCAGGTTTTCGCATTTCCCGTAGTAGTCGGTCAGAAAATGCGCCGCGTCGAATTCCGCTTCCGTCCTGAGACTGTACATGTGTGCCTCCCTCTGAATTTCCCCACGAGTATAGCAAAGGGATTTTGCGACCAGACCTCTTTGGAGAATTCTGAAGCCCGGTCCTTCCGAATGGCCATAAGGAATCGTCGTCTCAGGAAGACTATTTGAACGTCCTTCCGAAAAGCCCAAGAGTTCATCGCTTTCCGAAAGCATTTGCGACCCGACCCCTCAAGCGCTAAGAAAGGCCGCCCGCATAATGCGAACGGCCTTTTCGATCGTTTAGGCGCCGCCCTTTCGGGCTAAGTCCTCACGCTCTTTGTAGCAGTCGAGCCCTTAGTAGAGGGGGCCGAGCTCATTGTTGGCGAAGCCTTCGGGAGCGATAGGCGCACGATCCTCTTCCTCGGGGAAGTCGGAGGCGAACTTGATGCCGCCCTCTTCGTGCATCTTCTGGATCTGCTCGTCGGTGTAGCCGACCTTCTTCAGCTCTGCCTCGGTGTCCGCGCCCAGGTCGGAAACGGCCTTGTACTCGGAAATCGGGGTCGGGATGTTGGAGAGGTGGTGCGGCAGACCGGTCTGCAGAACGCGACCAACGCGCGGGAAGTCCACGTAGGCCAGAGCCTCCGGGTTCTCGACGAGGAGCTGGTTGATGCCCTCGGTCTTGGTGTTCACCTTAGCAGCGCACATGTTCGCATGCTCCGGCTCGTCGAACCAAGCAACCCACTCGTCGCAGGTCTTGGACTTCATGATCTCGCGAACGGTCTCGAACAGCTCGGGAGCTTCCCATTCACGGTCAAGACCGTGGCCGAGCAGCTCTTCGTGGCCGACAGCCTCGCAGAAGTTCTTCCAGAACTTCGCCTCGACCATGCCGAGGGAGTAACGGCGGCCATCCTTGGTCTCGTATACGTTGTATGCGAGGGAAGGATACTCGAGGTCGGTGCGCTTGCACTCGCCATCGTTGAAGCTCCAACGGGAGTCAAGCAGGGAGTTCCACCACACGAAGCAGTCGAACATGCTCGTGTCGATGTAGCAGCCCTCGCCCGTGCTCTCGCGCTCGAAGAGAGCAGCAAGAAGGGCCTGGCCCACCGTCATGCCGGTGGAGAGGTCGCACAGGTGCAGCGGGCTCATGGAACCGTGGTTCACTGCGAGGTAGCCAGCGGTGGCCTGCATGTTCAGGTCGTGCTGCGGCTTGAGCGAACGCGGGTCGGTGGCACCGTAGGCGGAAATCGAGCAGTAAATGATGCGCGGGTTGATCGCCTTGATGGTGTCGTAGTCGATGCCGAGCTTCTTGGTCACGCCGGGACGGAAGGACTCGACGATGACGTCAGCCTGCTCTGCCATCTTGTGGAAAGCGGCAACAGCATCGGCATTCTTCAGGTTGAGGGACACGGACTTCTTGTTGCGGCCAAGAGCGTTGACGTAGTAGGAAACGCCGCCGCCCTTCGTCGGGAAGTCGTGACGCATGAAGTCGCCAAGGCCGGTATCTTCGCACTTGATCACGTTAGCGCCGAGGTCAGCGAGCGTCTGCGTCGCATAGCCGCCGGGCAGGTAACGCGAAAAGTCAAGGACGGTAATATCGTTGAAAGAAGACTTGGGCATTGTTTACTTCACCTTTCTATCTTCGGGGGTGTGGGGGCCATAGCTGGGCTGGAGAGCCAGTTCAGGAACCGGATCGCCCTTGTAGCACATGACGGCGCCATCGGCATCGAGCTTGTCGACATCGGCGTCGGTGTAGCCGAACTCCTTCAGGATGCGACGGGTGTCGTAGCCGGTCGGGCGGCTGCGATACAGAACCGGGTCGCCGAGGCTTGCCAGACGGAACGGCATGGTCGTGACGGTGTAGGTGCCGTCATCCTCGAAGCCGGTCTTGTCGTAACCCTGCTCAGCGTAAGGAATCTTACGGAGCTGGTCGTTCGCGTAGGCCTCGGGGTCGTTGATGACGTCGGTGACGGTCTGGATCTTCTCGAACGGAATGTCGTTCTCGCGGAAGCGCTTCAGGAGCTCTTCGTAGGTGAACTTCTGGGTTGCCTCGTGCATCGCACGGGTCACGTCCACGTACTTGCCGTTCTCAGCCATGATCTCGAGGGTCTTGTAGTCGTCGCCGTACCACTCTTCGTCCATCTCGAGGGTATCCCAGACGAGGTCACGATACTTGTTGTAGTTGCCGAAGCACATGAGGAACCACACGCCGTCGGACGAACGATAGCTGTTGTTCGTCGGGCACTTGGCCTCCATGCGGTTCTTCGGGTAGTCGCAACCCTGCTGCTGAGCGATGATTGCGGAGGTCATGCCCCAGGTGCCGGTGTGGTAGAGGGAGCCGGTGACCTTGTCGCCCTGGCCGGTCTTGATAGCGTTCACGTAAGCGCCGAGGATGCCAGCGGTCAGAGCCACGCCGGTGTTCCAGTCGCCGAAAGCGATGGGAGCATTGCCCGGCTCATAGTGCTCGTTGTTCTGCGGGATAGCGGAAACGAAACCGCAGCGAGCCGCGTAAGCGGTCGCGTCGAAGCCCTTTGCGTCCTTCAGCGGGCCGAACTCACCGTAGCCACGGTTCTGAGCCCAAACGAGGCGCGGGAACTTCTCATGCAGGCTCTCGTAGTCGAGGCCGAGGCGTCCCAGAGCGCCGGAACGAAGCGAGGTAAGGAAGATGTCAGCCTTGGAGATAAGGTTGAGCATGACCTCTTTGCCCTCGGGATTCTTGCAGTCGATGGCCGTCCATTCCTTGTTGAAGGAACCGCAGTCATAGGCGACGTCGTCGAACTCGGTGCGGAAACGCATGCCCCAAGCAAGGCCCTGCGTGCGCTGTTCGTCACCGGAAAACGGCTCAACCTTGATAACCTTTGCGCCCATCTCTGCCAGTGCGCGGCCTGCGGCCGGGCCAGCAGCATACTGGGTAAGCTCTACGACGAGTGTGCCTTCCAATCCTGCCATATTGTAACTCCTTCGTTTTAGCCTGAGGACGCGTCAGGCAGAGCGCATCCTCGCTTTCCTTCGTACAAGGAAGCGGCCGAGGTGGCCAATCCCCCCAATACTACAAACCGATAATACGACAAGGCGCGGGCGCGCTTTCATTCACAACACGCCCGCGTCCTATTCCGAAATCTAATTACGGCTGGAGAACAACACGGAGGCCTTCGCCGGACTCAATGAACTCCATGCCCTTACGCCAATCCTTCATAGGAATGACCATGTTGGAGATCAGGGAGATGTCGAAGCCGTTGGCCAGCAGGTTCAGAGCCTGACGCCAGTTCTTACGCTGGTAAGCGCGCGAACCGATGATGGAGATCTGACGCATGGACAGCGGGGTCATGTGGATCTCGGAGGGCTTTGCGGGCAGGCCGGTCACGCCGATCTTGCCGTTCTTAGCCACGAACTCCATAGCCTGCGGCACAGCGCCGAAGAAGCCGGTAGCATCGAGGACGATGTTAGCGCCACGGCCGTCGGTGAGCTTCTTGATCTCTTCGACGACGTTGCACTCGGAGCCGTTCAGCGTGATAGCGCCGAGCTGCTCAGCAACCTTGAAGCGCTTCTTGTCTGCGTCGAGGCCGGTGACGATGACCTTGCGGATGCCGCGAGCCTGGATGAGCAGGGAGACCATGAGCAGGCCGATAGCACCGGGGCCCATGACGACAGCGGTGTCGCCGATCTGCGGATCGAGGCGCTCAACAGCGTTCATAGCAACGCAGAGGGGCTCGAGAAGAGCAGCCTGGGTGAACGGAACGTTCTCGGGCATCGGGATGACGTTGATGCCACGGATTGCCATGTACTTCGCGAACGCGCCCGGCAGGTCGGTGCCGTAGAACGGACGGTTGTCGCAGATGTTCACCATGCCGCGGTCGCACCACTCGCAGGTGTCATCATAAAGAACCGGGTTAGCGGTAACAGGCATGCCAACCTTGAGGTTCTTCGGGGCGTTCGGGCCCACCTCGGCGATGACGCCGGAGAACTCATGGCAGAAGATAGCCGGGAACTGGATATTGTAGGAATCGGCAATGGCCTGGTTCCAGCGATACAGCGAATGGTCGGTACCGCAGATGCCAGCGGCCTTGATCTCGAGCAGGACCTCGTCGTCCTTGATCTGAGGAATCGGATAATCCTCGACGTACTGCATCGCATCCGGTTCAGGAGCGGTCTTCAGCAGAGCGTTCATCTTGCCTTCCATACTTACTTCCTTTCGGTCGAATTCACCAGATGGAAGTTCCGCCCACGTCTACACTCCGCCGACACGAGCAGTTTGCCACCCGGCTTTTTCCTCTCGCTATTTTAGAGCAACGATTTCGATATGAAAAGCTAGGTGAATAAAACCACGCGTGAATAATCAGCAAAATCTATCTATTAGGAGAAGGGATAAGGCCCGAAATAACAGCATCCGCCCAATGGACGGATGCTGTGGAAGGGCTCTATTTGCACGGGAAATCTGCGGAATGCGCGCGAGAAACCCGCGTTGATAAGGCGTTTCGACTTGAGGGGATTCCTAGCGCGCCACCTCGAGGGCTCGCTTCACCGCAAGCGCGATGAAAACCGCCACCACAATCTTGACGATATCGATAATCACAAAGGGCGCGACGCCCGCCGCAAAAGCCGCTTCCGGCGTGAGTCCCATGGAAATCATGAGCTGGAACCAACCGCATATATAGGTAATGACGAGGAAGACGAAGGCCATGGCGAATGCGCGAATTGCGGTGGCAACCGTCGCTTTGCCCTCCCCCTTTGCGCCGCCAAGGTTCTTCAGAAGGGCACCGACGCCAAAGGCCGCCAGGTAGCCCACGATGTAGCCCCAGATGAATCCGCCCGTCGGTCCGGCAAGCACGCCAATGCCGCCACGCATCGAGGAGAAGACCGGCACGCCGATGGCACCGATCACCAGATAGCCCAACGCCGACGCGAGCGCGAGTTTCGGCTCAAGCGCGACAAGGACGAAGGTGAAAACGAAAATCTGCAGAGTGAAGGGGACGGGTCCAAGGGGAACCGTGACCCATGCGCCCACCGCCATTAAGGCGATCGAGAGCGCGACGTAGGCAATGGAACGGGTCCGTGCCGCAGACGCGGCAGCTGCTTGAGGCATGATTTTCCTTCCCTGGCATGCGAATGGGCACTTGCGAAATGCGCGGACTATCCACGCACCGGGCGCGGCTCTCGCCATGCCGATCTATCTGAAACGTGCCGGGGGCATTATGCCGCCGGCCTTCCCCACCCGCAAGGCGAAACCCGGCATATCACGGGAATTGTCAAAAGAATTTACAAGAAGCAAAAGCGGCGCTGCCTCGTCTGAAGTTCAATTTCTTTGGCATGAAAGTTCATTTTTCCTTGCAGTGCGTCGGCTAATTTGAACCTTTCTTGGCGGACCATTGCGATATTGAACTTCTTGTGGCACACTGCGAATAAGTTGAACCAAGTTCGATATTACTCAATCAATTCGGTGAGGAGGTCAGATTGAACCAGGAGCTCTTCTCCGAGCGATTGCGAGACGCCATGAAACGCCAGCAGATGAAGCAGGTCGACGTCTTGCGAATCGCCGCTGAACAAGAAGTGAAGCTGGGCAAGTCGCAACTCAGCCAATATTTGAACGGCAAGTCGGCCCCACGTGAAGGCATTCTGCATTCGCTCGCGGGCATTCTTGATGTGCCAGCTGAATGGCTTTCGGGTGCGGAGGCGCCTCAAGACACGGTGGTAAAGGCGAGCGCTGCGCGAAAATGCGCGGCTGCGAAAGCGTCAGCCGAAGTGCGCAATGCAGCGGCAAAGGCACCCGCCGCAAAGCCGACTGCCGCAAAAGGCGCGACAAGCGATGCGGCGACAACGTCGACTGCCGCAAAAGGCGCGACAAGCGATGCGCCCACTTGCGGCTTGAACCCCAC
>CAVFFT010000020.1:0-45636 GCA_963621885.1 bacterium
CGACTGCCGCAAAAGGCGCGACAAGCGATGCGCCCACTTGCGGCTTGAACCCCACTCCGGAACCGTCGGATGCGGCCGATAAACAGAACGCCGCTTCAAAATCGGCAATCAACACCAAACCCGCCGTCACTTCCCAGCAGGCATCACATTCCGCGAAAGGAACACCCATGCGCGAATTCAAAAAATCCAGCAAGCTCGACAACGTCCTCTATGATGTGCGCGGCCCCGTCCTCGACGAGGCCATGCGCATGGAAGACCAGGGTATTCATGTATTGAAGCTCAATATCGGCAACCCCGCGCCCTTCGGCTTCCGCACCCCCGACGAGGTCGTGAAGGACATGCAGGACCAGCTCGTCGACTGCGAGGGCTATTCCAACAGCCGCGGCCTCTTCAGCGCCCGCAAGGCGATCATGCAATACGACCAGCTCAAGGGCATTCCCAATGTGGACGTGGAAGACATCTACACGGGCAATGGCGCCTCCGAGCTCATCAACCTTTCGATGTCGGCATTCCTCGATGACGGCGACGAGATTCTCGTGCCGAGCCCCGATTACCCGCTCTGGACCGCCTGCGCGACTCTCGCCGGCGGCCACCCGGTTCATTACGTGTGCGACGAGCAGCAGAATTGGTACCCCGACATTGACGACATCCGCAAGAAGATCACGCCGCGCACCAAGGGCATCGTCATTATCAATCCCAACAACCCCACCGGTGCGCTCTACCCCCGCGAGGTGCTTCAGGAGATTGTCGAGGTGGCGCGCGAGCACCAGCTCGTCATTTTCGCGGACGAAATCTATGACCGCCTCGTAATGGATGGCAAGGAGCACGTCTCCATCGCGAGCCTTGCGCCCGACCTCTTCTGCGTCACGTTCAACGGCCTGTCGAAGAGCCATATGATCGCTGGCTTCCGCATCGGCTGGATGAGCCTTTCCGGCAACAAGCGCATCGCCCGCGACTACATCGAGGGCATCAATATGCTTTCCAACATGCGCCTGTGCTCGAACGTGCCCGCGCAGTCGATCGTGCAGACCTGTCTCGGCGGCATTCAGCGTTCGCAGGCGTACCTGGAGCCCGGTGGACGCATCTACAACCAGCGCGAATACGTCTATGAGCGCCTTTGCGCCATGGATGGCGTGACGGTCACGAAGCCGGAGGCGGCGTTCTACATCTTCCCGCGCCTCGACCCCGAGAAGTTCCATATCACCGACGACGACCAGTTCGCGCTCGACCTGCTGCGTGAAAAGCATGTTCTCGTTGTTGGCGGCAAGGGATTCAACTGGGAAAAGCCCGGCTACTTCCGCATCGTGTACCTGCCGCGCCGCCATATGCTCAAAGACGCGCTCGACGGTCTCGAGGAATTCCTCGCCCATTATCGCCAGTAAAAGCCACGGGGAGCGCTAAGGGAATAAAAAAGCGCGAGCGCTGAGGCGCCGGTCTGAGTCCGGCGCCTCTCTGTGCCGGAATACTGACCGTCCCAACAGCGCACGCGCGAGGGAGGGGGGCTTGTTCAATCGAACGTTTAGTCGAGGGATACCAGCACCGTGGGAACCGTGAGGTTCAAAAGCACACTGTGCGTCACGCTGCCGAAGACCGCGCGGCCGATAGCCGTGTGCGCATAGGCGCCCATGACAAGGACAGCACTCGACTTGCCCTCTTCAAGCAGAACCTTCGTCGGCGACGGACCCTCGATAGCCTCGCCAGTCACCTTCAGATGCGGCTTATCCAGCTTGATGCTCGCGACGTAGCCGTCCAAGCGCTCCTGGAAAGCGGCGCCAACCGGCTGCAGACCGCCACCCATGGACTCGGAAGGAAGCGTCAGGTAGGCGGGAAGTCCCCATGCCGAAACAAGGCGAAGCGACATGCCCAGCTCATCGGCGAATTTCACGCCAAAGTTGATTGCCGCGTCACCACGCTGCTCGGGGCCAACCGCCACGAGGATGCCATCGCCAGCTTCTTCAGCCGTCCAGTCGGCAGGAATCACCGCAACCGGCGTCTTCGTCGACAGGACGATGCGCAGGCCCGTCGCGCCACTGACCGTCTTACCGATCGTGCGGCCGTGGTGCGAACCGACAACCAGCATGTCGTAGTCGTCAGCGGCCTTGGCAAGAACCTCAATCGGCTTGCCGTATTCGACGCGCGTCTCGCAAATCAGTTCGGGATACTTCGCGTACACGCGCTGCGCCATATTCTCAAGGAGACCGCCAACGCAGCTCTCGGCGTACTCTTCGTGCGTTCCCACATCCTTCAGGAACGCGCGGTCGATGACTGTGATCAGGGTCAGCTGCGCCTTCTCGGCCCAAGCCAGGCGGGCCGCCCACTCGAGGGCCTTATTGCCGCGCTCACTGCCATCAATGCCAGCCAGAATCTTTTCCATCTTGCTTGCAGCCTTTCTCGTTTACTCACAAGCCCAAGGCTTAGTGAAACGCCGGGATGATCAGATACAGCGCGAACAGAACGATGACCACGCAGCCGCCGAAGCAGATGACCGATCCGATGCGGGGCAGCAGCTCGGCATGGCCCTTGTCGTCGACGATTCCCTCAGCCCACAGGCGCAGACCAGAGGCATAAAGCGTTCCGACACTTCCGGCGATGGCCACGGCCGTCACCAGCACCAACAGGAAATTCATTGCTTGTTCCATTTTTGAGCTTCCTCCTTATGCAGCCGTCGGCATCGCAGGCTTGACAGGCGTGACCTTCACCTGCGAAGAGTTGTTCACGTTCATGGCGTTGATCGGGTTGCGACGCGACAGACGGAAGATGATGAGCGCGATCACGATGCCCGCAAGAGCCACCGCGATGGTTCCGGCCAGGCCGGTCTTCGCCACCGCGCAAGCCACCGCGCCGACCACACCGGCAGCCGGGAAGGTGACGAGCCATGCGAGCAACATGCGGCCCGCAATGCCCCAGTTCACGACCGAGCCCTTCTTGCCCAGGCCGGAACCGATGATCGAACCCGAGCAAACCTGCGTCGTGGAAAGCGCGAAGCCCAGATGCGAGGAGACGAGAATCGTCGTCGCAGAAGCGGCTTCAGCAGCGAAACCCTGCGGCGTGCTGATTTCGGTCAGGCCCTTGCCCAGCGTGCGGATGACACGCCAGCCGCCCATGTAGGTGCCCAGCGCGATAGAGAGACCGCAAACGGCGATAACCCAAAGCTGGGGGCCCGTGCCCGATGCCTGCGCGCCAACCGAGATCAGGGTCAGCGTGATGATGCCCATGGTCTTCTGCGCGTCATTCGAACCGTGAGAGAGAGCAACCAGGCAGGCAGTGATCGTCTGGCCATGGCGGAAGCCGTCTTCAACGTACTTCTCGTCCATCTTGCGAACGATGAATAGTATTAACCGAACCGCCACAAAGGCCGCGAGGCCTGCGACCACCGGGGAAACAAGCGCCGGAATGAGCACCTTGCCGAGAACCGCGCCGAAGTTCACGCCCTCAACGCCCGCGCCCACGATGACGGCGCCCACAAGGCCGCCGAAAAGCGCATGCGAGGAACTGGACGGAAGTCCAACGAGCCAGGTCAGCAGGTTCCATATGATGGCGCCTACCAAGCCTGCGAAAATGAACTCGGCTCCAATTGTCACCGCGTCCTCATTGATGATGCCGCCAGAAATTGTTTTGGCGACTTCGGTGGAAAGAAAAGCTCCCACCAAGTTCAAGGTGCCTGCAGCCAGCACCGCCGTCTTCGGCTTCAAAGCGCCGGTGGCAATGGAGGTCGCCATGGCGTTTGCCGTGTCATGGAATCCGTTCGTAAAATCGAAAATCAGAGCTGTGGCGATGACCATCACCACCACCACGATTGTCGCTAGATCCATACTCTCATTTCTCCTTCTCGAAAATGTCGCGCTTTCACGCATTTAGGAGAAGTCTATGGACCGTTCTTTTGCTCTTGGTAAGCCCTCTGTCAAATCGCGGCAAAGTCTGTTTGCAAAAGAGGCGCATTCGTGCAAAGAACTGGGCAAAAGCCGCCTTCTGTCGCATGGACAAACAACAAGCGGCCGCCAAATGGCGACCGCTTGAATACGTTGGTTTTTATCGCCTTTCGTCGCGCTCTTTACGCGCGAGCGGCGTGGATGAATCGCATCACGCCACGGCGTGCGAGACGCTCAAGACGCTCTTTATGCGCGGGCGGCACGAATGAACCGTACTTCGCGACGACGCGCGAGCCGGTTCAAAAGGGCGCGCTTTATGCGCGGGCGGCACGAATGAGCGACACGATGCCCAGGATGACGGCAAGTGCGCCCATCACCTGGCCAAAGGGCTTCATGACTGCTTGGCAATGCATGGTTTCCATCATGCAGAGCGGCAGAATGGTGCCCGGCACGAGGAAAATGAACACGCCAAGCGCGGCCGCGATAATCGCGCAGACAATCTGCGCGCCGCGGCTTTCAACCACAAGTTGCACAATGGCGATGCCGGCAAGAAACACGCCGCCACCGACCAGACCCCACGATGCGCGAGCGCAGGTCGACACCGAACCGTCGTCATGGGCGCAGGCGCCGGCAAAGGTCATGACGCCCACAATAAGGAGCAGGGCAACCACCAGCAGGGCAATGCCGAACGGCATCATCTTCGATTTCATTTCTCACCTTTCTCGTTGTGTGCTTCTTTCAGCACGCCGCCATCGATGTTCAGCACACGATCCGCATAGGAAATCGTCGCCTGATCATGCGTGGCAATAAGCACGGCAGCGCCCGCCTGGGCCGCCGCCTGCAATTTCTCAAGCACCATCCGGGTGCTCTCGTCATCCAAATCGCCCGTCGGCTCATCGGCAAGCAGAATGCGCGGCTTGCCCAAAAGCGCGCGTGCAATGGCCATGCGGCGCAGCTCGCCACCCGAAAGCTCTTCGGGATACGCGTCTGCGAGCGGCTTGATTCCGAGCTCGTCGAGCAGATCCATCGCGCGGCCCTCGATGCCCGCCTCTTCACGATACATCAGCTGAGGCAGCGTGACATTCTGAATAACGCTGAGGCTATACAGCGGCGTCTGCCCCTGCGGCATCACGCCGAAGTTCTCATTGCGCAGGCGCGAGCGCTCCTCGTCGCCCATCGCATACAGGTTCTTCCCTTCGAAAGTCACCGTGCCTTCGGAGGGTTCGAGCAGGCCGGCAAGCATATTCAGCAGCGTCGACTTGCCGCCACCCGAACGACCCATCAATACGACGAGCTCGCCCGGCATGAGCTCAAGGCTCACATTCGAGACCGCGTCGAATTCACGTGCAGATTCGCGCCCCTTGCGGAAGTAGCGTTTCGTCAGGCCTTCAGCAACCAGGCAGGCATCACTCATCGTGCGCGTCCTTTCCCCATATCATGCGGCATCAGCCTATTCCTCACGAAGCGTCCGGCCCGGATCCACCTTCGACAGCTTCATCGCCGAAAGGTAGGAGGCCGCGCAGCCTGCCACCACCGTCACCACGAAGGCAAGCAGCGCATACAGCGCGATGGTCGAGACATCGGGCAGCAGGAAAGGCAATCCAAGCGCGCTTTCCAAAGCGGTATTGAACCCGACCTCAAGAGCGAGCGCAACAACAATGCCGACAACCGCACCCAGAGAACCGATGACCACCGATTCCTTCAGGACGATCCGTCGGAGCCCCTTGCGCGAGGTGCCGATAACCCGCAAGATCGCGAATTCGCGCGTCCGTTGGCGCGCCACGACCATGAAGGCCACGACGAGCACTGCGGCAAGCAGAACCCACACCACGCCGAATACGGTGGCGATGACGCTTGCCACCGCGCCGACGCTGTCGGCGATATCCGAGGTCATCGTTCGCGTTTCAGCCGCCGAAACTCCCGATACATACAATTTGATGGCGCCCAGCACATCGTCAACGTTGTAGCCGTCGGCCACCTTCACGTTCACGATGGAAACCACCTCTTCGGGATCCTGATGCGATGCCGGGTCATAGCCCATATCGGTCGCCGCTTGAATGAGCGCCTGCACCGTCTCGTTGGTCGCGTAAACCGCGTTGTCCATCGAGGTGCCGGTCTCATCGAGCTTCGCGACTATCCGGCAGTTCTTCTTGTAGAACATGATGTTATCGCCAATGCTGCCTGAGACATTGCAGCCCACGACCACATCCATCAGCTCCATGTCGCCGCCATAGGTGCGGGAAATCCAGGGCTTCACCGTGAAGTCGGTCTCGGGGTCGAAGCCGATTATCTGCACCGGCGTCGAGCAGCAGCTCGCCTTCATCGTCGCGAGATAGTATTGCCCGCTCGCAATTTCGACTCCATCGATCGCAGCGACTTGTTCAACGGTGTCCGCATCCATGTAGAAGCTGCTCGGCGTGCCTTCCAGGAGCACGTCATTCAGCAGGTCATACTGGGTCTTCGCCGAATACGGCGCCACCACGATATCCGCGCCAAGACGCGCTTCGAGGCTCTCGAGTCCGTTCTGCAGGCTCGTGACAAGCAGGCTGCCACCATAGAGGGCGAAGGCGAGCAGGGCGACAATCGCCGCCAAGCCCGTCGTGCGCCCCATATGCCTCTTGAGATTCGCCAGGGGCAGTTTCTTCAAATCCATCAGTTACGACCTTGCCTGAGCCAGCGCGTCGTCGACCGCTTCCTGGAATTCGGTGAGGTTCACCGTCGCGCCGGAAATGACGTCGACATCATCGACGCTGCCCTTTTCAACGAGCTGATTGGCGTATTCCGAAGCCGCTTCCACAGCCGCCTGGGCCTCTTTGTACTTGTTCTCGTTGCCGGAAAGGCTCACGCCGTAGTTCTCGTCCTTCAGCGTGCCATCGAGCTCGTAGGTCTCAAAGGTGCAGTCGGTGATTTCGCCATCCTTGATGGTGACGGTCGCCACGCCATAGCCGGATGCCTGCGCCTCCTCATCATGCATCTCAGACTGGCCAGTATAGGTGCCGTCGTTCAGCGTGCCCGAACCGCCGCAAGCGGTGAGGCCGAAACATCCCACGGCAAGCGCCATAAGCGCCGCGATTGCCGTCAGTTTCAAAGTCGTCGTCTTCGTCATGCTACACAAGATCCTTTCGGGCGGCCTTGCCGAACTCGGTACCGCCATTCTCACTTGTCACCTTGCCATATTCGAGCGTGATAACGCGCTCGGCTGACGCGCCAACCTCGGCGTCATGCGTCACCACGATGATCGTCGTTCCTTCTTCATGCAGCTCGCGGAAGAGCTCGAGCACGATGCGCTCGTTCTTCTCGTCGAGGTTGCCGGTGGGCTCGTCCGCGAGGATGAGCTCGGGATGGTTGATAAGCGCGCGTGCCACGCACAGACGCTGCTGCTCGCCACCGGAAAGCTGGCTCGGCAGATGGTGCGCGCGGTCTTCAAGACCCACGCGGCGCAAGGCCTCGAGAGCCTCCTGCTCGTCGGGCATCGAATGGTAGTACTGCGCCACCATCACGTTCTCAACCGCCGTCAGGTAGTTGATCAGGTAGAACTGCTGGAACACCAGGCCGATCTTGTCGCGGCGGATGTTCGTCAGGCCCTGGTTCGTCTCCTTGGAGATGTCCTTGCCATCAAGTAGGACCTCGCCCTTCGTCGGCTTGTCCATGCAGCCGATGATGTTCATCAGGGTCGATTTGCCCGAACCGGACGGACCCATGATGGCGACCCATTCCCCGTTCTCGATCTTGATGTTGACATCGTCAAGCGCGTGCAGGTCGCCGTAAATCTTGTATACGTTCTTCAATTCCAGAAGGCTCATTGCAAGAAACCCCTTTCCTATTCGCCCGCAAGCACGAGCGCCGGGTCAACCTTTGTGGCATTGCGAACCGGAACAACGCAGGCAAGCCCTGTAACCAATAGCGATACCAGCACCGTCAGCGGCACAAGCGCCGGCAGGAAGGTGATGGTCGAGTTGAACACATTCGTACTGACAAGCCAGGCGAAGCCGAATCCCAAGAAGGAGCCCACGAGGCCGCCAATGAATCCAAGGAGAAGGCCTTCGCCCATGAACTCAAGCATGATGCTCTTGTCCGAAGCGCCAAGCGCCTTGCGCAGGCCGATCTCTTGGCGCCGCTCCGTCACGACCGCCGTCATCGTGGTGGCGACGCAGATCATCGTGAGCGCAAGCGTGATGATGGTCACGAGCAGCACGAGCGCCGAAAGCTTCGAGAGCACCGCGGTCTGCGATTGGGTGATGCGCTTCACCAGCTGCGGCGTCACGCCTTCCACATTCTCCTCGATGTCGCTGACGCTCTGCTGGAGCGCATCGTTATCGGCGTTCACGCGCAGCTCCGTCACGTCGTAAGTCAGCGCGTCAACACCGGTGAGTTGTGCCATATCCTCCTCGGATATGAACATGTACTCTTCTTCTGTGCTGCCGGTATCGAGAATGCCGGTAACCGTGAATTCCATCTTCGTGGAACCCTCGATGTCGCCACGCAGGTTCTCGCCTTCCGTCACCGCCTTGGCATCAGCGGGAAGATACACGAGCGAAATCGTGTCCCCCACCTGAAGCGAGAAGTATTCCGCCTGCTCAAGGCCCACGAGAATCTCGCCGCTTTTAGACGGCAGCGCACCGTCGATCTGCCAGAAGGGACTCGTGTCGAGCGTCGCCTGCAAATCGCAGCCCGCAATCACAACCGGCGCGTCGTTGACTGTCACCGATTCGTAGGCATACGAGAGAGCGCTTTCGACATCGCCATCGACCTGGGCCGTGGCATCCGTAATCTCCTGCTGCGTCATGCCCTCAGAATCCGAGCTCGGCACGAGAATCATGTTCGCGCCATAGGACAGGAACTGCTGGCTCATCTGCCGCGGCATGTCGTAATACACCATCACCAAACCGGCAAGGATGGTCGAGCCGACGATAATCGCAAGCAGCGCGACGAGCATGCGCGATTTGCGTCGAGCGAGCGACGCGGTAATCATGCGGAAATACATGCTTGAACGTTTCATCGCGCATCCACCTCCTTTTCGAGAATAGAAAGATTAGCGGCCATGGAGCACCTCCGCAGGGTCAAGCCGCAGCACCGTGCGGATAGCCGGAATCGAGCCGGCGAGCGTTACGAGAATAACCAGCGTCACCACGAGCGGAATCACCATGGGCGAAAGGTCGATGGCGGAACTGAAGACGGTGTAGCCGATAATCTGCGCGAAGCCATAGCCCACACCGAAGCCTATAGCGCCGCCGATGATGGCGACCGCGATCATCTCAACCAGCAGAAGCCCCGATATCGCCCGGTCGTGCGCGCCAATGGCTTTCAGCAAGCCAATCTCACGCGAACGTTCCATGACCGTCGCGGTGATGAGGTTCGAAATGCCCAGCGCCGATCCGATAAGCGCGAGGATGGTGATAAGCACCATGAGCAGCTGCGTCTTATCGAGAATCGCGCCTTCCGACTCCGCAACCTGGCGCACCGCCTTCGCGACCGAATCGGGTATTGCCTCCTGAAGCTGGTAGCAAATGGAACTCACATAAGCCGTGCAGTACCAGGTCTCATACTCGGCAGCCGTCAGCTTGGTCGGGTCTTTCGCCGCTCGCTCCGAAAGCTCGTTGTCGGGCGTGGTAAGCGCGCTCACCTCAATACTGGTGACCAGGCCTTTCTTGCCCGTGAGCTTCTGTACCAATGCAAGCGGAGCGAAGACCTCGTTGTCCTCGTCGCCACCGGCATTGTAAACGCCCACAATCTCGTATTCGCCCGGACCCTTCGCGCCCTCAAGCTTGATCTTGTCGCCAGTCGTCAGGTTCAGCTTCTGCGCGAGAGTCGTTCCAATCATCACGCGGTTCTCGTCGCCATCCTGCGATTCGTCGAGCCAGCGGCCGCTATCGAGCGTCCACCACGACCGCATGCTCGCAATGCCCGCATCGAGCTCCTCGCCGGTATCAAGCGAAAGATGGTGCGTAAACCACGAGCCGACAATAAGAATCTGCTCGCCATCCACCTTGACGTTCGCTTCCAGAAGCGGCGCGAAATCGACGATGTTGTAGGTCCAGAAAATCGTCTTGACCTTGCTCACGTCTTCTTCATTCAGATAGGACGTCGAAGCGGTCGTCTCGTCTTCGGTCTCGTAGAGATTGCTCACGACCGACGCGTCCTTCGAAACGACCGTGATGTTCGCTCCGTAGGTCTTCAGCTCCTGGTTCACCTTGTCGCCGACGTCAAACATGACGGCGAGCATGGCCGTCGCAAGCGACGCGCCGAGGGCGATGGTGAAACCGATCATGAACATCTTGCCCCTCTGGCGAAGGAGCACGCCCTTTACCATTCTCAGAAACATAAAGGCACCTCCTTACTACCAGCTCGAGCCGGGTATCTTTTCATATTCCAGCAGCGATTCAAGCGGAATGTTGATATAGCCATCCTGGATGTTGTAATCGATCACGATCGGGTTGCATCCGCCCTTGAAACCGATGGTGTTGATGTTCATCACGACGTCGCACTTGTTGCAGACCACCTGGCCGTCACGCTCGTAGTAGCCGGTCGTGCCGCAGATATCGCAGGCGTCGAGCCCGATGCCGTATGAACTGGAATTGGGCTTCTTGATGACGATGACGCGCACGCCGATGCCGCCCTTGGTGACATAGCCCGAAGAAGTCGTGTAGCCCTCGGTCGTGGTGTAGGTGAATCGATGGAGATGGCCATCGCTCACCTGGTCAAGCGAGATGTGCATGCCCTCGTCGTCGATCTCGCATTCCTCCGACGCGACGATGGTCGGACCGGCCGTCGCAATGTCCTTCACCACGGTGATCATGCCAAACGAGAACACGAGGCAGATCATCAGGCAGATTGACCAACGGCGGCGGTTGCGCCAGCGCGCCTTGTTGCGGCGATGTTCAGCCGGATTCGAATACGGCTCGTTATCGCGCAGACTCAAGCCGATGACGAAGGCCGCAAGCACGATCGCGATAACCATGATTGCAAGCGTGAAAAGCGCCGAATTATTCGAGACCCAGGTACTGGCCGGGAACAGGAAATCGTAGAGCACCGTGCCCTTCGTGACGATGCGGCGCGCGATGAGAATCTGCGACAGGGTCATCGATTGCACGACGCAGATGACCGCAAGAATCACCACGGTGGCGATGCCGATACGTCGGCCCTCAAGCGCCTGAAACGCCTTGTGGGTCGCGATGAAGGTGACGATAACCACCGCGATGCCCATGAGCCAGCCGCTGATGCGCGTCGCAAAGGCGCTCGAGATGATCTCTTCGGTGCTGAGGCCGAAATTCGCCGGGTAGTTGATGACGTCCGGCACCGTGTAGAACAGGCGCAGGAACACGAGGCCGGCAAGTGCAAAGAGCACGCAGAGACGCAGCGTCCGTGCCGTGTTGCCCTTTCCAGCGGCGGCAGATTTGCCCGTGCCAGCCTCCCCGGCAGCGTCAGCCGAAGCGTCCGCGTCGGCCAGTTCGCCCAACCCGCCCGCAGCGGTGTTTCCGCCCACACCGCTTCGCTTCTCCATGGCGTTGGCCACAACAAGGCAGACCAGCATGATGACGAAGAGGATCAGGCACAGGATGAAGATGACGCGGTTCCAATCGCCCGTCGCGATTAGCGAGGTGTACTGCTTGAAGTACGCCATGATTACCGAGGCAACGAAGGCCGCGATTGCCGCGATGACGATAACGCGCTTGCCAAAGCCTTCCCAGCGTGAGCGTGCGTATGCGTACACCACGCCGCAAAGCAGGGCGGTCACCGTCAAATCCTCGATTACGTTGATGAGATAGGTTTCCATCGCAATCCTTACACATCCGTCGTTTTTACGGCACAAATGCCCGCAAGCACAAATCGTGTTTGCAGGCAGCTATCCCGTGTATGCCTGGGTGCGCCCGCTTGCGCGGACGCACTTTCAGGCGTGCTGCGAAAAATCCAAAACACTTTCCGCTATTGCCGAGCGACTAGTACTCCAGCGGCACGTAGTCCCAGGTGCTGGTGACGGTGAGCGGCCACTTCGCGGAGCTGTCGGGCAGGTCGTCGAAGCTCGAAGCGCCAGGGCCGGTCTCCGCATCGGTGTGCAGGAGGTAGTTGTTGTCGGCCGGGCTGGTCATCGTGATCTCGAGCGTGTAGGTGCCGGCATCGGGGAGAGCGATGTTGGCGCCATAGTGCGGACCGTCAGATGCGTTCATCTCCATGAAGGTACCCTCAGCAGCGGTCTTGCCATCAGCGTCGGTGATCTTGTAGGACACCGTCATGTACGGCACCCACTCGCCAACGCCAAAGCCGAAGTCGTTCTCGAGAGCGTGGATGTCAGCCTCAAGGTGAAGGTCCTTACCCTCGATGGTCGAGCCATCGGTCATCGGGACGGGCTGGAAGTACACGGCAGACACGTTCAGCCAGCCGCCAACTTCCTCATCCTGGAAGATCGGGGTCTCTTCGAAGCCGGAGCCAACCTCAGGAGAGGCAGACTCGGAGTCGGACGCCTCCTCAGCCGCTGCGCTGCTCGACTCGGCAGCCGCGGTGCTGGACTCTGCGCTGCTCGAGCTCGAGCTGCTGCTACCGCATGCGGTCAGACCCAGGCACGCCACCATGGCAATCGCGGCAAGAAGCGCGACGAGCGGCGCGGAGAACTTTTTGGTTTGTTCCATTGTTCCTTCCCTTTCCTTTCGTCTGTTTAGACTCTATTGGTTGTCAGTGGGCCCTTCCCACCGTTGAACCCTTTGTTATCGGCCGGGTGACGGCCATTTCAAATTGCCAGTCGCAAGGCGTGCGACTTTCCCGTGGCTACGCCTTTGTCGACGTTGCCTCTTCCGCTTCCGCCGGAGTTGCCTCAGAGGCATCAGCGGCCGCTTCGGGAGCATCGGCCGTCGCGACGGTCTCCTTGGCATCCTCGGCGACAGCCTTGGTCGCGCGAGCAGCTTCGAGAGCCTCGACGTTCTGCTTCGTCGGATCGATCTTCTCTTCGCCGTTCTCCTTCGTCTTGCTTTCAAGGTAGAAGTGGCGGATGTAGATGAACGCGGTCACGGCGAGCAGGAGAATCTGCGGGATGATGGTCTCAAGCCAGGGGTTGATGCCGAACAGCGTCAGGATGTCATTGCCATTCGGAATCCAGGCGATGTGGGTGCCGACAAGGACGTTGCCTTCGATGAGCTCGTTCAAGCCGGAGCCGAGGAAGCTCACGCACATCACGAACATGATTGCGGACATCACCATGAAGAACGGCGTGAGCGGGAGCTTGACGCTGAAGACACGCATGATGATGAAGATGATTGCCAGAGCCACGAAGCCTGCGATGATGCCGGCCCACACATAGATCGGGTCGGTCGTCGTCACGAGCGGGTACAGGAACAGCACGACCTCGCCGCCTTCGCGGAAGACCGCAAGCCATGCGGTGAACGCGAGAGCGAAGGTGCCGCCCGCCGCCGCGGCACCCGCCGCAACGGTCTTCTTGATATAGGCGTTCCACGCTTCGGTCGACGTCTTGGAAAGCATCCAGTTGGATACCCAGAACAGCATGACCACGGCGACCAGTGCGGTGCAGCCTTCGATGATCTCCTGCTCTTCGGAGCCATCGCCCAGGCCGATGCTGTACAGGAAGAACGCGAGAACGCCACTGCACACGACGCCAAGCACGGCACCGACATACACCTGCCTCAGGCTCTTCCTCTGGCCGGCTTTCACGAGGTAGGCGATGATGCCGCCCAGAACGAGCATGGCTTCAATACCCTCACGCAAAAGGATGCCAAATGCGCCGGCGAAGGAGCCCGCCTGTGAAAGGTCCATGCCGGTATCGGAAGCTTCCTCCTCCACACCATCAAGCTTGTTCGCATCGGTATGAATCGCGTCGCGCAAGGTTTCGGTCGCCTCGTTGAATTCCTCAACGGTGCCACCGTGCTTGCAGATCGACTTACAGAGGCTGAACATGTTTTCGACCTCGGTCTTGCGGCTGCCCGCGATGTAGCTCATCGCGTTGCGCTCAAAACCGGTGATTTCGTAGTAGCCGTAGTAGGCCTGGTTGATTGCCGTCCAAGCGGCATCCATGTCGCCATTCTGGAATTCCGTTTCGGCGGCGTCGAAGAGGATGTCCATGGCGTCAGACACGACGTTCCACGTGATCTGCGTATCCGCCGGCAGCGTCTTCTCGTATTCCGTCCACTTCGGAACGTATTCAACACCCGCCGCAAGCGCAGGCGAGGTCCCCACCAGCATCATCAGGGCCAGCAAAACAGCCGCGATCTTCTGGAACGGGACGTTGAATGCGCGTTTTATGCTCAATTCGCTTCCATTCATATGCGATATAACTCCTCGCGTTTCCGACATTTCCGAATCAGGGATTAGTTCACCCTACCTAACTCGGCGCTAGTGTAGCATAGCGGTCTCAGAAAAGTTTGGTAGTCCTTATTTTTTTGTGCGAACGAAATAAACAAGTCAATTCTTTCAGAAAGTTTCAAGAAAGAAGGAATCAGCCCGATAGCTGCGGATTTACTCCTTGCCAGCTCAGCGGGCGCGCCTGAGGTATTAAATGAGGGCGCAAAAATCGGTGAGGAAACGCTATTTCAACTTCCCCGTAAACGGCATTATCGCCGGGCGTGCGGGGGTCGTTTGCGCGAATGAAGGCTCAAGGCGCAGAAGGCGCGCCAAACTCACCGGCGTAAAGCAACCCTAACTATATATGAATGCGTAGTCCTCTAAGGCAACCGCAGAAGCAAGCGCGTTCCGCCGTCGTTCAAGCGTCGGCCTGATTCCTGCTACTCTTCTCGCTTCGCAGCGGTCGGCAGAATGCCGCTCGCCTTCCCGCGCGGCGCATCCTCGTCGGCCTGGCGCTCGTAGAATGCGGCGTCATGCTCGTTGTCATGGCCGAACATCACGATGTTGATCATGTAACCCACAAAGTAGATGAGCGACACCACAATCAGGACGGCATTCAGATACGGCACGAACAGCAAGGCGCCACCCACGCCCGCGCCGATGACAACGCAGAATGACGGACGCAAGCGCTTGCCCAACAACATGAGTGCAACCGAAGACCCCGTGAACGGCACGCAGCAGATGAGCGTGACGACAAGCAAAAGGGCGACGATAATCGACAAGGGTATCGTGAATACGAGAACGGGACCGATCAAGGTGATGACCACCATGAACAGCAGCACGATGACACCGAGCACCAGTATCGCGAAGGGATAGCGCCGCACGAGACGGTTCGCCTCTTCTATCTTGTTGCCAAACACCCACAGACCGGCAAGACCCAGAAGCGCGAAGGCAACCACAACAAAGAGGATGCTGCCCACCTGGAAATAAGGCGCGATGGCGGAACGGATCTGCGCTATCTGGTCGATGGCATTCGGGTCGTCCAGGCTCGTATTCAGATGCGAAATCTGCGCCTGCGCGGGAATCTCGAGGGTTTCAAGACTCTGTCCCGAACGGATGTCGAGCAGACCGCTGATGCGCGCATGCGGACCAATGACGATCTCCTGCGCCGACAGGGACACATCGCCATCAACAACGCCATCAAAGTAGATCGACTGGCCATAGGCGACGAAGCGCTTTGCCGATCCGGAAAAGCTGATGGTGCTTGCACCGCAATAGTAGGAGTTCGCCGCGCTCGTATCGTCTATCGAAATGTCAATGCCAATCGCATCAACGTCGCCACCGATAACCGTGTCGGACAGCGTAATCGACTGTCCGAAGACGCGGACGTCACCCAGGATCTGCGAGTGCTTGAAGTTGAGATGCACACCCGAGCTGAGAACATCGTCGTCGATGCGGCTGCTCGAAAGCTCGAGCGAGTTGCCCGCCCAGTACAGGTCGTTCGAAATGCCGACCGAATCAAGCGTGCCGGTAATCGTGAAGACCGATCCGCCCGAATCGATGGAAAGGTCTTCAGGAAGCGAAAGCCGCGCATTCGAGGAAATGACCTCGCGCGACAGGGCGCTTTCAACCAGCGTGCGCGTCTTCTGGTCTTCCGTGGAGACCACCGTCATCGAGCCCGACTGAGAAGATGCCCCAGCAGACGTCGACCCGCTCCCGGTGGAAGTGTTTGAACCGGAAGCGGCAGCGCTCGAGGACGCGCTCGTGGAAACGCCATTCGCCCCACCGGCGGAAGACGAAGATGAGCCGCCATTCGCATTGCCAGCTGAATCGTCCTCTTCCCCTTCAGCCTCATCGGTCGATGCGGCGCCTGACACGCTCGAAGATGCGCCGGCAGAAGCCGCGCTGCTTGTAGAAACGCTTGAATACGCGGAGCTGGAAGCGGACGAATCATTCTGTCCGCCCACGCCAAAGGCGCTGAAAGCGAAGAAAGCAAGGCAGACAGCAACTATGAGCGCCGCCCGAAGGGCAAAGGTCGTCCGGTTACTGCCTGCCAATTTTGCCAAAATCTATCCTCTCGTCATGAAGACGAACTCAAATTCTCATTGATGATACCAGCTGTTCACGCCTTCCCGCATCTCTGTCTGGCGCCACAGCGCCTCTTCACGCGGAAAACCCTCTTAGGAGATGCGCAAATGAACCTCTCCGGCAGACACCGTCAGGTATTCTCCCCGCTCATCGCGGAGTACCAACTGGCCCTGCTCGTTGACGTTCACCACCTTGCCCGTCGCAAAGAACTCACCCGCGAGATTCTCGACGGTAACCTCCTGACCCAAATGGTTCAAACGAGCGAGATAGTCCTCGCGCAAGGATTCGAAACCTCCGTCGCGCCATTGGGCATAGCGTGCGCTAAAGCACGGGAAGAAACGTGCCAGTATCTGTTCGAAAAGCTGCTTTTGCGACTGGGAAAGGCCCGTCGGTTCAACGCGCGCCGGCACGCCGCCATGGAAGAAGTCGGCGAGATAGGAGGGCACATACTTCCCTCCGACATTCGATTCCTTCGGGTCGGCGGGTTGGAAAACGTTCACGCCGACACCCACGCACACGGCGTCGTCGACTTGCTCGAGCGATATGCCCGCGAGCTTTGCGTGCGCGCACATCACGTCGTTCGGCCATTTGATGCGCAGCGCCTCGCTAAGGTCGGCGTCAAAGGACGAAAGCGCGTCGCAGAGCGCCAGCGCGCTCATGTGGCTCAGGGTGGGAAGCGTGCCATGGAGCGTTCCCGGCTTCAGCAAAAGCGAGAAATAGAGCCCGCCATAAGGGCTTTTCCAGTCATGCCCCATCCTGCCATAGCCCGCGTCCTGTTCGAGCGCGCACGCCACCAAGCCTTCCGGCTCGCCAGTGCGTATGGCTTCCTTGATAATCCGGTTGGTCGAATCGACCACGTCGAAGCAGCGCACGCGGAAACCTGCCGCGGCCGCATCTTCATTAAGCAGTACCTCGTCTAGCATGGAGACCTCCTTACCGACTCTGGAACACATTCCCATTGTACGGCAAGAGAAAGCCCGCGGCCAATGGACAAGGAAGCCCGCCCTTAAAGCTTCCAGGCGCGACCGACGCGCACCTCATCGGCGGTCACCGGCGTCCCATCCGCAAGAACATGATTCGGCACGATATCGAGCAGCGGCTTCACGACGAAATCGCGCTCCAGGATTCGCGGATGCGGCAATTTCAGATGCTCGAGGTCAGACACATAGCCTTGGTAATCGAGAATGTCGATATCGCAGGTCCGCGGGCCATTCGGTACATCGCGTACACGTCCCAGGCTCGATTCCACCGCATTGCAGCATTTCAGCAGCTCTTGCGGCGGCAAGCCGGTACGCAGAAGGAGCACCGTGTTCAGGAAGGTGTCCTGGTCCTCCATATAGGCGGGCTCGCTTTCGTAGAACGGCGCGATGTCCACGAGCACGGTGTCAGGCAGCTGGCACAAGTCGCCGATCGCCTTGGAAAGAACGGCCTTCTTCCCCTCGAGCTCTTCGCCCGGATTCGCCACGAGGGCGACATTGCCACCAAGGCCAAGCAGCACATAGGGGCGCAGCTCCTTCAGCGCAGCAGCCGTCACCGCGACATTATGCGTCCGCACGATTGCCGCCCCCAGCTCGCAGGCGGACAACGCCTCCTTCGCCGAAGCCTCATCACGGTCGGCAGGATTCTCGATGCCATATGCATAGCCCACATAGCTCTTGCGGGACGGCGCGGCAAGCACGGGATAGCCCAGGTGCACGAGCTCGTGAATGTTGCGCATGAGCTCCCGCGTCTGACGCGGAGTCTTCCCGAAACCGGGACCCGGATCGATGCACAGGCGCTCGCGGGCGATTCCCGCCTCTTCCAGGGAGGCGCAGCGCGCGGCAAGCCAATCGCGCACCTCCACGACCACGTCGTCATAGACGGGATCATCCTGCATCGTCGCCGGTTCGCCCTTCATATGCATGACGACAAGGCCGGCGTTGCATTCACGCGCCACTTCAACCATTTCAGGCGAAGAGAAACCGGAGACATCGTTGATGATGGAAGCCCCCGCCTCGACGCAAGCCCGCGCCACACTCGCATGACGGGTGTCGATGGATACGCAGCGACCCTCATCAACAAGCGCCCGCACCACGGGAAGCACGCGGGAAAGCTCTTCCTCTTCCGCAACCGGCACCGCACCCGGGCGCGTCGATTCGCCACCCACATCGATGATGAGCGCGCCTTCGTCGATCATCTGATGCGCATGTGCCAGCGCGTCATCGAGGCTCTCATGCTGGCCGCCATCGGAGAACGAATCGGGCGTCATGTTCAGAATGCCCATGAGAACCGGAATATGCGTGTCAAACGCGAATTTGCCACATCGCCAAATCATAGCGGCGCCTCTCATCTCTCGTGGTGGCGCGCAGGCTCCCCGCTGTTCGGGAATGGCAGCACCACCGTCCAATAACGTCGTACGCCCGCCTCCGCGCGAGGCAAGAGCCCCAGCGGAAACGGGCGCACGCAAGAATCGCTTTAAGCCCTACTTCTCTTGCGAGCGGAGCGAATCGCCTTCGGCAGCATTGGCGGCATCGTTGGCGTTGGATGTCTCTGCAGCCTCGTCGCTGCGCGGAGCCACCGGCGCGGCAACGGGAATGCCACCTGCGATAGGCGCCACGGGAGCCGCTTCACCTGCGCTCGGGTTTCCGCCCTCGCCGTTGCCCGCGTCCTCAGATGCCACAGCCTCAGCGGCAGGCTCGTCATCGCGAACCGGCTGATTCGCGACGGTCGTCGCGGCAAGATGACGTTGCTGCTTGCCCTCTTCGGACTGCTCGTGCGCCACGTATTCTTCCCAGCGATTGTCGAGCAGCGCCTGGCAGGCCTCGCCCTCAACGGTCTCGCGCTCAAGCAGGACCGACGCCATCAGATGCATCTGGTCCTTGTGGGACTCGAGCACCGCGCGGGCGCGCTCGTGGGCCTGCTGCATGATGCGGGCGACCTCGTCGTCGATGCGGCGCGCCGTCTCATCCGAGTAGTCCTGCGTGTTGCCGTAATCGCGGCCAAGGAACACCTCGTGGTTCGGCTGGCCAAAGACCTGCGCGCCCAGCTCGGCGGACATGCCGTATTGCGTCACCATCGAACGGGCAATCTTCGTGGCACGCTCGAGGTCGTTGCTCGCGCCCGTCGTGATGTCGTCGCAGAAGGTCTCCTCGGCGGTGCGACCACCCAGAAGCACGGCGAGCTCGTCGTACATCTCCTGCAGACTGCTCATCACGCGGTCTTCCGCGGGAATGCTCATCGTGTAGCCCAGCGCGCGACCGCGGCTGATGATTGAAATCTTATGCACGGGATCGGCATGCTCAAGCAGGTGACCCACCAGCGCGTGACCGCTCTCGTGATAGGCGATGGTCTTGCGGGTGGAAGCGTTGACCACGCGACCCTTGCGCTCGGGTCCCGCGATGACGCGCTCCATGCTCTCATGCACCTCGTCCATCGAGATGACCTTCTTGTTGCGACGCGCCGTCAGAAGCGCGGCCTCATTCAGAAGGTTCGCAAGATCGGCGCCCGTGAAGCCAGGCGTGAGCTGCGCGATTGCCTTGATGTCAACATCCTGTGCAAGCGGTTTGTTGCGCGAATGCACCTCGAGAATCTTCTCGCGGCCCTTGATGTCGGGCGCGTCGACCACGATCTGGCGGTCGAAACGGCCGGGACGCAGAAGCGCCGGGTCGAGCACGTCCGCGCGGTTGGTCGCCGCAATAAGCACGACGCTCGTGTTCGCGTCGAAACCGTCCATTTCAACAAGCAGCTGATTCAGCGTCTGCTCGCGCTCGTCGTGACCGCCGCCCAGACCAGCGCCACGCTGACGGCCGACCGCGTCGATCTCGTCGATGAAGATGATCGACGGCGAAGCCTCTTTCGCCTCGTTGAAGAGGTCGCGCACGCGGGAAGCACCCACGCCCACGAACATCTCGACAAAGTCGGAACCCGAAATGCTGAAGAAGGGCACGTCCGCCTCGCCCGCGACCGCACGCGCAAGGAGCGTCTTGCCGGTGCCCGGAGGGCCAACCAGCAGGCAACCATGGGGAATCTTCGCGCCCAGTTCGCGATACTTTTCCGGATTGGCCAAAAAGTCGCGAATCTCGCGCATCTCCTCGACCGCCTCGTCGCAACCCGCGACATCGCTGAAGTGGACGTCGGGGCGCTCTTCGGTCATCTTCTTCGCCTTCGCGCGACCGAACGACATCTGCTGGTTATTCGCCTTGCTCATCTGATAGAAGAAGAACACCATCAGGCCAATAAGCAGCAGCATCGGCAGAAGCGACAGCAGCGTCGCGAGAATGTTGTCCGACGTGGAGACCGTGTACTTGATGCTGGGGTGAGCCGCCATCAGGTTGTCAAGCGTTCCCTGGCTTCCATAGGTCGTCGTGAATTTGCGCTCTTCGCCCAGCTGAATCGGCTCGATCTTCGTCGTCTCGATGGAATCGAGCGTAAGAGTGGTATTGCGCGAAAGGGCGGTGTTCATCGCGGCAAACGCGTCATTGAAGCCGTTCGACGCCATGGCACCCACGGTCACCGCGGGATAATACTTGCCGGTGATGGAATAGCCTGAAGGGGTGTAGTCGACCTCGGTCACGCGTTCCTGGGCAACCGCCGCCGTGAAATCGGAGGTCAGCAGCTCATCCGTCTTCTGATTGGCGTTTCCGCTGTTGGAAAACAAAATCATGAAGACGGCAAAGACGATGATGACCGTCCCTATGACCGAAACAATTCCCGACTGCGAACTCGGCTTGCGCAGATTGGGCTTCTTCGACTTGTTTTCGCCAGAGCCCCTTTGCTCGTTATTGCTTTCGTTTTCGTTTTTCTCGTCAGGCATCCGTCGTTCTCTTTCGATATATGCCAAATACTAGTGGCTCTTGTTGGTGCTGTAGACCTCGCTTTTCAACACCGCCAGATAAGGAAGGTTGCGATAGCGCTCGGCGTAGTCGAGGCCATAACCCACCACAAATTCATCGGGAATCTCGAAGCCGACATAGCGGCAGTCGATGTCCGGACGGTCCTCTTTGTCCTTACGCAGAAGCGCCGCCACCTGCAGCGATGCCGGATGATGGGCAAGCAGGTTCTTGATCGTGTAAAGGAGGGTCAGGCCGGAGTCGACGATGTCCTCGGCGATGATGACGTGCTTTCCCTCGATGTCAGTGGTGATGTCCTTGAGAATGCGCACGACACCCGAGCTCGTCGTGCCGTTTCCGTAGCTCGAAATGGCCATGTAGTCCATCTCGAGAGGCAGGTCGATCTCGCGCACCAGGTCGGACATGAAAATCGCCGCGCCGCGCAAAACCGAAATCACGACGATGCCACCCTCGGCGTCCGCATAATCGCGTGTGATTTCACGCCCCATTTCGGCGACCCGATTTCGCAGGTCCTCCTCGCTAATGAGTATGCGTTCCGTATCACCGTGCAGGGTATGCATCATCTGCGCCTTTCTCCGCTATTAAGACAAGTTATGAATATATAGCAAAAACAAAGAGGCGGAGGCAAAACGGAGCCTTTCTGCCACCATTTCCACATGCGCAATCAGGCCATGCTCCCCATGGCTTATTCCGCGTGCATGACAGAGAGCCTCTGTTCGCCCCCGCGCGTCACCTACGCTTGCTCAGCAAGCAGATCGGGAAAGAGCTCGAGCAGCTTCGAAACCGGAAGGCCCACGATGTTGTCGTAGTCGCCCTCGTACGACGCGACCAACGCGGCGCCGGCACCCTGGATTCCATAGGCGCCCGCCTTGTCGCGGCTCTCGCCCGTGCGCACGTAGTCGGCGATCTCGTCGTCGGTAAGATCCTTGAAGGTGACCTTGCTTACGACGTGGAAGTTGCGCCGGCCGATCTTGACATCATTCGGGCCGCCGTACAAAAGGCGCCAGACCGACACGCCGGTGATGACCTCGTGCGTCTTTCCCGAAAGCGCCCGCAGCGTCGCCCGCGCGACCTCGGCGCTACGCGGCTTGCCGTAGATCTTGCCGTCGAGCACCACCATGGTATCGGCGCCGATGGTGGTCACCTCGCCCAGCTGCGGGGTCGCAAGCACCGCCTGCACCGCCGCCGCGGCCTTGCGTTCGGCAAGCGTTTCCGCCGCGAGAGCCGGATCGGCCATCTCCTCTTCGGTCAGCGATTCGTCCGCATTGACCTGGAACACCTGGAAACGCACGCCCGCCTCTGCAAGAAGATCGCGGCGCCTCGGGCTTCCCGATGCAAGAATGATTTCGCGAATCATAGGTTTATCCCCGCTTTCTGCGAATGCGATACGCTTCCATCGGTTCGATGCGAAGCCCCCGCTTGTTCGCGCTTATCGCAAGATTGCCCTGTATGTTGTTGACGTATCCGCTCCGGGGCGCGTCCGCCGCAAAAGCGTCGGTGATGGCCGTGACCGCCGCCGTTTCGACACGCGCGTCGGAACCCAGCATGTATTGCAGCACCTGGAAGGCGACGCGACGCCGCATCGGAAGCGGCAGCTTTCCGAATTCCGGAAGGATGACGCAGCCCGCCTCGTAATCGACAATGTCGTCGCCGTCGACATCTTCCCACGCGACAACCTCATCGATGGCGCGGGCGGTGTAGGCATCGAGCATATCATCCTCGTCGCCCACAAGATTCATGCTCCGGCACAAGGTATCAAGAAGCTGGGGATTGCGCTCTTTCATGAGGGGAATGATCTCGTTGCGCACCCAGCTGCGGAAACGATCGGTATGGGCGTTTGTCGCGTCCTCGCGCCACAGGGCGCCCTGCGCATCGCGCACCACGGGCTGCGCGGGCTCGGCCGCCGCACGCGCCGCGATATAGTCGCGCAGGTCCTGACGGCTCACATCCAGCAGCGGACGCACCACCGGGCCATTGCGATAAAGCATGCTCCGGAAGCCGCCCGGGCCGGTGCCCACGATGGAGCGCATATAGAAATTCTCGACGCGGTCGTCCTGCGTGTGCGCGGTGAAGATCCTGCCTTCGGAAAGGGGAACCGCCAGCTGCAGACACGCATTGCTCAGCGCATCCTGGGCCGCGGCATAACGCACCCGCCTGCCCGCCGCCTCAAGGTTCTCACCCGTGCGTGCCGCTTCGCCTGCGACATCGGAACTCACGTCGAACAAAGGCAGCGAGAGCGCTTGCGCCAGCTGCGCGACAAAGGCGGCGTCGGCATCGGCATCGGCTCCGCGAAGCTGGTGGTTCACATGCAGCATGAACACCGGACCGATATCGCCCGCAAGCGACAATTCGTGAGCAATATAGGCAAGCGCGGTGGAATCCGAGCCACCCGACACCATAACCACCACGGGCGCATGTGAATCCACCAGCCCCCGCTCGGCAATCGTCTTTCTTGCGCGGTCTAACACATCCATCGCTTTCTCCCTGTTCTCTTGCCGTCCTTCTTTCATGGCCATTCTATCAAGTCGCCCTACCGGCAAAGCGAATGCGGCGGGCTTTAGCCAAAAACGAGCAGACTCCAGCGTATGCGCGCCCTTTTCGCGTCCTATAATGGCGGCCGCAGAAAAAGCCCATGAGCATGGGCAGCGATCCGGGTAGCGCTAGGCGGTGCGGGCGTTGCGGACGATGCAAGCGACGCACCCAACGGCGGCGGCCAGCATGAGCGACACGCCGAGCGCAAACGTAACAGCGCCGCAAGCGTTGGAAGCGCCGCTACTAACATGGGCGCAACAGCACCGCGCTCACCAGGCAAGGAAGGAAGCATGCAAGTCTCAGATTCCCGCAAACGCATTATCGCGACACCGGGATTCCTCTATGCTTTCGTCTTCTGCATGGGAGCCATCGGCGCCTGTCTGCGCTATCTCGTCGGACTTGTTCTTCCCGCGTCTCCCCTGCCCTTTGCGACTCTCGCCATCAACCTCGTGGGATGCTATGCCATCTACGTGGTGTATCAATGGTTCGGACGGCGGGTCCATCTTCCCCATGCGGTTGTTCGCGGCCTCGGCGTGGGTCTTGTCGGTGCCTTCACCACACTTTCCGCCTTCAGCGCCGAATCGCTCGCGCTTCTTCAGGCCGAAGCCTACGTGAGCTTCGCGATCTACCTCGCGCTCACCTTCCTGGGCACCTTTTGCGCCTCGCTTCTGGGATGGGCGACGGTCACAAAGCTTGAACACCGGCGCATGAAGCGTCTGCGCGCGCAGCTGGCGCACACGCACGAAACAGCCGAGACGGCGTATCAGCAAGCAGCGGCAAAGGAGGACGAGCGATGAACCCGTTTGCCCTCATCGCGCTCGCTTTCGGCGGCGGCGCCGGCGCACTCTGCCGCGGTCTCGCGACGCGCGCGCTCAAGAAACATCTGCCCGGCGAATGGCCCTGGCCCACCTTCCTCGTCAATATGCTCGCCTGCTTCATCGCCGGATTTCTCCTGCATGTAAGCCTGAATGACATCGTGCGCGCCGGGCTTGTCACGGGATTCCTTGGCGGCTTTTCGACCCTTGCCACAATGAATTTCGAAGCGGTCGGCATGTTCCGCTCGAAGCGCTATCTGCCCTGCCTCCTCTATCTGTGCTGCACCTATGGCGGAAGCATCGTGGGCGCGATACTCGGTTTCCTGCTCGCCGGCGTCACGCTGCCCTAGGGCATCGCGCGCCAACACCACTCCGCCCGCACAAGCCGCCCCAAATCGCGAACCCCTTGTCAGACCCCTTGAGGTGGACTCGCTTCCCCTCCGGTGAACGCTAAGGACACACTTGTCGGGACTTGCCAGATCCCTTGAAGTGGACGCGTTTCCCCTCGTGCAAGCCCGAATCTCATCGAATCATGACGGCCAGGTTATGATTGGCGCCCCAAGAAGCCGCGCATTTCCCCTTTTGCTACACTCTTCTCGAAGCAGAAAGCGCGCTTTCAGCAACAGCCGCGCGAACCGAACGCACGTACATATACGAATGAGGGCAGGAGACATCATGGCACACGCAGGAACAACGAACGTCTTTCTCATTCGCTGGATTGTCACCGCGCTCGCGGTCGGTATCGCCATCGCCCTCGTGCCCGGACTCAGCTTCAGCACGGGCAGCGAGCATCTCTTTTTGAATATCGTCGCGGTGTCCCTGTTCCTCGCGCTTATCAATGCCTCGATCAAGCCGCTTCTGCAGACGCTCAGCCTGCCCATCACGTTCCTCACGCTGGGCATTTTCGCGTTGGTGGTAAACACCGCAATGCTCTATCTCGCCGCCTGGCTCGCTGGCGCCCTGTTCGGCGTCACGCTCGTCATCAGCAGCTTCGGTTCGGCCTTCATCGCGAGCATCATCATCAGCATCGCAACCAGCATCATTTCGGGTCTTATCGGCTAGCGCACCCTCAGGCGCATACGCCGCGGACGCCGACACTCCGTGGGGATTCTCGCCTCGCAGCACTCGCCATCCGAAGGCGCTCACATCCCGCATGCGCATACGCCCCGCGGCAGCTCACGCCCCACGGATGCCCGCGTACGCTCGCACCCGCAAGCGCGCGCATGCGCACGGCGACTTGCTTGCCTTTCCTAGAGCGGCGCGATGTTGTCGAGATTGCGCAGATCAAACAGGCTTCCGTCTTCTTTCAGAATAGGACGGATGACACCCTTCTCGGTAATGAACGCATTGATGAGCGACGCCGGCGTGACATCGAATGCGGGATTGTACACGATGGGACTGAAATTGCGATAGTTCGCCACCTCGGTGCTGTCGCGGAATTCGATAGGAATCTGATTGCCCGCCGCAAGCGTCACATCGATGGTCGAGCTCGGCGCGGCAACGTAGAAGGGAATGCGGTGGTAATCGGCCGCGATAGCCAGCGCATAGGTGCCGATCTTGTTGGCCGTATCGCCATTCGCGCAGATGCGGTCGGCGCCCACGATAACGGCATCCACCAGGCCTTGCTTCATGAGCATGGCCGCCATGCCATCGCATTGTACCGTGCACGGCACGCCCGCTTGGGCAAGCTCCCATGCGCTCAGGCGCACGCCCTGCCCCACCGGACGCGTCTCGTCGCAATACACCTGCGACACCCGCCCCTGTTCAAAGGCGGCATACACGACGCCCAGTGCCGTTCCGTAGAAGACGGTCGCAAGAGAACCGGCATTGCAGTGGGTCAGCACACGCGCATCCTTGGGCAGAAGGCGAGCACCCGCCGCGCCAATCGCGCGATTTGTCGCCTCATCCTCCGCCGCCATGGCGCGCACGCATGCCTCGGCGGCGCGGGACGCATCGGAAACCCCGCTCTGACCAAGCGCGTCATCGATGGCGGCAACCACCTTCTTCACGCCCCAGGACAAATTGACCGCCGTCGGGCGCGCGGATGAAACCTCGTCCGCCACACGCCGCAGCTCCAGAATGTAATCATTCGGATCTTCCGCCGTCGCCTCGTTCGCGGCCCACAACGCGACCGCGCCCGCGCCAGCAACGCCAATCGCCGGCGCGCCACGCACCGCAAGCGTCTTGATGGCCTCAATGGCGGCCTTGTAGGTAAGCAGCGTGACGATGCGGCATTCCTCGGGAAGAAGCCGCTGGTCGATGATGCTCATGCCGAGACGACCCTTCGTCGCCTCCGTTCGCGTGAACTCGAGTGTCCGAGGCAGATTCTCGATACCCATGATTCTTCAACCGTCCTCTCGCGCCAGCTTGCCCCCTCTCGCGCCAGCCTC
Source organism: bacterium (assembly GCA_963621885.1). Taxonomy (GTDB): domain Bacteria; phylum Actinomycetota; class Coriobacteriia; order Coriobacteriales; family Eggerthellaceae; genus UMGS1519. Next base: position 26,808 of record CAVFFT010000020.1, read on the forward strand.
TTCGTACACGCGCGCTTCCCTCTTCTTCGCGCGTTTGCTTTCGAAACAAGTCGGCCTGTTCTCGAAATGTGCCAACCCGTTTTCGAAGCGCGTTCATTTTCGAAACACGCCGCTCTGTTCATCCTCTGTTCGCGCTCTATTCGCGCCCTACTCGTAATCGCGCTTCAATGCCGCGAAAGCCTCGCGGGAACCCGTTATCACCTGCTCAGACACGCAATAGCCAATGCGCACCCAGCCCTTTGCGCCAAAGCTGTCGGATGCCACCAGCAGAAGCTCGTGTTCACGCGCCTTGTCCGAGAAGGCCTGCGCGTCGGGTTCCAGCGCCTTCACCCACAGATAGAAGGCTCCCTGCGGCTCGATGTATTCATAGCCCAGCTCATCGAGCATGTCACAAAGCAGCTTGCGATTGCGCGCATAAGCGGCGGTGTCTGCCGGCACGTCCACGCACTGCTCAATCGCCTTTTGCAGAATGGTCGGCGCGCACACATAGCCAAGCGCGCGGCCCGCTCCGCAGACGGCCAGATACAGGCGATCGGCTTCGGCGGCCTCCGGCGACACGAGCACATAGCCAATGCGCTCGCCCGGCAGCGAGAGCGACTTCGACCAGGAATAGCACACAAGCGTGTTCGCGATGATGCCTGGCACCCACGGCACTTCAACGTCGCCATAGGCGAGCTCACGGTAAGGCTCATCGGAAATGACGAAAATCGGCGCGCCGAATTCGGCTTCCTTCTCCTGAAGCATGTCGCGCAGCGCTTCCAGATTCTCGCGCGTGTAGACCGTGCCCACCGGATTGTTCGGCGAATTCACGATGACCGCCCGCGTCTTGGGCGTGATGGCCGCGCGCAGAGCGTCGATGTCGAGCTGAAAATCCTCTTCACGCGTCGCAACTTCCACGCAGGTGCAGCCCGCATTCTCAATCCAGATGCGATATTCGGGGAAATACGGCGTGTTGACGACGATCTCGTCGCCCGGGTTGCTCAGCGCGGTGATGCACGCATCAAGCGCGGCGGCGGCGCCCATCGTCAGATACAGGTTGTCGGGCGTATATGCCGTGCCATAACGACGATTCAGATTGTCGGCGATCGCCTGTCGGCACGAGAGGGAACCCTGCGCGGCGGAATAGCCGTGGAGCTCCATCGGGGGAAGCTCGAGCGCGGCGGTAAGGGCCTCACGCACGGCAGCCGGCGCCGGAACCGACGGGTTTCCCAGACTGAAGTCGAAGACCTTGTCCTCGCCAATCTCCTTCTTCCGTTCCTGACCATAGCCGAAAAGCGCGCGAATGGCGGAAGGAGCCGCTCCCAGTTCATACATTTTCTCGTTCATGCGACAAACCTCAATCTCGTCTTGTTCGATTCCTCTTCATTGTAGCGTCGACATCCTGCCCAGCAGCGCGCCACCCGCCACCTGTAACCACGGTCTTACGCAGCGCCCTACCAGTCAAGCGCGAAAAGCCGTCCCAAAGCCACGATGTAAATGACCAGCGCCTGCTTCAGGGATTCCTCAATCACGCCCTCATCAGCGGCATGCATGCCGCCAACACCCGGCTGCGGCGGAAAACGCCCTTCGTCTATCGCGCCAAAGCTCACCGCGCAGGGGAAATGGTGCGCATAGGTTCCGCCACCCATTGTGAACGGTTTCGCGGGCACGCCCGTCACATCCTCGTAAGCGGAAAGCAGGGCCTTGATCTCGGGAGATGTCGGCGACACAAGCAGCGGCTCCACCTCATGAAGGAGAACGACCGATGCGCCGACCGAAGCGGCCGCCTGTTCTATCTGCTCATGCAGCGCAGACAGGCTTATCGCCACAGGGAAGCGCACGTCGATGCTCTGCGTGAAGCGGCGCAGCCCCGGTTCCTCTTCCACACTGGTCGCCACACCACCCACACAGGTCAGAGGACCGAAGTCTTCATCCGCGCAGGCGATTCCAAAGCCCTCGCCATCCGTCGTCGCCGTCGCGCGGCGGACAAATTCAAGCCACGAGCGCTCTTCCTCGTTGCACAGGTCATTCTCCAGCAGATACGCGGCAAGCAGGTCTATCGCGTTCAGCGAGCCTTCCGGCATCGCGGCATGGCCCTGAATGCCCGCGGCGCGAATGCGCAGAAGCTTTCGGCCGGCGTTGGATGCGGCAGCACCCGAAGGGACCGTGCCCGTCTCTTGAACGGCTGCCCCTTCAGCATCCGCTTCCTCCACGACCTCAAGCGTGATGCGCGGCGCCGCCAGTGGCAGCGCGCCCTCAACCCACACAAGCGCTTCGGCCTGGGCGGGAACGCCATTCACCACCGTGCCTCCCATAAAGGAGGCGATGCGTCCATCCCGCACGAGCGGGCTTTCCACCCGCACCTGATACTGGCCCTTTTCCCCATAGCACAGCGGGAAATCGGCATCGGGCGTGAAGAGGAAATCGGGCGCGTCGAAATGCGCGAGATAGTAGTCGGCATCCGCCATGCCCGTCTCCTCGGAGCAACCGAAAATCACGCGCACATTCACCGGGAAAACGCGACCCTCGCGCGCATAGCGATCGCGCCAAAAGCGCAGCGCGTGAATCGCCATCAGGAAAGGCCCCTTGTCATCGGTCACGCCGCGCCCGAAAAGAAAGCCGTCCTTTTGCGTCAAATCGAAAGCGGGATAGGTCCAGCCGATGCCAGCGGGAACCACATCCAAGTGTCCGATGATGCCAAGCTGCTTTTCCGATTCGCCCGGAATATCCGCATAGCCGCAATAACCCTCGCAGTCATGCAGCTCGAAACCATAGGACGCCATGATGCGAGCCGCTTCGTCGAGCGCCGCCCGCGGACCGGGACCGAAAGGCGCACCAGGGGCAGCAGCGGAGCAATCCTCGTGGCTGTCGATACGCACGAGGCTCCGCAGGTCATTCAGAACCGTGTCCCATTGCTCTTTCAAAAAGGCATACGCCTGCGTTATCACGGCATCGTTGAGCATATGTCAGCGCCCTTCCGTTGCGATTTTTCGTTGCGATTAACCGCGACCGTTCGCAATGCGCCAACGCCGCGCGTTCTTCGTCATAGCCCACTATAGGCAGAGCAGCGGGGCGCGCCGCGATTCACGCATTCTCTTGCATGAAATCATCATCCTGGGTAAACACGAGCCTCTTCCCCGCGCGAATGGCACCCAGCACGAAGAGAAGGGAAACCGCGATAAAGGCGAGCGTCGTGCCGAAAGCGACCGTCCAGCCGAAATCGGCAAGCGTGGCGAGCACGGTCACACCCGCGGCGCCAGCGATGTTAACGGCGCAGGTCACACGCGAATAGATGAGCGTGTACTCGCGCGGCCCGAACAGGTAGCGCCCAATGGTTGGCGCGAGAACATCGACTGCGGCGAAGGTGAGCCCATAGAGCGCTGCCCCCGCAAAGATGGCGATTGTCGAGGTCGGTCCGCCAAGCCACAAGAGCGCGAGGCCCGCGAATCCGCCGCCGCAACACACAAGCGCGGACAGAACGAGCGAACGGTCGGCAATCATGCCCATGACCACCTTGCTTATCGCCGCTGCCGCCTGCAGACACACCGAGGCGGTGGACGCCGCCATCACAACCCCCATCGTTCCCGCATTCAACAGGCCGCGATTGTCGAGGTCGTACACGTAGGAGGGGAAATACTGCCCCGCTTGCGCCGAGAGATTGAAGAGCGCCGCCGCCAGCAGCAGCAGAACGAAAGCCGCCGAAGTGAACGCCGCTTTCCGGGAAACGCCCCGGCGCAGCGCCGCGCTTCCCGCCTCAGCGTCGTCATTCGGCTTCCCATAGGGCTCAAGCCCCCGCTCGCGCGGATAACTGCGGATGAAGAAAAGCGTTGCGATCATCGCGAGCGCCGCGGCAATGCCCAATACGAAATAGGCGGCACGCCAGCCCGAGCCCGCAATAATGAGGCCGCCAACGAAATTCCAAACCGCGCCGCCCACGCCCGTCATCGACATGCAGATACCGAGCAGCAGGCCATTTCCCGCCGTGAACCACCGATTGATCAGCGTCGGAATGAGCAGGAAATTCAGCGCGATGATGCCGACGCCTTCCATAAGACCGGAAAGATAGAACTGCCACACCTCGGTGTAGAAGGAGCCGAGAAACACGCCGAGAGCGCAAATGCCCACCGATGCCGTCCCCACAAGACGAATGTCGAAACGCTCAAGCAGGCGGCCCATGAGAGGCGCCATGAAAGCGGCCGCGATGAAGATGATGGCGACATAAAACGTGAACTGACCTGCGGACACTTTAAGCTCGTCCGAAACAGGCACAACGAAAATACCCCAGATATTGAAAACGATGGCGGCCGTGCAGAAAGAAACGAGCATACCGGTAACCACCACAAGAACGTGCCAAATCGTGAGCTTCTGGTTCATGCCGCGTCTCCTGTTCTTGCATGGGAGGTCAACGGGATGCGAACGCATCAGAGGAGGAATCCGAAAAGAAAAATGGTGCCCGAGGCGAGATTCGAACTCGCACGTCTTTCGACAGAGGTTTTTGAGACCACCGCGTCTGCCGTTCCGCCACTCGGGCACGCACAGGGATTATACAAGAAGCGCCCTCGATTGTGAGGGCGCTTCCCATGTTTTGCAAAAGTCCTTGCGTCGGGCGAAATCCGGTGCGAAATCCGCGCTTATCCAGAAGCGCCGATCCGTCCCGCACAACCCGCCAAACGCGTCGGGCGAATCAATCCTTACAGACTGAATTCCTTTTCGCCATTGAAGACGGCGAGGGCATCCGCGACCTCATAGTCAGCAAGCGTGATGGCGGAAATGGCCTTCGTCAGGCGGACAGCCTCGTCAAGCGAGCGCATGTGGATGTTGCGGCCCGTCGCATTGCCGCAAGCGCCACCCACATGAATCTGGTCGTAGAGGTTCGCAAGGAACTCGGAGGCGTCGGCCTTCGAGCCGCCTGCGCACACGAGACCGGTACGGCCTGCCGCTTCGCTCGCGATTGCGAGGTTCTCGGCGCTCGTCTTGTCCTCGGTCGCCTTCGGCGGATTCACCTTCACGAAGTCGGAACCCAGGCACAGCGCGGCACCCGCCGCACCCGCGATGAGCGCGGGAGCCTTCTCTTCAGCAACCGCCTTGCCGCGGGGGTAAATCCACAGCACGGTAATGAGGCCGTTCGCATGAGCGTCGGCGATAAGCTGGCCCGCCTCGGAAAGCATGGTCGACTCGTATTCGCTTCCCAGATAGATCGTGTAGCCCACACCCACGATGTTCACGCCCGCTTCGCGCATGGCGAGGACGTAATCGAGGTCCTGCAGCATCGGCGAATACGGATCGTCCTGAGCCGTCTTCACGAGGTTCGTCTTGGAATTCATCTTCACGAGATAGTTGATCTCGGGATAGTCAGGCGCATAGCGCGCGATAAGGCCGCGCTGGCCGGCGAGCACGCCGATTTCGCCCTGGGCGCCAATCTCGAACAGGTGCTCGGGATTGTTGTCGGAGGGGTCAACGCCCTCACCATAGAAGTCGGCATTCAGATGCTCCATCTTCTGGTCGCAGGCGAAAAGCATCAAACGGCCGGTGCCGCGGGTAGCCTTCAGGTAGTTCTCGATGTAGGTCTCACGGGATTCGGGCATAACGTCCGCGGGGACGCGTACATCGTCGTGGGTGATAGTGGGCATATTTCCTCCTTAACGGTGACAGGAAAATCTTCTGCGTCCATTTTACCCGTTTTGCGCGGGACGCATCGCGCACCTGTACGCAGAAGCGCTAATGCGTGGAATGAACACGTTTCCTTTGCCCACGCTTTACGCTTCGCGGGAAGTGTCGTTATGAGAAGCCGACGCGCGAAAGAGGGCCTTACGCTTCGTGCGAGGCATCGTCGCGCTTGGACAGCTTCTCCATGAGCTTGTCCCTGAAAGCGATGACCACCAGCGCGATAAGGGCGAGCGCCGCGAACAGGATGGCGCTTGTCGTGTAGTCGCCCTCCATGATGCTTGAGGCGGCATAGCAGGAGACGAACACTCCAGGCGTGCGCCCCAGGATAGAAAGCAAGAGGAAGGTCGAAAGACGCATGTCGGTCAGTCCCACCAGGTAGGTGAAAACGTCTTTGGGCAGGCCGGGAATCAGGAACAAAATGAAGACGATCGCATTCAGGCGACCCGTACGCTCAAAGGCGCGGAATTTGTCGAGGAAATCGTCGGAAACCATCGCGCGGATGAACGGCGCGCCGAGCGCATGCACCAATTCGAAGATGATCGCACTTGCAATGGTCGCTCCCACCAGAATGACAAGCGAGCCGCCCACGGGGCCGTAGAGCATGCCGGCCACAATCTGCACCACTTCGCCCGGAATGAACGCGACGATGACCTGGAGCAATTGCAGGGCAAGAAGAATGCCCACGCCTAAGGGGCCCGCCTGCTGCATATGCTCAATCAGGCGCTCCGTGCCGCCTTCTTCAAAGATTTCGGAGACGTAAGGCCAGATGGCGACAAACACGCCAGCGAAAATCGCGAAGCAGGCAACAAGCCCGCCAAGCTTGATGAGATCCGATGCGGCGATTTCGTGTTTGCCCAGCTTGAAAGTCTTTTCGCCGTCGTCTGCTTTGCCATCGTCACGCATGGCGCTGTTATGTTGCGGATCGTAATCGTAGCTGGCTGCCGTCTCCACACGCTCCTGCAAGTGGAGGCGCGTCTCTCTCGCATGCTTTTCGCTGTGCGAATCGACAGTCTTGTCGGACCCGTCGTCCTTGTGCTGCTTTTCATTCATGCCGAATCGCCTTCAATCGCGAGAAAAACCGAGCTGCTTCGTCCTATTCTTTCGGTTCATTCTCGCCATCACGCGCTTTGCGATATTCATCCATGAAATCGGCAAACATGTGGCTCGCCCGGCCCAGCTGTCGGCCCGCGACGAAAGCGCCCCGATTCAGGGTGTCACCTGCCTTTTCGCCAAGCTCATTCATCTGGGGAGCCATCTCTTCGCGCGCATCTTGCGCCGCCTGCGTCGCGCGCGCCGCAATATCTCCTCCGCGCTCCTTCGCGTCTGCAAGCGCATCCTTTCCGCGCACGATCGCACGGGCGCTCGCATCGCCCGCCTTTTGCGCGAGACCGCCTTCGGGAACCAAATCGCGAACCTCGTCCGCGACGACAATCGCGCCCTGGTTCGTCTCCGCCGCATCGGCGTTCTCGTCCTCCCCGTCCGCGGCATCGCCATTCTGGTAGTCGGCTATTTTCGAGCCCACGCCAAAGCGGAAACCACGTATCAGCTGGGCGGGAATCACCTCGACACCAATGAGCCAGCGGGCGGCAAGACCCTCGTTGCGGCGAATGCTCACCACGCGGCCACCCTCGGCCTCAAAGGTGACATCGCCCACGCGTCCAACCTCTTCGCCATCTTCGGTAATCACCTGCATGCCAAGCCAGAGCAGGCATTTCGCCCACTCGACGCCCAGGCGCGCACAGGCTTTTTCATCAGTCGCAGCACCGGAAAGATCGACAATCACGCCATCGTCGGTGAACGACGCATGGTCGAGCGCCACAAACAGGTCGCTTCGATGGAACATCAGGGCAAGGTCCGGACGCTTCACAATGAAACCGATGACGCGCTTTTCACTCGGATGAAAAACAAATCGGCGCACTTTTCCAATGCGCCGATTATCGTCTGGTTTGCCCTTCTTTTGCGCATACACCAACTTGTTGAGAAGGCCACTGATTGTAAGGAGCGTTTCCGCGGACATAAAACCTCGTTTCCCAGGGCTTGAACCGTTGCCGGCTCCCCCGCCTGGCCACGAGAACCATCCGCAAGGAATACGCGAATGCCGCCCTCTCAAAACCCGTATGCGCTATCCGCTGCTGCAGCTGACAGCCACAGCAGCGGTTGGGTGCTATTCGTCTTTCGCGGCAGGCTCTTCAGCAGCCGGAGCTTCCGGCTCGGCCTGTTCTTCCGCCTCCGGCGCCGCAGCGACCTGGGCGCCCGCATGCGCAGCGTTCTTGATGCGCTCGCTCACATCCTTGGCGGCATCCTCAACAGCCGGAATGGCACCGCCAACCACCTCGCGCGCGTTTGCGGCGTTCTCGGCGACCTGCTTCGCGATGCGCTCACGAGCCTGCTCGATACGAGCACGCAGCTCAGCATCACTGTCGACGCCTGCGGTCTGCGCGACCTGCGCCGTCTGCTGCTGCACCTGAGAGGCGATGTTGCCCGCTCCCTCTTTCGCGCGCTGCGCGACATCGGAAGCGATAATGCCCGCCTGAGTCGCAATGATGCCCGCGTCATGCGTAATCTGATCACGGCGAATCTGCACGCGCTCACCAAGTTCAATACGATTGCCCAGGGTGTTCGTTGCCCAATCGGTCACAATCGCACGGGTCTCGTCACCAGGACGCGGAGCGGTAAGCAAAGCCGCCGCCGCACCAATAATGCCTCCAAGAGCAAAGGCGCCAAATTTCTTCATTACGTCCTCCTTATCGCGCGGCATTCAAACCGTCACTCACTCTGACGCCCTATTATAGCGCGTCCTCTTTCACGGACGCGAAACGCCCCTTGTCGCGACCGTTTCGTCATTTCTTGCAAAACGCTCAGAATGCACGCCGCGCATTCGCCACGCCAAGCACCGTCTTTCTATTCGCGCGCATAAGCAATCTGGGAACACAGCCTATTCAGCAGGTGCGCCGCATCGCGAAAAGCGCGAATCGCCACAAGGTCATCCGTGTACGATACCTCAACCAGCGCCGTGCCAAACTCCTCGTTCAACCAGCGCGTCGCACCGGTGAACACCCGATACGGGTCATGCATCGCCTCAACCTGAAGATCGACCACCACATGCTCAAGCAGGTGCGGCAAGGGCGTATGGTCGATAACGCATCCGAAAAGCGGCCCTTCCCCATTCACGCACGCATGAAGCGCGAGATTCGGGAAAACGATTTTCGCCCTTTCGGCCAGCCGCGGCGTCGTCGTCGCGTAGGCCGCATCGGTCACGCGCACCTTCGCACGCACCCGATCGCGTTTCACCTGCAGGCTTTCAATCGCAATCACCGGCGGATCAATGAGCCGCTCACGCCGCATTCCTATGCGCCCTCGTCATAGCCGTCTTCGGCGCTGTCCGCATAGTCGTCCGAATCCTCGTCGCCCGATTCGCGCTGCGCCATGAAGTCCTCGTAGTCTAAGCCGCTTTCGTCGTCATAGCCATCGCCATCCGAGTCGACAAAGCCGCGGTTCGAATCATCCGTGTCGCTTGACGAGCTTGAAGAGCTCGATGACGAGCCCTTATGCGAGCCGCTGCTCGAACTGCTCGCCGAAGACGATGACGACTCGGGAACCTGCTGGCCCACGTACTCGCGCTCGCCCGTCGTCGCATCCGATATGCCGGTCGCATTCGAAGACGGTTCGGCATCGGCGTTGTCGGAGAGCTTCGTGAGAACAATCACGCCATCCTCGCCCGCGCGATCAAGCAGCTCTTGAGGGAGAAAGCCCGCTTCGGCAAGGAGCCCCGCCTGTTCGCCGTTTTCCAGAATCACAAGCGTCTGCCTGTCGGCGCTGAAGTAGTAACGCCCCGCGCCCGACAGCTCGCCAAATTGGTATGAGATGGTTTTCGCCTCGGTATCAAGGCGATATTCGTAGGAGATGGCCTTCGTGATCTTCATGTCGCGGCCATCGAAGACAATGCTTTCGCCGCCTTCTTGCACTTGCCACGAACCCTGAATGTCGGCGGCATCGTCAAAGCGCAGCCACTTCTGCCAGCAGAACAAGCCGGCAAGAACAAGCGCCGCCGCAAGAAGCGCCGCCACGCAAATGAGGAGAATGCGGCGCGGACGCTTCCCTTGCTTTCCCTGCGCATCGCGAACGGACCTTCTCTTTTTGCCTGAGGCCTGCACGTCGGATTCGGAATCGCCGTCTTCGCCCGCCGCGTTGTCGCCTGTATTGGCGGCGTCGTCATCAGCCGCCGCGGCATCGCCATCGGCAGCGGACGATTCGTCCTCTTCTACCAGCTCAGCGTCAAGAATTTCGCTTTCGGAATCACTCGGTGCGCCCGACGTGGCGGCTGAACCGGACGCATTAGAAGCGTCTGACGCGGCGACCCCACTACGCATATGCGCTGCATCAGCCGCACCAGGCTTGCCCGGAGCAGCATCCACAACGACCGCGTCGAGAATCTCCGCGTCGGTCACGTCCTCCGCCGCAGCGGAGGACGCGGGAATCGAATTGTGTGTCTCGGGAGCGCCCGATTGCTTTTCTGCGTCAATCACTTGCGCATCCACGACCTCGTCGGCAGATGCGGACGCGGCCTCTTGTCGGTCCGCCATGTCTGCTGCCTACCGTTATTTCTCGGGGCCGATGACCTCGACACCGCCCATGTAAGGCACGAGCACATCCGGCACCTTGATGGTTCCGTCTGCCTGCTGATAGTTCTCCATAACGGCAGCCATCGTGCGGCCAACCGCCAGGCCCGAACCGTTCAGCGTGTGAACGAAACGCGTGCCCTTGAAGGATTCGGGGTCGCGATAGCGGATGTTCGCGCGGCGCGCCTGGAAGTCGACGCAGTCGCTGCAGCTCGAAATCTCCTTGTAGCCGTTGTAGCTCGGGAGCCAAACCTCGAGGTCGTAGGTCTTTGCGGAAGAGAATCCGATGTCACCGGTGCACAGGCTGATGACGCGGTACGGCAAGCCCAGAAGTTGCAGGATGTTCTCGGCATCCTGCACCATGGTCTCGAGGTCGTCGAAGCTCTCTTCGGGCTTCGCGAATTTCACCATCTCAACCTTGTCGAACTGGTGGACGCGGATGAGGCCACGGGTGTCGCGGCCCGCGCTGCCCGCCTCCTCGCGGAAGCAGGGGGTGTAGGCGCAATACTTCATCGGCAGGTCGGAAGCCTCAAGCACCTCGCCTGCGTGGATATTCGTGAGCTGCACTTCGGCGGTGGGGATGAGGTACATGCCCTCACGCGTCTTGAACAGGTCGTCTTCGAACTTCGGAAGCTGGCCGGTACCGGTCAGGGTCGTGGCGTTCGCCATCGCGGGCGGCCACCATTCCTTGTAGCCACGGTCAACATGCGTGTTCGCCATGAAGTTGATGAGCGCGCGCTCGAGGCGGGCGCCGAGACCGCCAAGCAGAATGAAGCGGCTTCCCGCCAGCTTCACCGCGCGGTCGAAATCGATAATGCCCAGGTCGGTGCCCAGGTCCCAGTGCGGCTTCATTTCGATGCCCTCGGCAGCGAAATCACGCGGGGTGCCCCAGCGGCGCACTTCGGGATTGTCGTTCTCATCCTTGCCGATCGGCGTCGTGGCGTCGGGCATGTTCGGCGTCGCAAGCAGCAGCTCCTGCAGAGCGCTGTCGGCCTGCGCGCGGCGCTCGCTTGCCTGCGCGAGCTTCTCGTTGATCGCGCGGACCTCTTCCTTGGCCGCTTCCGCCTTCTCCTTGTCGCCCTGCTTCATCAGCGCGCCGATTTCCTTGGACGTCTTATTGCGCTGCGCCTGAAGACTCTCCTCCTCGGATATCGCTGAGCGGCGCATCTCATCAAGCTCGGTGAAACGCTGCGCGTCGAAATGCGCATTTCGATTCTCCATCGCGCGTGCAACGTCATCCAGGTTTTCGCGAACGTAACGCAGATCCAACATGTCGACAATCCTCCTGATATCCGGCAAATCCGGGCGCCCACGGCCAACCCCGGGCGCTCACGGGAAAGCTAAAGTATACTCTACAGACAGCGAGACACCTCATAAGCACAAAGGACTACCATGGATCTTGACGCGCTTTATCACCTCATATTCGAAACCTACGAAGGCATTGGCATTTCGATCCTCGTCTTTCTTGTGATCTGCACGCTTCTCGCTTTCGTCATGGAACGCCGTACGCGCAAAAAGTTCCGCGACCGCCCGAAGACCGAAGACTCCTTCGACTTCTTCGAAGAGATCGACGACGAAGACCCGAACGAGCAGCGTTAAACGCCCTGGCCCTTTTCACCATCTGGTCCTGTTTTTTTCTCATGAACTGACCATGGACGCATGTCCAGTCCAGCGTATAGTAAGCGCGAAATCGACAGGCAATGATTGGAGAAACCATGGCTGAAAGGCTCTACGAAAGAAAAGACCACTACATCCCGCGCATCGCGGCAGTCCACGACCTGTGCGGCTACGGAAAGTGCTCGCTCGGTGTCGCCATCCCGGTGCTTTCCGCAGCGGGCTGCGACGTCTGCCCCGTTCCCACCGGTCTTTTCAGCAGCCATACCGCCTTCCCCGGCTGGTACATGCATGACACGACCGCCATCCTGAAGGACTACACCGACGCCTGGAAGACGATCGGCGTCGAGATTGATGCCGTCTACTCCGGCTTCCTCGGCGATGCGGAGCAGGTGGCGCGCATTCGCGACCTGTACGAGACCTACCCGCAGGCGCTGCGTGTGGTCGACCCGGTGATGGCTGACCATGGCAAGGTCTACCCCACCTACACGCCGGAGCTCTGCGATGCAATGGCGCAACTCGCCGAGGGCGCCGACATCCTCACGCCCAACCTCACCGAGGCGAGCATCATCCTCGGCATCGAATGGCCGGGCGCCAATATCGACGAGGCGAAAGTCCACGAAATGATTGACGGCCTGCGCGAAAAGGGCGCGAAGAACGTCGTGCTAAAGGGCATCGAGCGCGGCGACGGGCTCATCCGCAACTACATCGAGGGCGACTCGGTTGAGTTCACCGAGACCGTGAACGAGAAGCTCCCCTACATGCTTCATGGCACGGGCGACCTGTTCACGAGTACCCTTCTTGCCACTATCATGGCGGGCTGCGATCTCGCTGAGGCGACCCGTTTCGCCAGCGATTTCGTACCGGAAGCGATGGGCATCACCTCCTACCAGCCCGATTTCCAGAATCGTGGCGTGAGCTTCGAGCCGCTGCTCGGCAAGATCGCCGCTCTTCTCGGCCCCACCGCGTAAGAAATACGGCACACTCGCAAGCGGGCGCTTTTTCTGTCGCTCTTCCCCTTGCGATACGGGAAGGGGTCCGCCTGACGTATCATCGGAAGACAAGAGTCTTCACGAAAGGGAACCCAATACGACCATGCACACGCCAGCTGCGCCGATGGAAGCGGAAACCGCGGACCAGACAACGATTCTGGGTCGCTATCGCGTGCTGCAAGAAGCGGGTTCCGGCGGCTTCGCGAGCGTCAAGCTCGCGTGGGACGCCCGCATGCAACGCCGCGTGGCGGTGAAGGAGATTGACCTTTCGTCTCTCGCGGCACGTCAAGGCATCGTGCTTGACGATGTGAACGACCTGCCGCAAACGGCGCTCACCGGCCTCGACGAGGCGCGCACCGCCGCGCTGCTCGCGAGCCCCCATATCGTCACGGTCTACGATTTCGAGGTGCGCGACAACATCGCCTACCTCATCATGGAGTACGTCGACGGCCTCACGCTTGGGCAGCTTCTCGCGAAACTGGGAGACGGCATCACGGTGGATATGGTGACGGCCATATTCGACGGTGTCGCGGCAGCTCTGCGCTATGCCCACGAGAATCAGGTTCTTCACCTGGACATCAAGCCCGACAACGTGATGATCAACCACGAGGGCCAGGTGAAGGTGATGGACTTCGGCTTGGCGCGACTTTCCGATGCGCAGGGCTATCAATCGGCAGCGGGAGGAACCATCGGCTACATGCCGCCCGAGCAGATCATGCGCGAACCGCTCGACGGCCGCTGCGACGAATGGGCGCTTGCCAGCTTGAGCTACGAAATGATTTCAGGCGAAAACCCGTTTCTCGCGCGAGATCTCTCGCAGGCCCTCGACCGCATTGAGGACGCCGAGATTGTTCTGCCGTCGCTCTGCCTTGAGGGCCTTTCCGCCGAGATAGACGATGTCATCTTCTACGCGCTCAATCCCGATCGCGAAAAGCGTTACGACACCGTTGCCGATTTCGCGGAGGAAATGGACTGCTATCTGGGCGATGCGCAAAAGGGGCGAAAGCAGCTTGCCGCCTTCATGCAGGAAATCTTCGATGAAGGACGCGAACCGGAAATGACCTCGCATCGGCTTCCCCGTCCCCGACGCCAACTAAGCCCGCGCGCAAAATCGGCGCTGCTCCGCGGCGCTGCCGCAGTGGAGGTCGGTGTGCTCACCTGCGCAGGAGTAAGCGCGATAAGCGTTCTCGGCGGCCTATCAAGCCCGCTGAGCTGGGCAATCATCGCCGCAGCAGCCGCATGTGCCGCGATTAGTCCTCGCCGGGCGGGCGTTCTCGGGCCCGTCGCCCTTGTCGCCGCGCTCATTGCCTGCAAAGCATATGCGCTCGGTGCGACATTCGGCGTGTTAACGCTCGTCTGGTGGCTGCGAGCCGGTTTGGAAGATGACGCCTCTTCCGTTGGCGCGCTTTCCGAAAGCCTCGTAGGCGCCGTGGGATTGGGACCGCTCGCGCCCTTCATCTGCGGTTTTCTTTCCCGACCGAGCACCGCCATGGCAAATGCCCTCTATGCCGCGCTGATGGCTCTTTGCCTTGGCTGCTGCGGTTCGGGAAACATCGTTGGCTGGAGTTTCCCCCTGGGGCTTTTTGATGCCGAACGCACAACCCAAAACGCGCTCACGTTGGCATGCGATCCCACCACCTGGATAGTGATGGCAAGCTGGCTTGGCGCCGCTTTGATATGCGCGCTCACCAGCAGACGCCGCACCTCTCTTGCGATTGCGGGAATACTGCTGGCCACCGCCCTTCTTATGGCGGCCTCATTTGCCGCCGGTTGGCTTCATGCCGGAATGACCACCGACTTCAATCCCGTGCTGTCGGTGCTCGTGCCGTCCATGATCGCGGGAATCGTCGCCGTGATCGCACGCCTCGTGATTCCTCCCGAAGTACGCTCCTAGGGCCACAGGTGAGCGCGCGGTCTGCGCGGTCTATTCGCAGCGCGTCTGTTCAAGAACCTCAGGAGCCTCACCTCTCCTGCGGCGCAGCGCCTCCGCAACGCGGCAACGCGCGCAACACCCACTCGTTTTCGGGAAAAGAAAAAGGGGCTTTCGCCCCCAGTTACGCAAACCACGGATGTCTCACGCGCAGTTATTCGACAATCGTCACGTCCCGATCAGCCGGCTTGCGCACCTCGTCATCGCAGTGGTGGATGTCACCAAAATAGTAGTTGCATAGGAAGCCGTATCCCTCGCGCGCCTTCTCCATGAAGTCATCCAGATTCCAGGTGTCACCCGTCGTCATGATGAGATACAAGCTGTCATCGTAGCCAAAGACGTCACCCGTGCACCAGAAGCCGTTGCGCTCGTAGAAATCGCGGCGGCGGAAACGCTGCTCGGCGTTCTCCGCATACTTGCACGGCAGCTCGATGTCGAGGACGAACTGCGCATCGGGGTAAACCTCTTTCAGGCGCGTAAGAATGCGCGTGCCGTAGCCCTTCGAGCGGATGGACACATCGGTTGCCATATAGAGCACGTAAACGTATTTGCCGCTCTTCAGCGTGAAAGTGAAACCGCAAAACGTGCCTTCGTCCAGATAGGCGGCGAATTCCGCAACCTCGCTGTTTTTGGTAAAGCGGCAAACTCCATCAAAGGCGAACTTGTCCTCACGAGGAAAAGCGTTCGTGTAAAGATTGTTCACCTGCTCCGCCAAGGGAGTCCCGTAGACCACCTTTTGTACTTCAAGCGAACCCATAATGTTATATTCCTTCCCTTATAGTAAGGTTCAACTATAAGGGACAACCAACCGGCGCGTTGTCATGCACCTGTCAAATGCCCGCATTATCCGGGAGTGGCGGTAAGCGCCTGTTGACAGGCATTTTTTCTCGCTCGTTAAAGCAAACGCAAAGGAGCACGCGGTGACAAAGACCATTGAACAACTCGATAAGCGCATCCCCATTTTGCTTAAGGTTTTCGGCGTTCTTTGCGTAGTGTTTGGCGGAGGCATCGTCGCCATCGCCACCTTCATCGCGGTTGGCTACTTCGGACTGTACCTTTCCGGCAATCCCATCGACCTCTCGATAGACGTTTCAATCCACACGCTCGTACTATATATCATCTTCGTTATCGTCGAGGTGCTTTACTCCGCGGGCTTCTTCATCTTTGGCGTCAGGCTCCTGCAAGGCAAAAGGACCGGTGCGGCCAAGCAGGCTTACATCCTTACCGGCTTCGCAATCGCGTCAATGGTTCTGCAACTCATGGCTATCGGCATGAGGATCTACCTCTTATGGGACTTCGGAACCTTCGTCTTCATGCTCGTTGTGGCCACCTACCTCGATCCGACGCTTATGAAAGAACGCCGCAAGCAGATCAAGGAGGCGCAGCTTCAAGACAAGGTGGATGCTGAGGAGGGAACCCTTGGCCTCGACAAGACGGGCGAAGGCTACATCTCTCTCAACTTCTTCAATCTGTTCTGGATTTTCGTGGTCGCGTCCATTCTTGGCCTTGTGATGGAAAGCATCATTTGCCCGATTCTGAATGCGGGCGTGTTCGAAAACAGAACCGGCATGCTGTGGGGACCCTTCAGTCCCATCTATGGCGTGGGCGCCGTGCTGCTTACGATTGCGCTCAACCGCTTCTGCCAGAAGAGCGTCATCATTACCTTTTTGGCTTCCGCGATTGTCGGCGGCGCATTCGAATTCGCGGTGAGCTGGTTCTTCCAGTTTGCATTTGGCATCTTGGCCTGGGATTATTCGGGCGAACCCCTTAACTTCGACGGGCGCACCGACATCACGCACATGGTTTGCTGGGGACTGCTGGGGCTCTGGTGGGTGCGCGCATGCCTGCCGCGAGTCCTTCAGCTCATCAATATGATTCCCTGGAACCGCCGCTATATCATCACGACGGTGTTTTCGCTGTTCATGCTCGTGAACATCGTCATGACGCTTCTTTCCTTCGATTGCTGGTACTTTCGCTCCGTTGGCGAACAGCCGCAAACGCCCGTTGCCGAATTCTTTGCCGAGCACTATGGCGACCAATACATGGAACAGCATTTCCAGACTATGAGCATCGACCCGAGCCGTTCAACCCGTTTGTAATCTGGCGCGAAAGGACGCTGAAGCGCGCTTCCGCTTCGCCAAGAGCTCCCATGCACTGCACATCAGGCGGGTTTGCAATCTGGCGCGGAAGGATGCTGAAGCGCGCTTCCGCCTAGCTTGGGAAATAAAAAAGGCCAGCAGAAATGCTGACCGGAGATTTAGAAGTGGTGCGCCCTGCAGGATTCGAACCTGCGACGTACTGATTCGTAGTCAGTCCCTCTATCCAGCTGAGGTAAGGGCGCATCAAATGCAACAGGTGGTATTATGCGACCGGAATGCGGGTCTGTCAATGAGAAGTTGCTCGTCCATCCAAGCTGCACAATTCGCGCATACGAACGCACTCGCGAGACCCCACACCCAGCTTACGCCGACAGAATCGGTCGCCTGGAGCTCCTTATGCTCGCGAGTCTTTCCCCGCTTGAGCAACCAGCGCTCGTGAACAGTTCCCCACTCGTAAATCGTCCCAATCGGAGCGGCAAGCACTCGCGAATCTATTAGCTCGCACCTACAAGCGCTAGTCCACCCAGAGCAGCTCGCGCTTCGGCAAACGCAGCGCGATGAAAGCGGATACGAATATCACGACCACCATCACAAGAGCAAGGCCGAAAACGACATCAAAGCCGCCCATGTTGTCAGCGATCGTGGGCCACAGCAGATTCGCAAAAGCGCCACCAAGTGCGGGCCCCGCCGCCGCTCGCGCGTAGAGCAGCGGATACAGTCTGCCCGCGCCGAATACCTCACGTACCAGCATCGGCATAAGAACCAACACCGACGCGAGGAAGAAGCCGAAGATGAAAGCGCCCAGCACAATGAGGGCTGAATCGGGGAATAACCACACGCAAATCAAGCCAAACGCGCCTGAACCGCATAAGAGGCAAAGCGCCTTCATAACAGAAAGATCCGAAAAGGCGCCCAGCGCCACTTTTCCAACCGCGCTTCCCCCTTGCGTAAGCGAAGACAGCACGACGCCCGTGACAAAAGCCATCGGCATGATTCCCGCTGCCGCCTGGTCCTCGATCCAGTACACATACTTGGGGAAATAGCCGTTCACTTGACCAGCCACGTTCATAAGGAAACCGGCAAGGATAAGCAAGAAAAACGCAGGTGTACGCATACACGCCGCCGCAGCACGACGCAGTTCCTTGTCGTCGCTCGACGGCGCCGCTTCGGATTCCCGCCCCGCATCTTCCACTGCCGGCTTGCCATAGGGAAGAAGACCGCAACTGGCAGGATCATCACGCACAAGCAGCAGCACCATGGGAACGCACACAATCAAGATAACCGCGCTGTAGACCCAATAGGCCATCCGCCAGCCTATCGACTCGATAATGGCCTGTCCCACAAACATGAATATCACGCCGCCCAGTGCAGAGCTGCCAGCAACCACACCCATAATCAGGCCAACATGCTTATTGAACCAGCGGTTAACCAGTGTCGCCGGACCAACAGAAAGACAGGTCGCAAAGGTGATGCCGGTGAAAATGGCAGCAAGCCAGAATATCCAGGGTTCGCTCGCCTGAGCGAAAGCGGCAAACACGCCGATTGCGATGAGCGAGCCAAAGAGCATCATCGTGCGCATATGAACTCGTCCAACTATATTGCCAAATATCGGTTGAAATATCGCTGAGGACAGAAAGCAAATGGCCATCCACGCGCTGATTTCCGCCGTTTGAACACCCAAATCGTCTGCAATGATCGGATAGAATATCCCAGCCGTGTTCATGAGCATACCAGCAGGAATGCCACACGTAAGACAGCAGGCGACGACTATTCCCACATGCCGCGGGCTCATTTTCTCAGCGTATGACATACCCACCTCCGCTGCCTCCATTACCAGCCGTATCAAATATAGTGAAACGGCGGCGCAACGATGTTCCCAAATCAGACCTCATTTATTCACTGAGAGAATTAATCGCGCAAAGATGGAAG
>CAVFFT010000021.1:0-9347 GCA_963621885.1 bacterium
CGCGCCCCAGCCGAGCTATGCGCGTGGTGTCGTGCCCTGCGATTTGCATGAATGCTTGCCGCCCTTTGTGGCTTCCGCGCTCGAACGCGCTCTTCCGGAACTCGACCACAAATTGCGAGGTTTTGCGAATCCGCGCGCGATCATGACGGCGCCTGAAACGCGCTCGTCTTCGCCCGTGCGCATACTTCGTGCAGACGACTATCAGGCCATTTTACATGTGGGTATAATCGACGGACAAACGACGGGCCACACCGGCGTGTACCCTTGTGGGGAAGGCCCCGGTTATGCAGGCGGCATCACGTCTGCGGCAGTCGATGGTCTCAAAGTTGCAGAAGCGCTTGTCGCGCAGGCTCAGGGTATGGCTTGCGAGCAGGCGTGCTGACGAAAGGAATCGGGATGGCAGACGAACTGGACAAGAGCGCACAGAGCGCGAGCGCCGCGGGAAATCCGTACGCGGCCGCCGAAGCAGCTGCTCAAAACAATACTGCGGGCAATGTAAGCGAACAGTCGGCCGTCTCGCAGCCGCCTGCGGGAATTCCCGTTGCCACGCAAGCGGATACGGGCACGCAAGCGGGCGTTGACGCTTGGGTGAAGGCGGGCACGCAGCCGGAGTCCCAGACGCCTCCGGTCGCACAGCCGGTCGCACAGCCGGCTGGCCAGGCTGGCCAATACGGTTCGTATGCGAACGCGGGACAACAGGCGCCGGCAAATAGCCCCTGGCACCAGGCGCCGGCAAGCCCCGCTCCCACCTACGCTCAGCCTGGTGGCGGAACCTATGCGCAGCCCGCTCCCACCTACGCCCAGTCTGGCGTCGTGACCTACGCGCAGCCCGGCGTTGCTCCGGCGTCCGCGGGTCTGACGGGCGGCAAGAAATTCGGATGGCTTGTCGTGGGCATGCTGCTGAATATCCCCGGCATGCTTATCGCCTGGCTTACGAATACTGACAAGAGCGAACAGGTGAAGCACGATGCGATTCTGTGGTCGGTTATCGGCTTCGGCATCGGAGTCGTGCTGAACCTCATCCTCTTCACCATGCTGACCGGCGTCATCCTTGCGGGCATCGGCGGCGCCACGGAAGTGTACGCGAGCGGGACATATCTCTAGGAAGGGAAAAGGAAAACGATGGCAGGCATTCAAAGAGCAGAGGGCACCTTCGACCTTCTTCCTGATGAGGCGGCATTTTGGCACAAGTTCCAGCAGACCGCCGTTGAGATGTTCGGGCGCTATGGCTACGTGCCCATCGAGACGCCGATCTTCGAACAGACGAATCTGTTCGTGCGCGGCATTGGCGAGGCGACCGATGTGGTGTCGAAGGAGATGTTCTCCGCCATTTCAGGCGAGAACCTGAAGACGCTTCTTGCGGGAGGCCATATCAAGAGCAAGAGCCGCCTTTCGCTGCGACCGGAAGGCACGGCGGGCGTCGTGCGCGCCGTTGCGCAGAATGGCCTGGTGAGCCAGGGTGGCGCGCCGGTCAAGCTCATGTATGCGGGGCCGATGTTCCGTGCCGAGCGTCCGCAGAAGGGACGCCAGCGCCAGTTCAATCAGGTGGGCGTTGAATGCCTCGGTGCTGCCGAGCCGACGATCGATGCCGAGGCCATCATCATGCTCATGCGCTTCTACGAGGCCATTGGCATTCCGGTGGGCGCGGTGCGTCTGCTTGTCAACTCGATGGGATGCAAGAATTGCCGCCCGGTCTATCGCGATATGGTGCGCGACTTCATCCTCGCGCATGCCGAGGGGCTTTGTGAGGATTGCCGCCGCCGTGCGGAGACGAATCCGCTTCGTGCCTTCGACTGCAAGAAGGAGGAATGCCGCGAGGTCATGGCCCAGGCGCCGCGCATTGTCGACCATCTGTGTGATGAATGCCATGAACATTACGACACGGTGAAAGAGTATCTTTCCGCCGCGAATCTGCAGTTCATCGAGGATTACACGCTGGTGCGCGGCCTCGATTACTACACGCGTACCGTGTTTGAGGTTCAGGTCACGGAAGGCATGGGAAGCCAGAACGCCATCGGTGGCGGTGGCCGCTACGACGGACTGATGGAGGAGATCGGCGGCACTTCGACTCCGGGCTTCGGCTTCGCGCTGGGCTACGAGCGCTGCCTGCTTGCGCTCCAGGCCAACGGCTTCGAGTTTGCGCCGGCGCAGAAGCTTGATTTCTACATCGCCTGCGTTGATGATTCCGTGCGTCCTCTGGCTTTCTCCATTCTGCAGAGCTTGCGCGACAGCGGCATGCGTTGCGACGTCGACCATCAGCATCGCAGCCTGAAAGGCCAGTTCAAGCAGGCCGACAAGCTGCGCGCCGACTACGTGGTCGTGCTGGGACCCGATGAGGTGGCGGCCGGCCTTGCCCGCGTGCGCAATATGACGAGCCATCACGAGTTCACGGTTCCCATTGACGGAGCGGTGCGGATGCTTTCGGATTTCATCGACAGCGAGACGGCGAAAGCCCAGGGTTTTGCCGACTAGGAACGCGCGCTGCCGGATGGCTTCGACGCGGCGCACCAGTACAATGCCGGGTAATCGACTCGCTTGAACGCCGGGCGTGGGGGAAACTGGGGCAAAGCGCCAATTATCGTGAATAATCGCCGTTTCGTTTTCCTCAGAAGAGGGGCGCGGTATATCATAAGCGGGCTAGTTAGAGGAGAGGAAGAAGACGCTTCATGACCGACTTCAGTAACGAATATTGCATGCATACGCATACCTGCGGCCAACTGCGCAGTGAGGATGTGGGCACCGAGGTGACCCTGACCGGTTGGGTTGCTCACCGCCGCGACCATGGTGGCCTGATTTTCGTCGACCTGCGCGACCGCGCGGGCAAGACGCAGTGCGTTTTCGACCCCGATGTGGTCGATGCGGAAGGCTTCAAAGACGCCGAGCGCATGCGCAGCGAGTGGGTCATCAAGGTGGACGGCTATGTGCGTCCCCGTTCCGAGGAGAACGTGAACCCCGACATGCCCACCGGCGAGATTGACGTGATGGTGCGCACGGTCGAGATTCTGAACAGCGCCGTGACGCCGCCCTTCGCGATTGAAGACGGCATCGAGACCGGCGAGGATCTGCGCATGAAGTGGCGCTACATGGACCTGCGTCGCCCCGAGATGTACGCGAACCTGAAGCTGCGTCACACCGTTGCCCAGGCACTGCGCAAGGCTCTGAACGAGCGCGAATTCGTCGAGGTGGAAACCCCCATTCTGGGTAAGTCCACGCCTGAAGGCGCTCGCGACTTCATCGTTCCCTCGCGCCTGCTCCCGGGCAAGTTCTACGCACTGCCGCAGAGCCCGCAGCTCATGAAGCAGATGCTTATGATTTCCGGCTTCGAGCGTTACTACCAGATCGCCCGTTGCTTCCGCGACGAGGACCTGCGCGCCGACCGTCAGCCGGAGTTCACGCAGGTTGACATTGAGATGTCCTTCATTCATGAAGAGGACATCCTGACGATGATGGAAGACGTGCTGAAAGAGGTCTTCGAGGAGATCGGCGTTGAGCATCCCTTCCCGCTGCCGCGCATGCAGTACTCCGAGGCTATGGAGCGCTTTGGTTGCGACAGGCCCGACGTCCGCTTCGGCATGGAGCTCGTGAACCTGACCGACATCGTCAAGGGTTGCGGCTTCAAGGTGTTCGCCGAGGTTGCCGAGCGCGGTGACGTGGTGAAGGCCATCAACGCGAAGGGCGCTGGCGACTGGAGCCGTGGCGAGATCGACAAGCTTGCGAACATCGCTTCCGACAATGGCGCGAAGGGCATGGCTTGGATTGCCTTCACGAGCGATGGCAAGGAGAAGAGCCCGATCATCAAGTTCTTCGACGACGAGACCTATGCTCGCCTGAAGGAAGCAGTCGACGCTCAGCCGGGCGACCTCGTTCTGTTCGCGGCCGACAAGGCCGATGTGGCGAACGCGGTTCTTTCGGCGCTGCGTCTGCATATGGCCGACGCGCTTGGCATCGAGCGCAAGGGCCATGCGCTTCTGTGGGTTGTGAACTTCCCGATGTTCCGCTGGGACGAGGACGAGAAGCGCTACGTCGCTGAGCATCATCCCTTCACGCAGGTGCGTCGCGAGGACCTCGACAAGATCGAGTCCGACCCGCTGGCCTGCGGCAGCTACTCTTATGACCTCGTCATGGACGGCTACGAGGCGGGCGGCGGCACGCTGCGTATCCATCAGCCGGAAGAGCAGCGTCGTATCCTGCGCCGCGTGGGTCTGACCGAAGAGCAGATCAACGAGCAGTTCGGCTTCCTCATTGGCGCGCTCGAGCATGGCGCTCCGCCGCATGGTGGTATCGCGCTTGGCCTCGACCGTCTGATCATGCTGCTTGCAGGCAAGGATTCCATCCGCGACGTCATCGCCTTCCCGAAGACGAGCTCCGGCACCGACCTCATGCAGGAGAGCCCGACGCCGGTCACGAGCCGTCAGCTGAAGGAAGTGGGCATGCGCCTGATGTAAGGCGCGCGTGTGCAAGCGAGGCTCGTGTGTGGCTTTCTGAGGGCAAAATTCGCGCAATGCGATAGCTCTTGTAAGCGAAAGTCGCAAAGGCATTCAGGGAGGCGTCCGGTTCTTGCCGGGCGCCTCTTTTCATAAGGGCGGAACTGCCGCCAGAGCGAAGGGGGACGAAGGTGCGATTTCTGCATGTGGCCGATTTGCATATCGGGAAGCGCATGTATGGTGTGTCGCTTGCCGAAGACCAGCGGCATATCCTTTCCCAGGTGACGCGCATCATTCGGGAAGAGCAGGTGGATGCGCTTGTCATCGCGGGTGACATCTACGACAAGGCGGCCCCGAGTGCGGAGGCGGTTGGCTTGTTCGACGCCTTCCTCCAGGATGTGGCGGACGCCGGATGCCGCGTCATTGGCATACCGGGCAACCACGATTCCGCTGAGCGCGTCGCTTATGCGCAGGGCTTGCTCAGGCGCGAGGGGGTCTTTTTCCCGCCGGTCTACGATGGCGTCATTGAGCCGGTTGTTCTGCATGACGATTGGGGGCCGGTGAATTTCTGGCCGATACCCTTTTTGCGTCCGGGCGATGTGCGCCGTCATTTTCCGGAGGTGGAAATCGACGACGACTATTCCGCAGCCTTGCATGCGGTTGTTTCGTCCTGCGCCATAGACGAATCGCAGCGCAATATCGCCGTGGCACATCAGTTCGTGGTTGCGGCGGGGTGGGCGCCCGACCGCGCCGACGACGAGATAAGCCTTGGCGGTCTTGACGCGGTGGACATGTCGGTCTTCGCGCCTTTCGATTACGTGGCGCTCGGCCATGTGCACCGCTCGCAGCGGGTGGGCCGCGATACGGTGCGTTATGCGGGCTCGCCCTTGAAGTATTCCTTTTCGGAAGCACGGTATGGGAAGAGCGCGCTGCTCGTGGACGTGGGGCCGAAAGACGCGGCAGGCGAGACGGGCTCCTGTATCTCGTGGCGTTCCATTTCCCTTGTTCCCCTTCATGATGTGCGCGAACTCAAGGGAACGCTTCTTGAGCTTCTCGCGGCGGGGATGGATGGTGTGGCGGATGATCCGGCGGGTTCCGAAGACGCGACCGCGCAGAACGCAAATGTGACGGCGAACCGCGATGCGGCGCCGGATGCCACGGCCTCGCCGGACGACGCGGTGTCTTCCGCGTACGTGGCGCCGGCGCACGAAGACTACCTTCACCTCACGCTGACCGATGAACATCCCCAGCTCGACGCGATGACGCGCGTGCGTGAGGTGTATCCCAACGCGCTCGCTCTCGACTACGAAAGGCGCATGGTGGCTCCAACAGGGGAGCGGGTGAGCCATGCGGCTGATCCGGCGAAGATGTCGCTGCCCGACCTTTTTGCGCGTTTCTTCCAGGAGCAAATGGAGAAAGAGCTCGATGACGAGCAGCAGGCGATGGTTGAAGACGCTGCGCGGGAGGTGAGCGCATGAGGCCGCTGAAACTGACGATGAGTGCGCTCGGCCCCTACGCGGGCGAGACGGAGATTGATTTCACCGCGCTGGGCACCGGCGGGGTGTATTTGGTGTGCGGCGACACGGGCGCCGGCAAGACGATGATTTTCGACGCAATTTGCTTTGCGCTCTTTGGCCAGACGAGTGGCGATGCCCGCAATGGCGCGCGCACGACGGCGAGTCTACGCAGCGATTACGCGGCGCCTTCGGCAAAGACCTTTGTGAAGCTGAGTTTCGATTACCGGGGTCAGACCTATGAGATTCGCCGCAATCCCGATTACATCCGCGCGAAGGAGCGCGGCGAGGGCGAGACGCGCCAGCGGGCTGATGCGGAAATGATAATGCCTGATGGCACGGTCGTCACCGGTGTCAAGCGCGTGAATATCGTGGTGGAGGATCTGCTGGGCATCGACTGCAACCAGTTCCGCCAGATCGTGATGATTGCTCAAGGGGAATTCCGCAAGCTGCTCACCGCCGATACCGATACGCGTGAGGCGATATTCCGTACGCTTTTCAGCACTGGTACCTATGAGGCTTTGCAGAAGCGGCTTTCTGATGCCGCGCGGGCGCTTGAACGTGATGCGGGCGAGCTAAAGACGCGGATGGATGCTCTCTGCGATCAGGCGATTCTTCCGGAAGGAAGCGCGGTTGCGAGCGAACTGAAAGAGCGGCGCGCGGGGGGAACGTCCGCGGCAGGCTGGTTGGCGGAAGCCTTGCGTCAGCTGCTCGCGGAAGACGAGCCGGCGTACGAAGCGCTGGAGGCGCGCATCGAAGAGCTTCGGGTGCAATGGAGCGATGCGCGCACGGTCTTGACGCGTTTGCAAACGCGTGCGGAGTTGCAGGCCGATCTTGTGGGCCTGAACCAGAAACAGGAGTCACTCAAGGCAGAGTTGCCGCAGCTTGAAGAGGCGTTTGCCACCTGCAAACAAGAAGACGCGACTCGCAAGGATAAGCAGGCACAGGTGGCGCGTCTTGAGGGAAGCCTCGAGAGCTATCGGACGCTAGCCTCAATGCAGAAAGCCGCAGCTCAGGCGCAGCGTTTCTCACAGCAGGCGAAACAGGCGGATGCTGATGCCGAGAAGACGGAAGCCACCGCGCAGGAGACGGAAGCGCGCCTGGAGGAAAAGGCGCACGCTCTCGAGGGCGCCGACATGCGGGCCGCTCGTGGCGAGGCGGCGCTGAACGAGCTGCGAAATCAGCTTGCCGATGCGACGCGTGAGGCGCATCAGGTGGCTGATCAGAAAGAGCGCCTTCAGAAGCTTATGCAGGAAGAGGCCAAGGCGACGTCGGCGGCGCGTACTGCCCAAGAGGCATTCACGCAGGCGGAAAAGCAGCATGATCGTGATGCGGCCGCGCTTTCCCACTTGCGGCGACTTCAGCGGGCGGGGCGCGCCGGCTTGTTGGCACGCGATCTGCAAGAAGGCGAGCCTTGTCCGGTGTGCGGCTCCTGCGATCATCCGCAGTTGGCGCAGGTGGAGGCTTCGGGCGGCGAGATTCCGAGCGATGAGGCGATTGATGCGGCAGCTGATGTGGAGGAGGCTTCCCGTGCGGTAGCCGACAAGCTTTCGCTCAAAGCGGGTCGCGCGGTGGCGCTTCTCGAGGAAAAGCGAGAGCAAGTCAAACGCTTTGCGGAAGAAAACGGCAGCGCGGATGCGCTTGAGACCCGTTGGGCGACGGCTGCCGCTGCGCAGGCGCAGCTAGAAAAGCAGCTGGCTGCGGAAGAGGGTCGCTTCGCCCAGCTCGAGAAAGACGCCGAGGCGCTTGTGAAGACGCGCGAGGAATACGCCACCGCCCGCGAGCAGGCGGAAGAGGCCCGCCGTCAGCGTGAAAAGACGCGCGAAGCGCTTCGCAAACTTCTGCAAGAAGCCGAGCTTGCCCATGACCGCGTGCGCCATTTGCGGGAAGGGCTTGCGTTCGCTGGGCTTGAAGAAGCGCAGAGTCATTTGGAAGCCCTGCTCGATGAAGTGGCGGCTTTGCAGCAGAAGCGTGATGCGGCCGAGCTTGCGGTGCGTGAGAATCGCGCAGCGATAACGACGAATGACGAGCTGATCAAGGCGACGCAGAAGCAGCTTCTTGCCATTCCCCCGGATGATCCAGAAGAGGTCAAGAAGAAGATGGCCGCCTGCCATGATCAGGCGAATGACTTGAAGGCGCAGGCGGAAGCCCTGAAAACGCGCATTGACGCCAACCGGGCATGCCTTTCGCGCATTGAAGGGGCGATGGCGCGCACCGATGACATTCAACAGCGTTATGGGCGGGTGAAAGAGCTTGCCGATGCGGCAACGGGAAATCTTGTCGGCCGGCCAAAGCTGCGTTTCGAGGCGTGGGTGCAGGCCATCTATTTCGATCAGGTGATAGACGCGGCGAACCATCGTTTGAAGCTGCTCACCCAAGGGCGTTTCGAGCTCATTCGCCATTCCGAAGGTTCGGGAAACGAGAAGGTGGGTCTGGGGCTTTATGTGCTTGACAGCTTCACCGGCCGTGCCCGCGATGCGTCGTCGCTGTCGGGCGGCGAGTCGTTCCAGGCGTCGCTGTGCCTCGCACTCGGACTTTCCGATGTGGTGCAAGAGCATGTGGGCGGCATCGAGCTCGATACCATGTTTGTGGACGAGGGTTTCGGTTCACTCGATTCGAGCGCCCTGGGTGGCGCGATAAGCCTGCTCTCGAGCCTTTCGGGCGGCACCAAGCTCATTGGCATCATCAGCCATGTCGAAGAGCTGAAGGCGAACATTCCCCGGAAGATCGTCGTGACGAAGGGGCGGGAAGGCTCGACAGTCGCCCTCGAGGCCTAAGTCGCAGCGCGGCTGTCGTTTTCGAGGCTCGAGTGGTTGCACTGTCCGTACGGCTTCCCGCCGTGCGCCCGCCATCCTTGGGCGTGGGTTGGCCCACGCCCTTCGCTCTCGAGGCGTAATCGCGGAATCGGAGCAGGCGTCTCGCGGACTTTCTCCGTGCATTACCGCGGCATGACGGCGCTATGAGATAATGGCGCGAACGAAGCCTAACGGAAGGAGGCGCGACGTGGAGGTTGTGCTCACGATATTTGCCATCATCCTTGTTGTCATCGCGCTGATTGTCGCGCTTGTGATCTATGCCGCGCGCCGAGCCATGCGCTCTGCTCGCGATGCGATAAAAGGACCGGCCTACACGCATGTCGATACCGAGGGAAACATTTCGGAAGACCAGGTCAGGAGGCTGTTGAAGCCGTATTCCTACCGAGCGGGCGTGGGGGAATTCGCGCGCGCGGGCGTCTCGCAACTGGAAAGCGTGGCGCGCAAAAGGACAAGCTTTTACGCCCTGCTTGATGCGAAGTTCAAGCCGGAGACGATAAGCTGGGACCGTTTCGCGGTTGGCGCCGATACCGGTTTCGGGGCTATCGACAAGAACCTTGCCCAGCTCGCCAACATCGTCCAGTCCTTCGATTCGA
>CAVFFT010000022.1:0-7419 GCA_963621885.1 bacterium
CCAGGAAGCCGCCCGCAACAATTTAATGGCAGTAACGGCACAGCGAATCTCGTTGTGCCGTTACGTCGAAGTTGCAGCTCGGAGCAATAAGCCTGCTTACAGGTTTTCTATCGCGTCTGAATACTCAGACAGAAGGAAATCATCGAAGCAGTCGAACTCCGGCTTGACATCCCCGCCGATTTCCCAGGACACCACCGCACCGTTGGAGCAATCAATGCAATAGAGCCACTCGTCGCAGTTTTCTACGACCACCAGGCTTTCAGGCAGACCGTAACCACGATAAAGCGTTGTGCTGTCAACGAATATCATAGCGCCATCGCACCCCATGCCGAGAATTTCGACGCCTGCAACCCCCCCATGCCCGAACGCTTTGAGGTATTCAACGTACTGATCGGGCAGAATTACGTTTAAGGACTTTTCCGCCCTTACGCGAGCTTCATCAGTGAACTCGGCGTAAGTGAAAAAGCTGTCCCCCTTATACTGGGCAACCATTTCGAAAATCTTCTCATTCATTAGATTCTCCCCTCGATGTACTGCTTGGCGCGCCATTTCCAATAGGCGGCTCTGAAATTGTTGTATTGCTTCAACAATACAGGGTCATTCCTGAAACTGCCGCCATTAACCAGCGGCGCATCACTATTGATAAGGATAATCGGGAACGATGACATACTCCACGCCCGCTTCGTCTAGAGGGGGCTTCTTCGTCATGATTTCATCTGCGAATCCTGCGAATATCTTCGTTGCCTGGCCCTCAATCAGCCTCTTTGCCTCGATATAGCCCATCCCAGCCACCTTTGATACCGCCTTCAGCGATTGCTTGCTGATTTCGTTACCAGGTTTAAGGATGATTTCATAGGTTAGAGGATCGTCCATAAGTGGATCGTACGTCTGGGTCACAGCGTTCCAGGGGCATAAGACGCCATCTGGATCACAATCAGTTGCATGGGAAAGGTATTCCAGCCTGGAGCTGCATTTCTGGCATAGTTTCATTTCTTCCTCCTAGAATAGAAGGCGACGAAGCACCCTGGCTCATGAACCGCAGCGTCTAGCGACTTCACGCGGCGAAACATGAGCTGTGATTGCACATACCACACGGGCGACTCACAAATACCGCCCGCTCTATTGCTTGTAAAATATGTATAGCGCAGACGTCCTGATAGCGTAATCGCGTTTGCCCAATCAGCAAGCGACTCTCATGTTCGAAGAAAGAAGGCTCAATATGGGCAAAACAGTTAAATGTCCTGCATGCGGATCTTTGAATTTCCAGGCAGTCGCAAACAGCAAAAAGGCTCTATCACTCAGCAAAGGCGCCGCAGGTGTGATTCTATTCGGCCCCATAGGTGCAGCAGGCGCCGCTTTAGGAACGAAAGGCAAAACAACCTTCTAACACGCTTGTGATTAAACACAACCAAATGGTGAAAGATGGGAATAGTATTCCCAAATTTGACTACTCACCCTACAACCTGGGATAATAGCGTTACAAACCCAGGGAGGCCATCATGTATATCAAGCGTGAAATCGAGACCACCATCGATGCGATGCTCGCTCAGGGCAAGGTCGTGCTCGTCACCGGCGCACGACAGGTCGGCAAAACAACCACGCTCAAACAGCATCTAGGAGACACTTTCAGCTACGTCACCATGGATGACGCACGCGAACGGGCACTCGCAAAGCAGGACGCTGCCCTGTTCTTCGATTCGAAGACCCTCCCGCTCATCATCGACGAGGTGCAGCGCGCGCCCGAGCTGTTTCTGCCGGTGAAACTTCTTGTCGACCAATCAGACGAGAAAGGCCGCATTGTACTCACCGGATCGCAAACCTATCACCTGATGAATGGCGTAAGCGAGTCACTCTCGGGAAGGATTCGGATCTTGCAGATGCCAGGGCTGAGCCTCAGAGAGCTTCTAGGCAACGCCACAGAGCCGCACGCCTACATCCCTTCAAAAGTCGATCTGGCAAGCCACGCACCATCGCCCAATATCGATATCTGGGAAATCATCCATCGAGGTTCAATGCCCGAGCTTCAGAATCCTGATATGAACTGGGATTCCTTCTATTCCGACTATGTCTCAACATATCTTGAGCGAGATGTGCGTGAGCTTATCAACGTCAAGGACGAAACGAAGTTCTACAACTTCATGGTCGCCTGTGCCGCAAGAACAGGCCAGCTCTTTAACGCTTCCGACGTCGCGGCAGCAGCGGGAACCGACCATAAGACCGTCAAGTCATGGCTGTCGGTACTTCAGGCCTCGAACATCGTTCGCATCGTCGATCCTTTCTGGCCCAATGTCGACAAGCGACTCACCAAGATGCCCAAAATCTTCTTCATGGACACAGGACTCGCCTGCCATCTGACCAGGTGGATTACGCCCGACCAGCTGAAGAATGGCGCCGTTGCTGGCCACATGTTCGAAACCTTTGTCGTCTCTGAAGTGCTCAAGAGCTATATGAACGCAGGCGGCAACCTGCGCGATGTCTGGTTCTACCGCGACTCCAAAAAGCACGAGATCGATCTGGTGATTCAGGAAGGTCACATCCTCCACCCTGTCGAAGTGAAAACAGCTGCAACGGTGAACGCAACTGCCATCAAGAATTTCGTCTGTCTGGAAGAGCTATCTGATTACGAGGTCGGCTTCGGTCACGTGATTTGCCAGACCAAAGAGCCGTATCCCATAACGCAAAATGTGCAGGCGGTTCCCGTCTGGTCAATCTAAGGAAGGCACTGACTCTGGCGATTGCTGCGGCGGCCTCAGCCTCAGTCCCGACGGCGGCGATGCCAAACCTCCCAGCGGCGGCAGTCCCGGTAGCAGCAGACCGACAGCAGCAACAACGCCAGACCACCCAGCGGCAGCAGCAGACCGCGCCGCCCATCCATCCCTTCGCGCGCTTACTCCTGCGCGCAGGGAATAGTCGCGGTGAAGACCGTGCCCGATTCCGCATCACTCTTCACGGTGATGGTGCCACCATGCTCATGCGCCACCTCCTGGGCAATCGCGAGGCCAAGCCCCACGCCACCCTCGCTGCGCACACGCGCCTTATCCACGCGGTAGAAGCGGTCAAACACATGCGGCAAATCTTCCGCGGGAATGACAGCGCCATCATTCGTGACGACATAATGCAGCTGCTTGCCCACCTTCGATAGCTTCACCGACACATGATGGTCTGCATACTTGCAAGCGTTGTCTATCAGCGTACTCGCAAGACGCTGCAAGCGGTTCGCATCGCCCAGCATATGCAGCCCCGGCGTGACATCATCTTCAAGCTGAATTTCACGCTCGAAACAAACCGCCTCAAACTGAAGGGCATTGCGTTCCACAATGGCGGAGAAGTCGACCGTCTCGCGCACAAGCTTGCGTTCAACATTCTCGGGCCGCGCGAGGAACAGCATGTCATTCACCAGCGCAAGCATTTGACGCGCCTCGGCCTGATTGCTCTCGACCCAACGCTGCTGCGATTCGATAGTCTTATCCGGATTGGAAAGAAGGATCGAGTTGTTCGCCATCATCACCGCGAGAGGAGTCTTGAGCTCGTGGCTCGCGTCGGCAACGAACTGGCTCTGCTGATTCCACGCGCGCTCGGCGGGCCGCACGACCCAACGCGCCAGGAAAACGCTGATGACCAGGAAAATCGCCCAAACGACCGCCGAAACGGCAATGAGTCCCGCCGCAAGGTCGCTTATCGATTCGCTCACGTATGAACCGCTAATGAAAGCGACCTTCGCATTCCGACCCGTATTGCGCACGCCATAGTACAGGTCTTCATCATCCAGATGGCCAATGGCGCATTCGTCATACGGCTTCGAGAAATCCCAGTCGCCCAGAACGCTCAGCAAGGCGGAGGTTGCGACGCTTCTATCGAGCTCGAGGGCATTCATGACGGTTTGCGTCGTGCCATCCGACGCCACCAGATAGATGGACGCCGCCATCATGTCCGCACCGCTCACCCGCTCTATGAACGAGAAGCTATCGGAATCCTGGCCATCGGCGCTTTCGCGGTTGTTGTTCCCGGAGGAATCTCCCGAATCCGTGCCGTTGCCGGCGGACGTGTCCTCCTGCGACACGATGGTTTCCGCACGATCTTCGCCGAATCCCATGCCAATCGAAATCCCCAAGGATTCGGGCACGCTAAAGGCACTTTCAGTCGTCGCGTACTCGAGCGTCTGATAGACATCGCTCGTGAGCTGCTGATAGTTCATGCCCACTATGACGCCCACCATAATGACAAGCGTCGCGGTGACAAGCGCCATGATAATGAGAATGAACTTGCGCCGAAGCTTCTGGAGCATCGCTTATGCCTCCGCTTTGGTGGCCGCGTCGCTATTGCTGGAGGAAGCCGCAGGTGAACCGGTCGCAGCCGCGCCGGACGCCTCGGCTGCTGCCGCATCCCCGACTGCCCCTTCCGCAGCCTCGCCAGCTGCCACCTCGGGCTCTTCAAGCCGATAGCCAATCTGGCGCAGCGTCGCGATCTTCACGGTCGAACCCAAAAAGCGCAGCTTCTTGCGCAGAAACGAAACGTATGCTTCGACATTGTTTCCCTCGGCGGACGAATCGTAGCCCCACACCTTCGTGATAAGCGTGTCTTTGGGCACCGCCTGAGGCGCCGCAGCCATAAGCAGGCGCATCAGCGAGAATTCCTTGTACGACAGGTGAATCGACTGGCCTTTGCTCGAAAGATCGCAGCTTTCCAGGTCAAGTTCAAGATCGCCAAAAGAGAGCTCTTCGAACTGCACCTCGCCCTGTCGGCGCGTGAGAGAGCGCAGCCGCGCGAGAAACTCGGCGACCTCGAAAGGCTTCGTCAGGTAGTCGTCGGCGCCGGCATCGAGCCCGGTCACCTTGTCGCGGGTGGCATCGCGTGCCGTGAGCATGAGCACGGGCGTGGCCACCTTCTTGCGGCGCAACTCGCGCACCACTTCGAAACCATCCATGCGGGGCAGCATCACATCGAGCACGATGACATCGTAAATGCCGCTTGATGCCCACGTGAGTCCATCCGCGCCGTCATGCACGATATCGACGCTGTGACGCTTTTCTTCAAGAATATGCCCGATGGCCTGCGCCAACCGCACATCGTCTTCAACTACCAATACCTGCATGCGCGCTTCCTTTCCCATCCTGACCCCATTGTACCCCGGAGGCTGAAAAGCGCCTGAAAGGAAGGCGAAAAGCCGAGCGTGACCCAGCCGAAAGCCACCAACACGCGGGCGGCCCCAAACGCCACGCCGCCACCTGCAGATAAGCAAAACTCGAACGCCGCGCAGGCAGGAGGCGCCCGCCAAAGACGCCCTAAGCCCCTAGCTGAAATAGGGATGGTAAAGCTGCGAGCGCGGAACGGCCTGTTCGGGATAGAGGAAGTTGAAAAGGTCGATGAAATAGTCGTCGGTCATGGACGCGATGTAGTCGACCACGATGTCGTCGGGACTCCAGCGGTCAACGTAGCCTTCATTGAATTGCATGACCCATGAATGGATGTGGTGCCGGAACACGTACGAGCTTTCGTCGCCCGCCTTCACGTCCTCGCGGAAACGCTCGTAGAGCTGCTCCATCATCGGGTGAATGACCACGTCAAGCTGCTCATGCGCCTGGGGCGAATTGTAGATGCGCTTCGCGTTATCGTCCTTGATACGCAGGATGCTCTCGAACACCTCGCCGTCCATCGCAAGGTAGGGCTTTCCCATGCTGTTCTTGATGATGTTTGCGGTGGCATTGCGAATGATCTGCGCGTTGTTCTCGCCCACAAGCTCGCCGCGCGCGGGATAGGTTTCCGGCGTGAGCACATCCACCTTCAGCGCATCCTGGCGGTCTTTCCCCAGATAGGCAAGGATATCGCAGATGCGCACGACACAGCCCTCAAGCGTGCTCGGGCGCAAGTCCTGGCTGCTATTCGCGACGGTGTAACAATGCTCCATCATCTCATCGAGCGCGTCGAAGCTTTCGCACGGATTCGGAACGTAGCGCTCGAAAGCCTTCTCGCCGCAATGGCACAGAATGCCGTTGTAGCTTTGCAGCGACAGATTGCAGGTGGCCACGTGGCGCAACAGGCGCACGCCATGCACGTTGTGGTTGAAGTAGCGCCCGGTGTGCGCGTGGTAGAGCTCATTGAGCATGCGCTCTCCCCCGTGCCCGAAAGGCGTGTGGCCCATGTCGTGGGCAAGCGCGATCGCCTCCGTCAGGTCGCCATTCAGGCGAAGCACGGCGGCGATTTTGCGGGAAATGCGGCTCACGAGCTGCAGGTGGAAGGAACGCCGCGTAAGGTCGTCGTTCTGATAGAAAGGGAAGACCTGCGTCTTGTCCATGCAGCGGTTGTAGAAGGCGTTGTTCAAAACCCGGTCGACATCGCATACGAAAGAGGGCCGCACCAGGTTGTCGTCGGAAAGCCGGCTAGCGTCACAACGGGCGACACCAGCATGAGCATCGCCGCTGCGCCCAGCGCCGCAAGCGTCACTGCGTCCTGCGCTGCGCCCAGCGCCATCGTGTTCGTATATGGCATCGGAATGCTTGGTCGCATAGAGCGACAGCAGATTCTCTTGCGCGTTCAGGCCCTCGAGAAGATACGCCCGTTCCTCATCGGTGAAGCGGAAGAAATGCTCCCGTTCGGCCTTCGTCACGTCCGTCATGCCTTCTCCCCTTCCGTCATAAGCGCCTTGCCCGCCTTGCCTGCCTTATCTAAAACGTTCGCCCAGATAGGCGACTTGCGCAGCAAGCGCGTCGTTCGGTGCAGCCCGCTTCTCATCCAAGACGATCAAGCCCGCAGCGCTCGCCGCCCCGAACGAGCAGCAACCGCGGCGCGCACTAGCTACAACGCGCGGCGGGCCTCGATCGCGCGACCAAGCGTCACCTCATCGGCAAACTCAAGGTCGCCTCCCACCGGAAGACCGCTCGCAAGGCGCGTCACTTTCACGCCGAGGGGCTTGATCAGACGCGCAAGATAGCTTGCCGTCGTTTCGCCTTCCACATTGGGATTCGTCGCCAGAATGACCTCGTTCACATCGTCGCTCGCAAGGCGCGCCATCAGTTCTGCAATATGCAGGTCATCAGGCCCAACGCCATCCATAGGACTCAGAGCGCCGCCAAGCACATGATAGGTCCCTTCGTACACCGCCGTGCGCTCGATAGGCGGAATGTCATGCGGTTCCGACACCACGCAAATCGAGGAGGCGTCACGCGAAGGGCTCGCGCATATCTCGCACAGGTCATCCTGCGCATAGTTGAAGCACCGGCTGCAGAAATGAACGGTCTCTTTCACCTTCACGATCGCATCGGAAAGACGCAGGGCGCTTTCGGTGGGCGCATTCAGAAGCCAGTAGGTGATGCGCTGGGCGCTCTTCGGGCCAATGCCGGGCAGTCGTCCCAGCTCATCAATCAGTATGCGAATCGCGGGAGCTTCGTACATGCCACGCCTCTCTGCTTGCTCAGGTTGTTG
>CAVFFT010000023.1:0-14709 GCA_963621885.1 bacterium
TCTGTGTCAGGAATACCGCAACAGCGGAGATGGCTCCGTACCCCAGCGCCCGCAGAAGCTCTGCCCCTGTCGTCAGCGCAAGGGACGCCATCTGCTGCGCGGTCGGTGCGAGTCTGAGCAAGAGCGGCGCCGCTGCAAGAAGAATCATCATGACCATCGCTGTTGCCAGCAGCAGAAGGGCACTTTCCAGCAGCTTTGCAAATATGATGCGCCCTCTTGGAATTCCGTAGCCGATAGCGATTTGCATGGAACGGCATTTGAAATCGTCCGCATAGACCGAAAGAAAGGTCGGCAGACCAACCACCAGCGGGAAGAAGCTCATGAAGCTGGTCATTTTGGAGACATACATCTCGGCGGTAAATCCCGGATTGAAATAGATGAACACGAGGATTGCAAAGCATCCGGCGAAAGCTCCGAACGCCCACAGGAAACTCTGCTTTCGGAAAATGCGCCGCAGATCGGCACCGATATAGCTATTCATGGATAGTGCCTCCCACCAGTTCAAAGTAGTAATCCTCGAGCGATTTGTATTCGGAGGATTCCTGCAAAACCGAAATGCCGTTCTCCGCAAGGATGCGCTTTGCCTCGGCGCAGTCCGACACGCGAAGCTGAATTTTATCGTTGGGAACCCTCAAGTCCTCATGCGTGATCTCCCGCGGCACACGCCCCTGGTCGATGATGCCGAAGCGCGTTGCCGTGTGTTCCAGCTCTCCGAGAATATGGGAAGAGACGATGATTGTTGTTCCGTGATCCCGATTCATTTCCGTGAGCAGATTGCGGATGTCCGCGATGCCCTGCGGGTCGAGGCCGTTGACCGGCTCATCCAAAATCAGAATCTCCGGATTGCCCAGCATGGCGTTGGCGATGCCGAGGCGCTGCTTCATGCCCATGGAAAACGAGCCGAACTTTGCACTTGCCCCGTCCAGCCCCACCAGCTTCAGGACGCGCTCAGTTTCGCCCTTGTCGCGGATGCCCTTCATCTGACGGTAGTATTCCAGGTTCTCCTCGGCGGTCAGATAATCGAAAAAGTTCTTGCCGATGAAGAAGCCGATTTTCTTTCTGCTGTTGGACAGTTCCGCTTTCGTGCTTTTCCCGGCGATGGAAAGGAGGCCGTTTTCGAACTCGGTTAGCCCGAGAATGATCTTGAAGATCGTGGTTTTGCCCGAGCCGTTTTTTCCGACCAGTCCGTAGATCTCTCCTTGCTTGACGGACAGATTGACATTCTTCAGAACCTGATGCGAACCGTAGCTCTTCTGAATGCTGCGCAGCGAAATCATATTCATTATTCGATGCTCCTTTGCGTTGATCACGCCGTCTATTGCATCGAAAATGCCTGGTTGCCGCTACCAACTAGCGCGTATATTCTGCTTTACATCTCGGTTTACATTGCTATTTATGGCTTTTGACTCCCTGTGATTTGAAGGTGGCTTCTCTTGCACCAAGAGCGGTGCTGCCAGATCCTCCTCCTTGTGCTAGCTGAGCAGCCGGCTCCCGACGCCGGAGACGATCGCGCCCTTCGCCACCTGGTAGGTGCAGACGAGGTAGAGCAGGTAGACGCCCATGACGAGCCCCGCCGCTCCCGCAAGCACCATCGGATCGACGCCCGCGAACGAGAGCGCGTTCGTGTACATGACACCCACCGCGCAGGCCGCGTGGCAGAGCGCGACCACGAGCGGCGCCGCGAAGTAGGCCGCCATCTGCGAGCGCAGGCTTGCCATCAGGGTGCGCCGGTCGCAGCCGAGCCGGGCGAGCATCCGGTAGCGCCCGATGCTCTCGGCAACCTCGGAGAGCTGCTGTACCGAGAGCACGGCCGCGGTGGTCACGAGGAAAACGAAGCTGATGTAGAGGCCCAGGTATGTGATGGCGAGCTTCAACGCCAGGGTGTCGCTGCGGATCGTCTCGGGGTTGAACGCGGACGAATAGGGCCAGACGGACCCGTCATCTCTCGCCTGCTCGCATTCCTCCCCGAGCTGCGCGGTGGCCACGGCCTGCGAAAGCCCGTCGTGGTACATGACGTCCACGGTACACTGGCTCGGGCACAGGCCCTCTGCGCGCGCCGTTCGCACGATACCGTCAGGCACGACGAGGACGGCGGTCGAGTAGGCGATCTCGTCGTCTACGAGCTGCGCCGAAGCGAGCGTGCCGGAAGCCTTGAGATGCGAGCCCAGCATGTCAATGCCCTTCTCGCTCGAGGCGAGCGCTTCGGAAAACGCGGAAAGGCTGTCCACGTTGTTGCAGACGGCGTACTCGTCGTCTGCCATGACGATCTCCTGCGCGCCGATGAGACGGGCGACCCCGTTGTACTGCGAGACGCCCACGAACTGCACGGGGTTGTTCGCGAAGGAGGAGTCGATGCCGGAGCCCGACGAGACGCCGAGGACCTTCTCGAGCTCGCCGTAGGTCATGCGCTCGGCATCCCAATGGTCGATCTGGGCGGCGGTTTTTACGAGCTCGCTCCAGCTGGGGCAGTTCTCCTTCATCCAGGCAAGGGAATCGCCGTCGTTTTCTTGATAGGCTTCGCGACTTGGGGAGTCCTCAGACGACATGGCGAAGCCGATGAACGAGGCATCGTATGGGGCAGACTTGCTCATGTCGCCCGAGTAGAGGCTCGCGAGGCCGGAGCCGCAGGCGAACGTGGCGACGGCAATGAAGAGCAGCACGCATACGGCCCACAGCGAGACGAAGGCGGTGTTCGCCTTATGGGCGACCTGACGCACCGTGAACATGCGAAGGCCCCGTAGGTAAACGCTGTCGGAGCGCGAGAGTACGAGGACGACGAAGCCCGAGCCCGACCAGAACAGGAGGAGGGTGCCTACGAGCATAAGGGCCGTGGCCCGAAGGAACTCGTCGCTCGCTAAGTTCATGCCGCATGCGGCGAGCGTGCAGTAGGCGAGGGCGAGAATCGCTATGGCCAGCGCGAACCCGACCACGCAGAAGACGGGGCGGCGCAGCGTCATGCGCTCGCCTGTCGAGCGGGAATTGAGCAGGGTGATGATTCGACAGCGGCCGATCTGCAGCGCATTGAAGGCGGCGGTGACCAGGAAGATCGCCGCGAAGGTTGCCAGCGTGGCTGCGGCCGAGCTCACGCTGAAGATGATCTGGTAGTTGGCGATGCTCATCTTGAGCAGCGCGGCAGCCGCGAATGAGAGCCCCTGGCTCACGCCGATGCCCAGGGCAAGCCCGCAGGCGAGCGAGATGGCGCCGACCGAGAGCGTCTCCATGAGGACGACGGCGCAGACCTGCGGCGCCGTCATGCCAAGCAGGAGATAGGTGCCGAACTCGTGTTTCCTGGCGCGCACGACGAAGCGGTTGGCGTATAGGACAAGCAGCCCCAGCACCACGGCCACGACCACGCTGAGCATGGAGATGAGCTGCGAGATGAGGCCGAAGACGTCGGGGCCGCCGCTGGCCAGCACCTCTTCACCGGTCTCCTTGGCTTCGAAGAGCGCAGACGAGTCGCCGATGGCGTTGAAAGCGTAGAAGACGGCGACGCCCAGGACGAGCGTGACGAAATAGATGGCGTATTCGCGCGCGCTGCGGCGCACGTTGTGCAAGGCAAGTTTCACAAGCATGGCAGACCCCTAACGCGCGGGGCGGGGCGCAACCGAGCCGGCACGCCCGCCGAGAAACGCCTGGACCTCGAGGATGCGCGTGTAGAAGTCCTCGCGCGAGCCGCTGCCGCGTCGCACCTCGCTGAAGAGCTTGCCGTCCTTTATGAAGAGCACGCGCCCCGCATGTGATGCGGCGAAGGCGTCGTGCGTGACCATGACGATGGTGCTGCCGAGCTTTGTGTTGAGGACTTCGAGGGTCTCGAGCAGGACCGCGGTGTTGCGGGAGTCGAGCGCACCCGTTGGCTCGTCGGCGAGCACGAGCCTGGGATCGCCGACGATGGCTCGCGCGGCGGCCACGCGCTGGCGCTGGCCGCCCGACATCTGGTTAGGGTGCTTGTCCAGCACGTCCTCGACGCCAAGGAGCTTTGAGACGCGGTCGACCCTCTCTCGAACTTGGCCTGCGGATACGCCCTTGATGGTGAGGGCGAGGGCGATGTTCTCGAACCCTGTAAGGGTATCGAGCAGGTTGGCGTCCTGGAAGATGAAGCCCAGGCTCTCGCGGCGGAAGCGGGAAAGCTCGCGACCGCGCAGCTTGGTGATATCGCGTCCATTGAGGACGATGTGCCCGCCGCTGACCTGGTCGATCGTCGAGATGCAGTTGAGCAGCGTGCTCTTGCCGGAGCCCGAAGGCCCCATGACGGCCACGAACTCGCCGGCCTCGATGGCGAAGCTCACGCCTGCGAGGGCATGCGTCACGGCTCCGCGCGAGCCGTAGACCTTCTCAACGTCGGCCACGCGCAGAAGCGCGCCGCCTTGCACGCCGGCGGGTGTGGGCGTTGCAAGGGGATTGATGCGAACAGCATTCATGCTCGGGTCCTTTCATTGCAGTGGATGTTGTCCCCATCGTCCAGCTTTCGCGCGTCATCATCCATCGATTTGCCTTACCCGAACCTTACGTTTGCGTAAGATTTGCCGCCGGTTTCGCCTGCCCAGGCGAGCCAGGCGGGCCTGCTTCAGCCCGCTTCGCGGCGGCAAGCTCCAATCGCCGCCGATCCTGCGGAAAGCCGATGCTGATCGCAGTGCCCGCTCCTTCTTCGCTTTCAAGCTCGATGCCGAGCCCCAGGTCGCGGCAGGCGCAAGCCACCAGGTAGAGACCCATGCCCGTGGCGGGATGGTGCGTGCGTCCGGCCTTCCCCGTGAAGCCGCGCTCGAACACGCGTGGCGCATCGGCGGCGGGGATGCCGTCGCCGTCGTCTGAAACGCGCAGCCAAGTGCATCCGTCGGCGGTGTTCGCATCGCTGATCTCCAGTGAGAACGCTATGCGTCGCGCGCCGTACTTGATGGAGTTGTCCATGATCTGGCCCAGGATGAACACCAGCCACTTCTCGTCGGTTAGGACGCTGGCCTGCTCATCGATTTCAACCTGAGGCGCAACCCCTGCGCGGATCATGCGTCGCGCCTGCTTTCGCACTGCGGCGTTGACGACGTCGATGAGCTTGACCTCGCGGATAAGGTAGTCGTTGCTCACTGTTTGGGCGCGAGAGCAGTACAGGGCCTGCTCGATCTGCGCCTCGATGCGTGCGAGCTCGGCCCGCGCGGAATCGGCATCGGCGCCGTGCAGCGGGGCGAGCTCGAGTTGCAGCGCGGCCACAGCCGCCTTGGCTTGGTGCACCCAGAGCTCGGTGTAGCGCCGATGGGCGCTCGCATCGTCGCGAATGGCGTTGACCTCGTCGGTGGCGGCGGCGCCCTGCGCCTGCAACGCTTCGCAAGCGAGCTGGGCTTCGAGTGTGCGGGCTTCGCAGAGGAGCGACGAGATGAAGCGCGCGGAGGCGGGGTCGTCCGAGAAATCGGCGAGTTGGCGCCAGAAGCGCGCGTCGCGGTGATAGGCGACCAAGAGCGCGACGGCGAGGCCTGCAAGCAGCAGGACAGTCACAAGCGCGATAGTCCCCGTTGTTGCTTGCGTCACGTCGAGCACGAATGCCGCGGCCCCAATGCAGAGAAGGGCAACGGCGGTCAGCG
Organism: bacterium; assembly: GCA_963621885.1. Classification (GTDB taxonomy): domain Bacteria; phylum Actinomycetota; class Coriobacteriia; order Coriobacteriales; family Eggerthellaceae; genus UMGS1519. Next base: position 5,571 of record CAVFFT010000023.1, read on the forward strand.
GGGCGCGGTCGCGGGCGAAGGCCGCGAAGCTCCATCTTGGCCCGCTCATGGGCGCACCAAGTAGCCTTGTCCGCGCTTGGTCTCGACAAAGCCGCCCGGCACGCCGATATTCTCGAGGCAGCGGCGCAGGCGGTTGACGTTCACCGTGAGCGTGTTGTCGTCCACGAAGGAGTCGGTCTGCCAAAGCTCCTCCATGAGCTCGGCGCGCGTGATGACCTCGCCCGCGCTTTGCATGAGCACATGAAGGATGCGCAGCTCGTTGCGCGTAAGCTCGCAGGTTTTGTTTCCAAACGAAACCTCGCCGCGTGAAGGGTCAAGCGAGACGCCGCCGACTTCGAGGGCCTTCGAGGTCGTAGCTTCCGAATCCTGCCTGCGCGCAAGCGCTCGCTCGATGCGGGCAAGCAGCGCGGCGGGGCGGTAGGGCTTGGTCACGTAATCGTCGGCTCCCACATCAAGGCTCAGGACCTCGTCGAACTCGCTGTCGGAGGACGTGACCACGATCACGGGGACGTCGCTGTCGCGACGGATGTCGCGGCAGATTTGGTGCCCGAAGGCGCCGGGGAGCGAGAGGTCGAGCAGGACGCAGTCGGCATCGGCCGCCAGCGCCTCGTCTGCGGCATCGGGAAACGATTCGCAGCAGACGCATTCATGGCCGTGAAGATCCAGCAGGCGCACGAGCCCCTCGCGCAAAGGTGCATCGTCCTCGATGATGAAAATCCGTGCCACAGGTCCCTCCCTCCTTTTGTTTGTCAGATTTTACTCCCAGGCAAAGCCATCGTGCGCTCATCGGTGTTCTTTCACGCACATTAAATGATGCAAGCAAATAAAAAACGAGGGAGGCCGTTTCGGCCTTCCTCGCAAAGGGCTATTGCCGCGGGCGCTTTAAGCGCCTTTGCGCTATGCCTGATGAACGAAGGTTTCGCGCTTGCGCAACCCAGGATGGGGCATCTTGCTGCTACGCCTTCTTGAAGTACTCGACGATCTTGTCGCCCATGGCCTGCGTGCCAAGAATGTGGTCGGCAGGGGTGGAGGGCTCGGCGATATCGGCGGCACGCCAGCCGTCGTCAAGCAGATTCTTGATTGCGTCAGCCAGGCGGTCGGCGGCATCATCCATGCCGAAGCTGTAGCGCAGCATCAGTTCGACCGAGAGCACCTGCGCGATGGGATTCGCGATGTCCTTGCCGGCGATGTCGGGTGCGCTGCCGTGGCTCGGCTCGTAAAGGGCCGTGCCGTCACCGAGTGAAGCGCTGGCGAGCATGCCGAGCGAACCGGTGAGCATCGACGCCTCGTCCGAAAGGATGTCGCCGAAGGTGTTTTCGGTCACGAGGACATCGAACTGGGCAGGCCGGGCGACAAGCTGCATCGCGCAGTTGTCGACGAGCATGTCGGATGCGTCAACCTCGGGGTACTCGGCGGCAACACGGTGGGCGACTTCACGCCAGAGTCGGCTGGTCTCGAGGACGTTCGCCTTGTCGATGGAATGGATACGATGCTTCGGACGGCGCTTCGCCGCATCGAAAGCCCAGCGCACGACGCGCTCGATCTCGTATTCCGAATAGTCCATCGCATCGCGGCAGAAGGTGCCGGGGGCGCCATTCATGCCGGCACCGGGAACGTTTTCACTGCGCTCGTGGGCACCGAAATAGGCGCCGCCTGTCAGTTCGCGCACGATGAGGATGTCGACATCCTCAAGATACTCGGCGCGCAGGCTCGAGGCGTTCTTCAGGGCGTCATACACGCGCACCGGGCGCAGGTTCAGATAGAGGCCGAGATTCTTGCGAATGCCAAGCAGTCCCTGCTCAGGGCGCGCTTCGCCGGGTGCGGCGTTGTCCCATTTGTATCCGCCAACCGCAGCGAGCAATACCGCGTCGGAATTCCGCGCCGCTTCAAGCGTCTCTTCCGGCAGCGCCGTCGCCTCGCGCCCCGCAGCACGGGTCGCGTCGATGGCGCAGCCGCCGATGAGCTGCTTGTCGTAGCTGAAATCGACGTCGTAGCATTCGCCAATGGCATCAATCACCTTCACCGCTTCGGCGATGATTTCCGGTCCGATGCCATCGCCCGGCAGCAGGCAGATCTTATAGCTTTTCTTGTCCATGCCTTATGTGTCCTTTCACGGTTCCGCGTTCTAGGCCTGCGCGGCTTTTTGCGCGGCAATCGCTTTCTTGGTGTGCTCGACCAGTCCGCCATCGGTGACGATCTGGGCGATAAAGGGAGGCAGCGGCTCCGACGAGAAGGTCTCGCCGGTCGTGATGTCCGTGATGATGCCGGCATCAGCGTCGACGGATACCGTGTCGCCGTCATGGATGGCATCGACGGCGGCCGGGCACTCCATGATGGGCAGGCCGATGTTGATGGAATTGCGGTAGAAGATGCGCGCGAAGCTCTTCGCGATAACGCAGCTCACGCCCGCGGCCTTGATGGCGATGGGGGCGTGCTCACGGGAAGACCCGCAGCCGAAATTCTCTTCCGCCACGATGATGTCGCCCGGGGTGACCTTTTCCACGAAATGCGGGTCGAGGTCCTCAAGACAATGCTTGGCGAGCTCGGCGGGGTCGGAGGTGTTGAGATACCGGGCGGGAATGATCACGTCGGTATCGATATCGCGGCCGTAGCGTGCGGCCGTTCCTTCAAATTGCATGGCGTCTCTCCTTAGTCGAGGTCTTCGGGTGCGGCAATGTGGCCAGCAACGGCGCTCGCGGCGGCAACGGCGGGGCTTGCGAGATAGACCTCGGAAGTGGGGTCTCCCATGCGTCCCACGAAGTTGCGATTCGTGGTGGCGATGGCGCGCTCGCCGGCGGCGAGGATGCCCATATAGCCGCCGAGGCACGGTCCGCAGGTGGGGGTGCTCACCACGCAGTTGGCGTCGATGAACACGTCCATGAGGCCCTCAGCGATGCACTGCTTGTAGACCGCCTGGGTGGCGGGAATGATGATGCAGCGGACGCGCGGGTCGATGGTGCGACCGCGCAGAACGTCGGTTGCCGCGCGCATGTCCTCGATGCGGCCATTGGTGCACGAGCCGATAACGGCCTGGTCGATGGTGATATGCGTCGATTCGCTGACCGGATGCGTGTTCGAGGGCAGATGCGGCCAGCTCACCGTCGGCTCGATGGAGGCGGCATCGATATGGTAGACCTGCGCGTATTCCGCGTCCGGATCGGGATGATATTCCGTATACGGGCGCTCGCAGCGGTCGCGCAGCCATTCGCGGGCGAGGTCGTCGACCTCCATGAGGCCCGCCTTGCCGCCCGCCTCGATGGCCATGTTGCTCATCGTGAGGCGGCCTTCCATGCTCATGGAGTGAATGGCGCTGCCGCCGAATTCCATTGCGGAATACAGCGCGCCATCAACGCCGATGAGGCCGATGATGTGCAGGATGACATCCTTGCCCGAAACGCCCGGGGCAAGCTCGCCTTCAATCTCGAAGCGCAGGGTCGGGGGTACCTTGAACCAGGCGCGACCGGTCGCGAGGCCCACGCCTGCATCCGTCGAACCCACGCCGGTGGAGAAGGCGCCCAGTGCGCCGTAGGTGCAGGTGTGGGAGTCGGCGCCAATCACAAGATCGCCGGGGCCCACAACGCCCTTTTCGGGAAGCAGCGCGTGCTCGACGCCCATGCAACCCACTTCGTAGTAGTGGGTGATGTGATGGGCGTGCGCGAAATCGCGGACGGTCTTCGCCTGTTCGGCGCTCTTGATGTCCTTGTTGGGCGTGTAATGGTCGGGCACGAGGCAGATGCGCTTGCGGTCGAACACGTCTTCCGCGCCCAGCTCGTTGAACACCTTGATCGCGATAGGCGCGGTGATGTCGTTGGCGAGCACGAGGTCGAGGTCGCACTCGATGAGCTGTCCGGGGCGCACCTCTTCCAAGCCAGCATGCGCCGCCAGAATCTTTTCAGCCATGGTCATAGGTCGTGGCATTGTTGTTCTCCTCCTGTTTCCTCTCCTGTCGAAGCGTCCGCGCTGCTAGTCCTGCGCCTTTTCGGCATGCATAGCCTCAGAAGCGAGCAGGCGGTTCAGAGCGTTGACGTAGGCGCGCGTCGAGGAAACGACGATGTCGCCATCGGAACCGCGGCCGGTGAAGGTGCGGCCGTCCTTCGAGGAGATGTGGACCGAAACCTCGCCGAGGGCGTCGATTCCCTTGGTGACCGCGCTCACGGAGTACTCGGTGAGGGTGTTTTCAACCGCGACGATCTTGTCGACCGCCTTGAAAGCGGCATCGACCGGGCCGGTGCCCCAAGCGCAGGTCGTTACCGGTTCGCCGCCATCGCGCGTGATCGTGACGGTTGCCGTGGGAATGAGGCCGGAACCGCAGGAAACCTGAAGCGCGTTCAGCGTGTAGATGGAATTCACCTCGCGGTGGTACTGGGATACGATGGAGTCGAGGTCCTCGTCGTAGACCTCCTTCTTGCGGTCGGCGACCTCGAGGAAGGAATCGTAGACGTGCTCGAATTCCTCGTCGCCGAAGGTATAGCCGAGCTCGCCCAGGCGATGCTTCAGCGCCGCGCGGCCCGAGCGGGCGGAAAGCAGAATCTGGCTGCCCTGCGCGCCGACCGATTCGGGGTTGATGATCTCGTAGGTGTCGCGTGCCTTCAGGACGCCATCCTGATGGATGCCGGAAGAATGGGCGAAGGCATTCGCGCCGACGATGGCCTTGTTCGGCTGGACATTGATGCCGGTGATGGAGCTGACGAGGCGGCTTGCGCGCATGAGCTCGCGGGTGTTGATGTCGGTGTGGGCGTCGAGCTCGTCGCCGTGCATCTGCATCGCCATGACGACTTCTTCAAGCGCGGTGTTGCCGGCGCGCTCGCCGAGGCCGTTGATCGTGCATTCCACCTGCGTGGCGCCATTCGTGACGGCGGCCAGCGCCAGTGCGGTCGCCATGCCGAGGTCGTTATGGGTGTGGCAGGAGAGCGTGACGTTCTCGATGCCGCGCACGTTCTCGCGCAGCAGGCGGAAGCGCTCGCCGAAATCGGCAGGCAGCGAATAGCCGGTGGTGTCGGGGATGTTGATGACGGTCGCGCCGGCCTCAACGACGGCCTGCACGATGCGCTCGAGGAACTTCTGGTCGGAACGGCCGGCATCCTCGCAGTAGAACTCGACGTCCTCCACGTACTTCTTCGCGTACTTCACAGCGTGGACCGCGCGCTCGATGGCGGTATCCTCGTCGATGCGCAGCTTTTCATACAGGTGCATGGGGCTCACGCCGAGGCCGGTATGGATGCGGGGGCGCTTGGCGGTCTTCAGAGCGTCAGCGGCGGAGTCGATGTCCTTTTCAACCGCACGGGTGAGGCCGCAAACCACCGCGTCGTCACCGGCGAGCTCGCCGATACGGCGGACGCTCTGGAAGTCGCCCGGGCTCGAAACGGGGAAGCCCGCTTCGATGACGTCAACCTTCAGACGCAGAAGCTCCTTGGCGACAAGCAGCTTCTCTTCCGTATTCATCGATGCGCCGGGCGACTGCTCGCCGTCGCGCAGAGTGGTATCGAAAATCTCGATTTTCCGTGTCATGACAATCCTCCAAATCCTGTCGCCGCATACACGGCAACGACAAGGCCGTCTGCCTTTTCGGGTACGCATTATGCGACGCGAAAGGGCATAGAGCCATTTTCACCATGAAAGAAAGAGAACAGACGGGCTGCCTGAAAAAACGGGTGAAACCCGAAGGCCCGCGCGTTGGGGATGTGTGTGCCGCTACCGCTTTACGGGAGCATTACCCCAAACGCGCGCCGGTAAGTCGACGCAGGTTAGCAAGGGAAAGAAGAAGCTGCGAAGTGGCATTCTGATTGGCGCACACGCGTGCGACGCTCAAACCCTTCTTCATGGCAGCCTTCGCGAACATTCCTTGCTTCCTTTCAAACATGCGTCGTCCTTTGACGCTTGACGCGTAACTATACACCTTTTCATGCCATGGGGATGTGCTTATTTTCTGCCGCCTGGACGGGGCGGTTTTCGCGCGCGGGGATACAATAGCAATGCTTATGCGGGCGTGCGGCGCTTGTGCGAATGCTTTCGCGGGCGCGCGCAACCGGATTTGCAGCAAATTGCGCTTACGCAAATGAACGCGCGGCCGCCTGCGACAAGGGCGTGCTGCGGCAAATGAGCAATTGAAGACCATGGGGAAAGGGCGCGCATGAGAATCATCGTGGTGATCGGAGGCATCGGCAGCGGCAAGTCGACGGTGTCGGCGGCGTTTCGCGAGCTGGGTGCGGAATTCATCGACCTGGACAAGGTGGGACACGAGATTCTCCTTCGCCATGATGTGAAAGAGGATCTGGCACAGGCTTTCGGTGCGGACATCCTCGGTGCGGATGGCGAGGTCGTGCGAAGTGAGCTTGCGCGTCGCGCCTTCGTGTCGGCGGAAACGACCGAGCAGCTCAACGAGATTACGCAGCCGCGCCTGATTGAGGATGCGAAAGCGCGCCTTGCGGCGTTTCGCGAGGCGGGTGCGGAAGCCACGGTAGTGGAGATTTCGCCTTATGACGGCCCCAAGGGACGTTTTGGCGTGTTCACCGACATGGCGACCGCGGTTGTCGCGGTGGTGGCGCCCGAAGAGCTGCGCGTTGCCCGGGCGACGGCGTCCGGCCGCTTCACGCCTGAGGACGTGCGCAATCGCATCGCGCGTCAGGCGAGCGACGATGAGCGCCGCGAATGGGCGAACTACGTCATCGTGAACGACTCGAGCGTCGATGCGCTGAAGAAGACCGTGAAGATCGCCTGGGACAAGATCATGGAGAAGCCGGAACGCGATCAGGACCGGGTGTCCGAGGGTCTTCGTTCGCTGGAATCCGCCTATACCTCGCAGGAGGTCTCGTCCCGCATGTTTGTGATGGGTGGCGGCATCGTCCTCGCGCTCCTTATCATCCTTGGACTAATCGTGCTCCTTTCGCAATAGGATGATTCAGCTACTGAGCTGGGCAATCGCGTTGTGAAAGGCCGCGTCGCGCGGCGGGGCAATCGCATCCGTGTGCGTTCACGTGCATTTCACGTGTATGCAAGTTCCTTTTTCGCATAAGGAGAGATAGGCATGTCAGAGCATCTGCGCAACATAGCGGGCCATCCGATGGAGGGCAAGCTTGTCGAAACGCGCCTTTCCTCCACGCCTTTCAGGGTGGTTTCGCCCTTTGAACCTTCAGGCGATCAGCCCGAGGCCGTTGCCGCTCTTGCGCAGGGCGTGAACGACGACTTGCGCTATCAGACGCTTCTCGGCGTGACAGGTTCCGGCAAGACCTTCACGATGGCAAAGGTCATCGAGCAGGTGCAAAAGCCCACGCTGGTACTCGCGCCCAACAAGACGCTTGCGGCGCAGCTGGCCGCTGAACTGCGGGAATTCTTCCCCGACAACGCGGTGGTGTATTTCGTGTCGTATTACGACTACTACCAGCCCGAAGCCTATGTTCCCACCACCGACACCTTCATAGAGAAGGACGCGTCCATCAACGAGGAAGTGGAGAAGCTGCGTCACGCTGCCACTGCCGCCCTGCTTTCGCGGCGCGATGTCGTGGTGGTTGCAAGCGTGAGCTGCATATACGGCATCGGTAGCCCGATGGATTACGCCGGCATGGCGGTGTTCGTCGACAAGGAGCGGCCCTACGACCGCGACCAGATGATCTACGACCTCATCGATATCCAGTACGACCGCAACGACTACGAGCTTTCGCGCGGCACCTTCCGCGTGCGCGGCGATGCGCTCGACGTGTTCCCGCCTTATGCCGACGACCCCTTGCGCATCGAGTTCTGGGGCGACGAGGTGGAAAGCATTGTCGAGATCGACAAGGTGACGGGCGAGCGGAAGAGCTCGTTTGAGGCCATTCCCATTTGGCCGGCGAGCCATTATGTGACCGCGCGCCCGAAGATGAATCGCGCGATTCAGACCATTCAGGATGAGCTGCGTGAACGTCTGGAGGAATTCAAGGCGGAAGGGAAGCTGCTGGAGGCGCAGCGTCTCGAGATGCGCACGAGCTACGACCTTGAAATGATGGAGACGGTGGGATTCTGCTCGGGCATCGAGAATTACAGCCGCCATCTTGACGGCCGCGCGCCGGGCGAGCCACCGTACACGCTGATCGACTATTTCCCGCGCGATTTCCTGTGCATCATCGACGAGAGTCATGTGACGGTGCCACAGATTCGCGGCATGCACGAGGGCGACCGCTCGCGCAAGGTGACGCTGGCCGAGCATGGTTTTCGGCTGCCGAGCTGCCTTGATAACCGTCCGCTGCGTTTCGACGAATTCGAAGAGCGCGTGCCGCAATTCATCTATGTGTCGGCGACGCCGGGCGACTACGAAATGCGCGTCTCGCAAAAGCAGGTGGAACAGATTATTCGTCCGACCGGCCTGCTCGATCCCGAAGTGGTGGTGCGTCCGAGCAAATCGCAAATCGACGACATCATTGACGAGGCGAAGGAATGCGCTGCGAAGGGCGAGCGCGTGCTTATCACCACGCTGACGAAGAAGATGGCCGAGGACCTGACCGACCATCTGCTCGATCGGGAAGTGCGGGCGCGCTATATGCATTCGGATATTGGGACGCTTGAGCGCGTCGAGATTTTGCATGACCTGCGTGCCGGGGAATTCGACGTGCTTGTGGGCATCAACCTGCTGCGCGAGGGCCTTGATCTGCCCGAAGTGGCGCTTGTCGCGATTCTTGATGCCGACAAGGAAGGCTTCCTGCGCAACTATCGCTCGCTTATCCAGACGATGGGCCGTGCGGCCCGTAATGTGTCGGGTCGCGTGATCATGTATGCCGACAAGGTGACCGACTCCATGAAGCTGGCGATTGACGAGACGCGCCGCCGTCGCGAGATCCAGATGCGCTTCAACGAGGAGCATGGCATCGAGCCGCAAACCGTGCGCAAGGCGATTAACGACATCATGGATTATGTGCGTGACGACGAGCAGAACACCACGGCCGAGCAGGTGAATAAGGAACTGGCGAGCTTGTCGCGCTCCGAGGTGATGCGCATCATCACGAGCATGGAAGACGATATGGCCGAGGCGAGCCGCAACATGAACTTCGAGGAGGCGGCGCGCTTGCGCGACCAGGTGGTGAAATTGCGTGCGGGCCTCAGCGGCGATACCGAGGAAGAGGTGCTCGCGCGGCTGAAGAAGGGCGCTCGTCAGGGCTCCCAATACGGCAAC
>CAVFFT010000024.1:0-14698 GCA_963621885.1 bacterium
CCCCGGGACGCACTGGAGCTTCCGCAAACGCAGATGCGGGCCGCCTTGCTTGGCAGCCCGCATCAGAAAGCGCTTATGTCTTGCAGCCTCAGTCTGAATGAAACCTTCTACTTGTTGAAGGTCGGCTGCTGTATCCCGTGCTCGTCAAGGTATTTCAGGTTGTAGTCGATGAACTCGTTGACCACCCCGCGCTGCGGCGTCTTCTGGTAGGCGAAATAGACCTTGTGGTAGTCGTCGGTCGAAAGGCCGTCAATGGGAATAAACGACAGGTCTTGGAACACCTTCGCCACAAGGGAGAAGCAGAATATCGCCATGTTCTGCGGGTCGGCCTGCACGAGTGACGACATGGTCATCTCATCGAAATAGCCGGCGCGCATATCTATTTCCGCGCCGCCCAAAGCACGCTGCACCGTCGCGTATGCCACATTGCTCGAGTCGTAGGTCATCACGGGACGACCCTTCAAATCGTCAATGGAAATGCTGGTCTTTCGCGCCCAGGGATGCTTCCCGTTCACACACAGCACAATGGGCTGCACGGCGCACAGCCGGTAGTTGATCCGGTCGTAATCCCCCACCTTGCTCATGTAGGCAACCTCGATGTCGCCCCGCAAAAGCTGGCTCGTGAGGTCGGGGGAATAGCCCTGGCGAATCATGAACGCCGGCTTGTGCGGCGATTTCGTCCGGAATTCGTTCACCGAACGCGACCAGGCGCGGCTCTGCATGCAGGGCACCACGCCAATGCGCAGGAGCAGGTCGTTCGCGCCGCGTTCCGCCTCACGGGCAAGCATGATGCCGTTCTCGATATCGGTGATGGCAAGGCAGGCACACTCGTAGAATTTCTCTCCTGCCTCAGTGAGCGAGGTGTTTCCGCTTCGGTTGCGCGAGAGGAGCTTCGCCCCCACTTCGGTTTCAAGACGCGTGATGGCGGAAGACAGCGCCGGCTGCGAGATGAAGAGATCCGAAGCCGCCTGCGTGAAGCTGAGCACCTCCGCCAAGCGTTTGAAATAGCGCAACTGATCGTATGTCATAAGTCGCCTAGCCCTTCGCCTTCGTCACAACCTCGGTAATGAAACCGATTTGAGAGAGCGTATCATAAAAGGTGAACTTCCCGTCAGGGTTGACGACCGATTTCCCCTCCTGATACACCTCCACTCCCCGCTCTTTCATCAGGGAGGTCACCACGTCGTTGCTCTCGACGTCGTTGAAACGAATATGGTGCAGGGCGTGGCCATAGGGGTTCTCCCGCAGGAAATCCTTCTGCATCGAAGCGTCAGGACCCGCCGGCTCCATAAACTCGATTCGCACGCCAAAATGGCTGTAGCTCGCGATGCGCGCCCAGGAATCGACAACCTCACCGCGATAGCGCAGCTCGGGATACTTCGTCTCCTTCACGAAATCGGGCTCGATGCCATACACCTGCCGCATGCCCTCGATGCTCTTGTCAATATCGGGAACGACGACGCCTATTTGGATGATTTCGGTCAGCACGTCCGTCGGACGCGCCGCCTCGTTTTCCGCCGCCATGTCCTACGGCTCCACTTTGAGGGGCTTCAGGCCATTCACCACGAAACCGCCATCGACCACAAGGTTCGCGCCATTGACATAGCTTGCCTCAGGCGACGCGAGGAAGAACACGGCGTTGGCGACATCATGCACATCGCCGAGGCGACCGAGCGGCACCGCGCCCAGACGCGAATCCATCACGCCCGGCTTGTCGTAGTAGGCGCGATTCAGTTCAGTGAAAAGCACGCCGGGGCTCACCGAATTGCAGCGGATGCCGCGCTCGCCCCACTGCACCGCCGTCAACTTTGTCAGCATAAGTACCGCCGCTTTCGTCGGGGAATACGCGCCGGTGTTCTTGCCAGGCTCAAGACCGCTGGTCGAAGCCATGTTCACGATGGCGCCACCGTTCTCAAACATCTCGGTGCCGAACACCTGCGTGCAGAAGAACATGCCGTTCACATTGATATCGAAAGCGCGCTTCCAGTCCGCCTCGGTGATGTCCTCGAGCAGCGAGGGGACCCCGCCCACGCCGGCGTTGTTCACCAGCACATCGATGCGACCGAACTTCGCGAGCGCCTGCTCTTTCGCCTGCTGCACACTCTCCTTGCTGGTGGCATCGCACTTCACGACCAGCACGTCCTCGAGCTCGCCCGCCCATTCCCGAGCGACCTCATCGAGCACATCCAGAATGACGACCTTGTCGCCATTCGCGAGAAACTTCTCGGCGATCGCGCGGCCAATGCCCCGCGCGGCGCCCGTCACCACAACGATCCTGCTGTTGTCTTCCATTGGTATCCCTTCCTTTTCATGATGCTGAGCCGCATGCGCGGCGCGTTCTCCCAACGCTAAGCCGCGAGCGGTCCATTCCCCACCTGCAGCCCTTCTCTTCACAATCCCTTAGGCGTCCTTCGCCTTCGTTACCACCTCAACGAAAAAGCCCAGCTCGTCTTTCGTGTCGTAGTAGGTTCCCTTTCCGCCGGGATGCACAAACGAGTTCTGCTCCTGGTATTTCTCGATGCCCAGATCGGCCATGATGTTCGTGATGACGTCGTTATCTTCGACATCGGTAAAGCGGATATGATGGAGCGAATGGCCATGATGAGGCCCCTCGTTCAGATAGTCGCGCCAGATGCTCTGGTCGCCCAAAGGCTGGATGAACTCGATCTGCGTGCCAAAGAAGTCGTAATTGGCAATGCGCGCGGGCGTGTCGATGAACTCGCCCCGGTAGTAGCTTTCGGCAAAGCCCGCCTCGAACATGCTGTCGGGTTCAAGCTTGAAAATGCGGCGCATGCCCGCCAGCGTGACGTCGAGGTCTTCGACAACCAAGCCAACCTGCACGATGCTTGTCAGGTAATCCGTCAGCAAGGATTTTTTCTCTTCGGCCATAAGCTGCTCCTTTCCCTTGGTTTCTCCGTTTTCCAGATTGTTCAAGGGGCGCATGAGCGGCCCCTCCCTCCCCTTCCGTCAAGTATAGGGGGCAGGCATTGCTGCTCTTCATGCACAAAAAGCGCAGTTCTCATACGCGACTTGAATAGGGAAAGGAAGCGGGGCGAGCGCGGGCAAATGCCGGCTGTGGCCGAAGGCGAATGCAAGCTGCGGCGCGCGCTCGCATACACCGCCGGGTGCAGCCCCACATGCGATTGCCACGGGTTGACGCCCCATGCGCGAATGCCGGCTGTGGCCGAAGGCGAATGCAAGCTGCGGCGCTCGTTTCACCAAGCCGCGTTTCCCGGCACACGAAAAGGCCGGCACGCTATGCGCGCCGGCTCGTTCGTTTCGTTTTGGCATTCAGCCGATTGAAAGCCCGTCCTTAGCCCAGCTCGGTGTTGATTGCCTCAACGGACTGCTTCGCGTCGCCCAGAAGCATCCGCGTGTTCTCGTTGAAGAAGAGCGGGTTCTCGACACCGGAGTAGCCGTGGTTGCCCATCGAGCGCTTGAAGACGATGACCTTCTTCGCTTCCCATACGCGCAGCACGGGCATGCCGGCGATAGGCGAATTGGGGTCGGTCTCAGCGGAGGGGTTCACTGTGTCGTTCGCGCCGATGACCAGCACCACATCGACATCGCCGAACTCGTCGTTGATCTCGTCAAGCTCGTAGACGTTGTCATAAGGAACCTTGGCCTCGGCCAGCAGGACGTTCATATGGCCCGGCATGCGTCCGGCGACCGGATGGATGCCGAACTTCACGTCAACGCCGCGCGCCGTAAGCTTGCGGGTCAGCTCCGCAACCGGGAACTGCGCCTGCGCCACCGCCATGCCGAAGCCGGGGGTGATGACGACCTTCTTCGCGTCCATTAACAGGTCGGCTACACGCTTGGCGGTCGTTTCAACATGCGCGCCATGCTCGTAGGTCACCGCGGAGGAAGCGGAGGTGTCGGTGCCGAATCCGCCCAGGATGACCGAGACGAACGAGCGGTTCATGCCCTTGCACATGATGTAGGAGAGATACGCGCCCGAAGAGCCGACCAGTGCGCCTGCGATGATGAGCAGGTCGTTGTTGAGCGTGAAGCCCGCCATGGCCGCCGCCCAGCCTGAGTAGGAATTCAGCATGGAGACGACAACCGGCATGTCGCCGCCGCCAATGGCAGCCACCAGATGAAGGCCCAGCACCAGCGAAATGACCGTGAGGATGACGAGCGGAATCAGGCCCTCCTGCACGCCGTTCGTGTTCACGAGCCACGCGATCAGGGCGATGGAAGCGACCACCATCGCGAGGTTCAGCCAGTTGCGGCCAGGCAGGCACAGCGGCTTGCCGGAAATCTTCGCCGAAAGCTTCAGGTAGGCGATGATCGAACCGGTGAAGGTGACCGCGCCGATGAAGACGGCAAGACCCACTTCGCCCATATGGAATCCGTTCGCTCCGGCCAGACCCGGCTCGGTGAGGAAGGATTCATAGCCCACGAGCACGGCCGCCAAACCGACGAAGGAGTGCAGCTCGGCCACCAACTGGGGCATTTCGGTCATCTGAACGTTCTTCGCCTTATGAACGCCAATGACGGCACCCACAGCGATAGCGACCAGCATCAGGAGCAGCGCCAGCACCGCGCCGCGGTCGTCCTGCGCAATTACCAGAATGATGGTGCCCACCAGGGCGAATGCCATACCGGCAACACCAAACTTGTTGCCCCGCAGAGCGGTTGCCTGCTGGGAGAGTCCGGCGAGAGCCAGGATGAAAAGCAGTGCCGCGGCGATCCATGCGAGGGATTCGAAACGGCTCAGTGCGTCGAGCACATCAGGCGAAATGTTGAACGCCATATCAAGAATGCTCTGTTCCATGTTACTCAGAGCTCCTCTCGAACATCTTCAGCATGCGGTTCGTCACCGTAAAGCCGCCGAAAATGTTGATCGACGCGATAGCCATCGCGATGACAGACAGTACGACCACCACGGGGTTATCGGATCCAACGAGGAGCAGGGCGCCCACGATGATGATGCCCGAAATGGCGTTCGTCTCCGACATGAGGGGCGTGTGGAGCGAATGGGTCACGTTCGTGATGACGTAGAAGCCCACAACGCAGGCAAGCGCGAACACGAAGAAATGGCCGACCATCTCGGTGGGAGCCGCCATCATCAGCAGCACCACGAGAGCCGCCAGGAGAAGCTTCCACCAGAGGCCCTTGAAGCGGCGCTTTTCCGCCTCTTCTTCGGCGGCGACCTGCGCCTGCTCCTCCTTGGGAACGACGTTCTCCTTTTCCGGCATCGTCACCGACACATGAACCGGCGGCGGCGGCCACATGATGTCGCGGCCAAGCGTGACGGTCACGCCGCGGACGACAATGTCTTCCTCGTCGAGAACGAGCTGGCCATCCTTGGCCGGCGTCGTGAGCTTCAGGAAGTTCACGATGTTCTGGCCATAGAGCTGCGACGATTGCGCGGGAAGGCGGTTGTAGAGCTCCTGATAGCCGATGATGTCGACGTCGTTTTCCGTCGTCACGACCTGATTCGGCTTAGAAAGCGTGCAGTTGCCGCCGAATTCGGACGCGCCCATGTCGACGACGACCGAACCGGGCTTCATGCCGGCAACCGCTTCCGCGGTGAGCAGCACCGGAGCGGGACGGCCCGGCACCTGCGCCGTGGTAATGACCACGTCACATTTCGCGGCCTGCTTCGCGTAGACCTCGAGCACGCGCGCCTGCTCATCCTCGTCGAGCGCCTTCGCATAGCCGTCGGACGATTCCTGCTTCACGGGAATCTCGACAAAAGTGGCGCCGAGCGATTTCACCTGGTCGGCAACGTCGGCACGAACGTCGGTCGCGTAGACCTCGGCGCCCATCGAGCCCGCCACGCCAATCGCGGCAAGACCCGCCACGCCAACGCCGATGACGTACACCTTCGCAGGGGCGACTTTGCCAGCCGCCGTTACCTGTCCGCCAAAGGTGCGGCCCAGACGGCCCGCAGCCTCGATGACGGCGCGATAGCCCGACACATTCGCCATAGAAGAACGCACGTCGAGCGACTGCGCGCGAGAGATGCGAGGAACGGCATCGAGCGCGAGCGCCGTGATATTGCGTGAAGCGTAGCGCTGACCGAGCTCCTTATCCACATTCGGGTTCAGGCGGGCGATAAGCGTCGCGCCCTCCTTGATGAATTTCTCGTGCTGAGTGTTCGGCGAGTCGAAGCACAGGACGATATCAGCGCCCCACGCCTCTTCGGTGCTGACTATCTCGGCGCCCGCCTCCCGGTACTCATCATCGGAAAAGCTTGCGAAGATACCCGCTCCGCTTTCGACGCAGACGTCGTAGCCGAGCCGTTTCAGATCGACGACATTCAAAGGCGATCCGGCAACTACCGGCTGGCCTTCGACCGCTTCTCTGGGGATTCCGATTTTCACAACCTTCCTCCTTTTCCTGTCTACCAATTTCCGTAAATCATTATCCCGAGGAATTAGCTAGGTTCTTATTCGTGTGGAAGGCTAATCGATTGGGATTATAAGATGCTCTTATAAAAGGAGGTTCTATCCGCGCCCGTGCATTGAACGTATAAAAGAACGAAACCCAGGATTAAAAACATCCTGGGTTTCGTCAAGCTTGTGACTTACTTATAAGTGAGACGCGCGGCAACCCGAGGTAGGCGTCTGAATGTCGCTCGGGGCCTGCCGCAGCGTCGCGCTAGCGGGTGCCGCAAAGTCGCTCTCGTCAGGCAACGTGGGCGCGCACATCAGACGTCGCAGCATCGCTCGTGACTGGCTCCGCAACCTCGCTCGCAGCAAGCACTGCCAGCCGTCTAGTGGATCTCGACAACCTGCTTCGTGTCGGCGGACTCGATAATGGCGTTCACCATCTTCAGCGTGTTCAGGCCATGCTGACCGGTGCAGCGCGGCTCCGTCTCGACGCCAAGGCACAGGTTGAAGAAGTGGTCCATCTCGGACTGCATCGGGTCGTTCAGCTCAACGTCGAAGTGCTCATGCACCATCGGCTGGAACCAGCCCCAATGCTCCTCGTCGGCATAGGTGTAGAAGTTCATGCTCGGGAAGCCGAAAGAGCCCTTCGTGCCGAAGATATGCATGGAATCCTGCGGGTCAGGCGACATGCACATGCGCTCATCGGCATGAGCGAGCAGGTCGTAGTTCCAGGGGCCCGGCGTGCCGTCAGACACGAAGTATGTCGCGGTGGGGCCTTCGACGAACTCGATAAGCGCCGAGCAGCTGTCTTCTGCCTCGTTGCCACGGATGGTGCTGCGCTTCGCCGCGTAAATGCGTGCCGGCGTCATGTCCATCACGTTGTTGATGTCGTCGATGTCGTGAATGGCGTTCACCAGAAGCGGGCCGCCCGTGGGCTTCTGATGCCACTCATCATCCCAATAACCAGGGTTTTTGCAGATGGCGTAGCTGTCCTGCAACGCGACGATGTCGCCCAAACGGCCGCTCTTGATAAAGTCCTTCAGGAAGAGCACGAGGCTGGAGGAGCGGCGATGGTGGCCGATGAGCAGGGTCACGCCCGCCTTCTCGCAGATCTCGATAATCTTCTCGCCATCCTCGACCGTGGTCGCGATGGGCTTCTCGAGCAGGATGTACTTGATGCCGGCATCCACGCACGCCTGCGTCGCCGGAAGATGAAGCTGATTGGGAAGCGCGATGGCAACCGCATCGAGCTCAACGTTCGCGAGCAGATCGTTGTAGTCGCCATACAGGGGCGCGTTGTATTTCTTGGAGGCGTCTTCCGCCTGCTGGCCGAAGCCCGCGACAGCGACAAGATCGCATGCCGGGTTCTTGATGGCACGCTCGGCAATGCGCGCGCCCTGGTTCATGCCGAAGATGGCGAACCTGATTTTCTTGTCCATGCTGAACTCCTTCCAGTTCAATTTCCGCCTGCCCAAATCATCCGTTAAATAACTTGTTCTGTGTATTACATAAACGGCGTTTTTACTCTTCTCTATAAACTTATTTTATAAGCCTGAGACCTTATGAGCGTGCGCCGCCAAGCCCTAAACCAAGAGGGATTCCTTTGCGACAATCGAAAATCAGATGCTACCCGTTTGAAACAGGCGCTGCCCGTCATTGCAGTTTCTGAATCTTCTCCCTGACTTCCGCAAGCTTCTCCTCGAGAGGACCGACCTCGCCTTTCAGGTCTTTATCGATCTTCGCGATCTCGCGCTTCGTCGATGCGATGCGGCCCGCTATCGCCCGCGATTTCATCAGCTGGAATCCGGACAGCTTCTGCTTCTGCGTCTCCAGCTGCTCAATCTGCTTTTCAAAAAGGCCCCGGCGCGTGAAGCTGCGCAGAGAATCGATAGCTTCCTGTAAAGCGGTCGCGTCAGCTTGCAAAAGGGAAAGCTCCGGCGAATCGGCCTTCAGATGCTCGGTTGCCGCATCAAGCGCCGCCTTTGCGTTCGCATGCGCCTCTTCGAGCGCGGCCTCCTGTTCCGCTTGCTCGTGTTGCAAACGACCTTCCAGCGCGCGGCGGAAGGTCTTTCCGTAGGTCTCTTTCCCGTTGTGGTCCATATAGGCGGTGTAAACCATGCGGTCGGTTGGCATGATGCCAATGCGCGAGCGCTTGCACAGGTTCTCGCACAGGTTGATTTCCCCTTCGATGATCTCGGGAGAAAGCGAGGGAATCTCGCTTAGGAATCGCAGCCAGCATTGCATGATTTCGTGAATGCGCGACGAGCCTTTGGTCGTCAGATTGAGCATCGCCTCATCAAGCATGTAGGCGATCTGCCGCTTACGCGCGTCGTACACCTGCGACGCAAGCTCGAAGTGCTTGGATTCGTCCGTCAGACGGAAGGCGTGCTGGATGGCGTCTATCGCGGAATCGATGTCGAGTTTGAAATACTTCGCGTCCCACGCGCCGAACTCCGCCAAGTAGCGCCAGGTCTCGGGATTCTCCGGGTCAAGGTCTATCGCCGCTTGGCATTCGGGAGCAAAGGTCTCCGAATCGTTCGCATCGTACGCCGCCTTCGCTGCGGCCAGATGCGCTTCCAACTCATTTTGCTCTTCGCTTTCCTGAAGAAGCTCCGACACAACGACCTCCTAACGATTGCTTCAACTATAACAAGCATTTATTATTTGAATGTTTACACATCTTGCCCATATCTATTCACGTGGGATATAGTTTAGCCATGGAATTACAACAGCTCAAATACTTTGTCGCGATAGCGAAATACGAAAATTTGACCAAAGCGGCTCAAAAGCTGCATGTCTCGCAGCCGAGCCTTTCCCGTAGTCTCCATTCCCTTGAAGACGAATTGGGCGTCATGCTCTTCGACCGCGTTGGGCGCAATATCGTCCTGAATGACGTGGGCCGCATCGCCCTCACCCGCATCCTGACGGTTCTTGATTCGGCTGAAACCGTGCATCGCGAGATTTCCGAATACGTGTCGGACCGCGCACAAACGGTGAACTTCTACTCGCCGGTGCCCCTCGGCCATAACGCCGATGTCATCTTGGGCTTCAAGGAGCAATACCCCGACATTCACCTGCGCGTGGGTTGGAAGCTTTCCGAGGTGCTGGAGAAGATGATGCCGGACATTACCTTCTTCGCGAGCCCTATCGTCCACCGCGAACCCAACTACCTCATGCTCGGCGAGGAGAATGTCGTCGTGGCGGTCTCGAAGAAGAACCCCCTGGCGAATAAGCCGTCGGTCAAGCTGACCGAGCTTTCCAACGAGAATTGGGTTCTCGTTTTGGGAAGCCGCTTCTCCGACATCGTCAATCACATGTTCCTCGACGCGGGCTACCATCCGCATGTCATTCTTGAAGACCAGGAAAGCATACATATCATGCAGTACATCAAGCGCGATTTCGCCATCACCATCGCGCCGAGCATCACCTGGTTCGAAAAGACGGTCGAGGACGACATCGTGAAGCTGCCCATCAGCGATATCCACCGCAAGCGCTACCTTTACTTGAAGTGGCCGGAGAACTCCGTGATGACCTGGGCAACACTGCGTTTCCGCCAGTACCTCGTGCAGCATTTCAACGACACCTACGGTTTCAACGCGTCCATCTAGTGCGCGGGTGCCACGCGCGAACCGCTTCGCCGCTTTAAGGAACCCTTTCTCTTAAGGCCCGCAACCGGATGTTGCGGGCCTTTTTCATTTGGGTGCAATGGTGAATAGCAGCACGGCGTGCCTCCACCATCAGGCGCGAATGCTTGCACACTGCGGCACCAGACTCAAGCGACCAATGCCGCGTGCTTTCGAAAGCAAGACCGAAGGGCCATTTCAGGCCTTCACGTCATTCACGCACCTCTGCTTATGCAAGCCCCTTGAGATAGGCCGCCGCCTTCGCGCGCGCCCACGCATCGACCTCATGCAGCTGTTCAAGATCGGAAACCGGCTCGACATTGCAGGCGTCCATCACGTGCTCAACCGTATCGGCGATGGACAGGAAGGAGCAACGGCTCTCGAGGAACGCCGCCACTGCCACCTCATTCGCCGCATTCATCGCGGCAGGCAGCGTGCCACCCGTCGAGCCCGCAGTGCGTGCCAAAGCCAGGCAGCGGAAGGTGTCGGTATCGGGCGCGGCAAACTCGAGGCTGCCAAGCACGCGGAAATCGAGCGGCTCAACCGGCGCGTCCCAACGCTCGGGATAGCTCAGGGCGAACTGGATGGGAATGCGCATGTCAGTCGTGCCAAGATGCGCCTTCACGCTTCCATCGATATATTCAACCATTGAATGAATGGCGCTCTGCGGCTGGACGACCACCTCGATCTTCTCGTAAGGCATCGCGAAGAGATGATGCGCCTCGATGACTTCGAGCCCCTTGTTCATGAGCGTCGAGGAGTCGATGGTGATCTTCGGGCCCATCTTCCAAGTGGGATGCGCAAGCGCTTCCTTCACCGTCACATGGGCAAGCTCGTCGCGCTTCTTGCCGCGGAAAGGACCGCCCGAAGCCGTCACCCAGAGACGCTTCACTTCCTCATGTTTTTCACCTAGCAGGCACTGGTAGATGGCGCCATGCTCGGAATCGATGGGAAGAAGCGTCTCATGCGTCGAGAGCGGCATCAGCAGATCGCCGCCCACGACAAGCGACTCCTTGTTCGCAAGCGCCAGAACCTTGCCGGCACGCAAAGTCTCGTAGCTCGCACGCAAACCGGCAGCGCCCACCAGCGCGTTAACTACCAGGTCAATCTCGGGGTCGCGGCAAATCTCCAGGACGGCATCAGTGCCGCAGGCGACTGTCGCATGGGGAAGCTTTGCCTGCAAGGCCGAAAGCTCGGCGGCGGGCAGTTCCGCTCCCATGACCACCTGGGCAACCCCGAACTCCTTCGCCTGCTCGGCGATAAGCTCGGTCTTGCGATGCGCAACGAGCGCCACCACATTCAGGCTTTCGGGATGCTGCCGCGCCACATCGAGCGTCTGCGTGCCGATGGATCCCGTTGAGCCAAGAACCGCGATGTTTCTCCGTTGCGCCATGATAGGCCTCCCCTTCGAATGGTTTTGCGAGCGCGCAAAGCACCCGCCATTAAGCAGCGTCATTGAACGCGCCTGCGCGCCTTCAAGCACCGCCCAAGCGCTTCCCTCTGATGATGCTCCTACAGAATGATGTTCGGCAAGCATCCGCCCACCGTCAACAGAATCGCCGCAGTGACAGCGGCAAGAAAAGTCGAATCGCAGCGGTCGAGCAGGCCGCCGTGCCCCGGCATGATCGTTCCCGAATCCTTCACGCCCACGTTGCGCTTGATGCGGCTTTCCACGAGGTCGCCGAGCACTTCCATGCCGCCGCAGACAAGGCCGAACACAAGCGCCATCCAGATAGGCATCACAACGCCGGGCACGTAGCTCATGGCCACCCACATCAGCATGCTGAAAATCAGACCGGCGATAAAGCCTTCCCAGCTCTTCTTGGGGCTCGTGCGCGGAGCCAGCTTGTGCTTGCCGAATTTCGAGCCGATCAGATAGGCGAAGGCGTCGTTTCCCCAGACGGACAAGAACAGAAGCAGCACCAAAACGCCGCCCCAGGGTTCCGGCAAGGCCTGGCGAATCACGATGAAACCCGAAATCATAAGCCCGGTGTACATCGCGCCAAACAGGGTGATGGACACGTCGGCGATACGCGCGCGCATCCAATACGTGTACCAGACGAGCAGCACGAGCAGCAATGCGAGCGTCACCACCGCGCAGCCCTTCAGCCCCCAGAACCACATCGCAAAGGGATAGCAGACCGCGGCGACAATGCCAATCGCCTCATTGGGCAGCTTCGCGTCGCGGCGGATGATGAAATAGAATTCCCCCGCGCAAATGGCGGCGGTCAGTGCGAGCATCGCGACGGTCGTGAAATCGTTCACCAAGACGCAAATGGCGGTCGCGCTGATGTAGATCGCGCCCGTGCGCATGCGCACCTGCAGGCTGCTCGCGTTCTTGAATCGGTCGGGCGTCTTCTCGTAGGCTTTCGCCTTCACGCGTGCGCCCATGCTTGTTTCGGTGTCGACCGGCTCCTGATTGCGGATGCGGCTAAAGAATCCCATGCGCTACACTCCCCCGAAACGGCGCGTGCGATGCTGGTAATCGAGCAGGGCGCGCAGCAGGTCGTAGCGATTGAAATCAGGCCACAACACGTCGGTCACATAAAACTCGGAATAGGCGATTTGCCACAAGAGGAAATTCGAGATGCGCGATTCGCCGCTCGTGCGAATGACCAGCTCGGGGTCGGGAATGCCGTTGGTGTACAGCGTCTGCCCAAACAGGCTTTCATCCACGGGAAGGGACGCGCCACGCGCTGCCGCCTCATCGACAAGCGATTGCACGCCGCGCAAAATCTCCGCGCGGCCGCCGTAGTTCAGCGCCACCACCAGGGTCATGCCGGTGTTGTCAGCCGTCTTGCTCATGGCGTTTTCGAAAGCCACCCGCGTTTCATCAGGCAGAATCGAGATATCGCCAATCGTCATCACCCGGACATCGTTTTCGTCAAGCCCGGCGATTTCCGCGGTCATCGTCTTCGCGAAAAGGTTCATCAAACCGACGACCTCTTCTTGCGGACGCTTCCAATTCTCCGTCGAGAAGGAATAGAGCGTGAGGTAACGCACCCCGATATCGCTTGCGCAGCGAATGGTCTCGCGCACCGCCTCGATGCCCGCACGATGCCCGCGCAGACGATTCATCGCCCGCTGCTTCGCCCAGCGCCCATTGCCATCCATGATGACGGCAACATGCTCCGGCACGCGCTCGACGTCGAGCGCGTGGGGGTCGAGTCCAACCGGCGGGTCGGGGAATATGTCATGCAAAGCCTTGTGCAGCATCGTCTTCGACAGCTTCTCCGCGTATTGCGGAATGAGCGAATTCAGGCGGAAAGCCTAAATCGTCATGATGTCGGTTTCCTTCTTCTTGAAGAGCTCATCAACCTTCGCGACGTAATCGTCCGTCAGCTTCTGAACCTTCTTTTCGGCTCCGCGCTGCTCGTCCTCGGTGATCTCGCCTGCCTTCTGGGCCTTTTCGAGATCATTGTTCGCGTCGCGACGCACATTGCGGATGCGCACGCGGGCCTCTTCGCCGTAGCCCTTGCACTGCTTCACGAACTCGCGGCGACGCTCCTCGGTCAGCGTGGGGAAAGGAAGACGCAGGCAGGTGCCGTCATTGCTCGGCACGATGCCCAGATTGCTCTGGTTGATGGCATGCTCGATAGCGCCGAGAACGCCCTTGTCCCATGGTTCGATGACGAGCAGGTGGGCATCCGGCGTCTTGATGGCCGCCATCTGATTGACAGGAGTGGGAACGCCATAGTAGTCAACGCGAATCTTGTCGAGAATCATCGCATTCGCGCGGCCCGTACGCACCGATGCAAACGCGGTCTCGAGCGACTCGATGGCCTTTTCCATGCCTTCTTCGGCCTCAAGCATGATGTCGTCTATCATTTCATTCCCTCCTGAGTGGCTCGCCTCAATGCGAAAATATCCCGTAATTATACGCTAGCGAACGGTCGTTCCGACGTTCTCACCTTTGAGTACCCGCGCGATATTGCCCGGAACGGTCATGTCGAAAACGAGAATCGGCAGGTTGTTGTCCATGCACAGGCTCGTTGCCGTACTATCCATGACATGCAGCTCCTTCGCGAGCACTTCCAGATAGGAAAGGCTCTCGAAGCGCTTCGCGTCGGGATAGGCAACCGGGTCCTTGTCGTAGATGCCGTCGACCTTCGTTGCCTTCAGCAGAGCCTGGGCGCCAATCTCGCAGGCGCGCAGGGCTGCCGTCGTGTCCGTCGTGAAATAGGGGTTGCCGGTGCCTGCCGCGAAGATGACGATGCGGCCCTTTTCGAGGTGACGCACAGCCTTGCGGCGGATGTACGGCTCGCAGATCTGACGCATTTCGATAGCGCTCATCACGCGCGTCGGAATGCCCTTGCGCTCGAACGCATCCTGAAGCGCCAGTGCGTTCATGCAGGTCGCAAGCATGCCGATGTAGTCGGCCTGGGAGCGCTCCATACCTTCGGCGGAACCCGCCATGCCGCGGAAGATGTTTCCTCCGCCAACGGTCACCGCCAGCTCGATACCGTCTTCAACAATTTCCTTCACCTGGTCGGCAAGTTCATCGACCACTTTCGGGTCGATGCCATAGCCCGTCTCGCCCATCAAGGCCTCGCCCGAAAGCTTCAGCAGAACGCGACGGTATTTATAGCTTTGACTCATTATTGTGCTCCCTCTTTTCGGATGCGTTTGAGTAAGTGTACCCCAAAGAGAAACGGCCCCGCTTGGAGCGAAGCCGTTTCCTTTATTTCGCCGAACAGATAAGGCTCGTACGGCTCTGGAGGCGCGCTAGCG
>CAVFFT010000025.1:0-32055 GCA_963621885.1 bacterium
TTCTCCGCCGGCGAGAAGTACATGCCCTTCTTGTAAAGCTTGCTGCGCATGGAATTAGGCTGCTTCATGAATGCCGACCACGCAAGCAGCTTTCTGAACAGCGCAAGCACGAGCTTCCAATTCCAGTCGCGCGCCGAAAGATGCGTGACCAGGAAATTCTTGATGCCCAGCCCATTCGAATGATTCTTGAACATCGCCTTCCCGGGTTGCTCTTTCCGGCGCAGGCGTTCCTCGTCGAGATAAAGCACATTGCCCTGCTCGTCGATGTTGTCATATGAAAGCGGCAAGCCTTCGACCTTATTGCCTTTTGCATCGACCAAGTAATCGTTCATGAGGGGCCTCCTTGCCTCGCGATGCCCGCTATCTCCGAGTCTCTTCGTCGATTATATTCCGGTGAAGGCATCTCACCTTAGGGCAAGCAGCGGCATCTGTTGCCTTGCGACGGCCGTTCCAAAACGCGCCGCGACACCGCCAAGCCAAAGCGCCAGCCACTCAAGCAACCACCCTGTTAAACGGAACAAAGCAGCGAACTCTCCCGCTATTCCTTGACGCGTATAGGTTAATAGAAATACTATACGTGTACAGCGATTACCGTAATTTGAAGGAGGTACCGCATGTACACCATCGAGCAAGGAATAGAGCTCATCAACAACGACCCCACATTGTTCGTGACAGCCGCGCTCATCACCTATGGCTTCGGCTTCGCACAGTATCTGTGCAGCGTCTGGATGCAAATCAAAAACGGCAGCTGCCCGTTCTACTTCTGGCAGCACTGCTGGTATTTCGGCCATGACATGACCTTCGCGTTCGTCTGCTTCCCCATGTGGTTCTTCCAGGTGAAGTTCTGGATGTACGACGTCATGTGCATCGCCTGCATGGTCTTCGTGCTCATCGAGCTCTACACCTTCTATCGTGCTGTGAAATATGAGCGCCAAGAGACCTTCGGGCGCTTCACCGGCGGCCGCGAAGTGACGGTGCGCTACGCCCTCACACGTGGCATTATCGGCTACCTGATAGGATTCGCCCTGTTCGTCGCGCTACGTGAGGTCATTGGCGACCCGTTCTGCCTGTTCCTGATGATGTCGACGAACGTGACGCTCGCGCTGATGGTTCATCGCCGCAACGACGAGTACGGCGAAGTGAAGCGCGGAGCGAAATTCCTCGCCTGGGCGACGCTTCTGGGCACCTGCTTCACCTTCGCGCCGGCGGGCATCGGCCTGTTCGCGTCGTTCGTGCCGCCGCTGAACTGCTGGTACTTCCATATGATCGGCCTCATCTGCGTGCTGTGCGCCGCCCGCGCCGTCTGGCAGATGTACAAGCTTCCCAAGGCCGCCGATTTGCAGCAGATCATCAATCAGAAGAAAAGCGCGTAAGAAAGAACGAAGCGTCCGCTCAGCGCCACCAAAGCCGCGTTAGCGCAACGTCGCGCGTAAACGCGTATCGCCCGAACGCAAGATAGCGCCTAAACACAAACCGCGTCCGTAATACAAGACCGTGCCTAAGAAAGGACCGCCATGGATATCTTGAATAGCATCTTCGCTACCTACCCCACAGGAGTCGACCTCACCCTGCAGGATTTCGTCTACAGCCTAAGCCCCGATAATCCGGCTTTCGGCATAACGCTTTTCGCGACCCTGTTCACCTTCTTCCTGGGCTTCATGGTGTACGTGTACTCCGTGCTGCTGGTGAACCGCGAAGGCGCAGGTCCCTACCCGGTTTGGATGCACACCTTCTATTGCGCCGCCGACTTCATGGGCATCTGGGTCTTCCTGAGCGCCTACAACGCAGTGGGTGGATTCTGGTTCTTCATGCTCGGCTGCGTGGGCGAAGCCGTCTGGGTTGGCGTCGAAATCTATTGCCTATACAAGACCGTGACCGTTGAACGCTTCCAGATGTGGGGACGTGACTGCACGCCCGGCCATGCCATCTTCGTCATCTGCGCGCAGATTCTCATCTTCTTCGTGTCGCTGAATTTCCTGCGCGTCGAACTCGGCGACGTATCGATGTTCAAGTTCTGGATCTTCACGCAGGTCATCATCGTGTGCGCGCCGGGACTGTTCTGGCGCGAGCGCGGCACGCGCGTGGGTTCGTGCTGGCAGCTGGTGGTGACGCTGGTGCTCGTGTGCATCATGTCGTTCAACCCGTTTGGCAACATGTGGTCGCTCATCAGCCCGTATTTCGCCATCGAGAATAACCCGTGGTACTACGTGATGGGTCTGGGGGTGCTTGCGTTCGCCATTTACGATGTGGTGGTGTACGCAAAGATGCCGAAGAAGCCCGAAGTGCTGTCAAACGGCAAGAAGCCGCTGTTCTAGCCCAATCCTAACCGGGAGCCAGGTTCCAGCGCTAGCGTGTTCTAGCCCAATTCCATCGCTAGCGCTATTCTTGCCTAGGACTTATACACTTCGCTTCGATGGCCAAGCGAAAAGACAACAACGACAAGCCGCTCGTCCTCGATTACGCATAAGACGCGATAATCGCCTATGCGATACTACCATTCACCCGAACGGTTAGCTGAAAGACCCTTGCCGTGAACTCGCGGGTCGGCGCAAGCGTATTGCGGAAGCGACGACGGGCGCATTCGAGAGCAACGGCACGGGCGCATCGCGAGAGATGGCGGGTGCGCGATTCGGCAGCAATGGCGGACGCATTCGACACCAACGGCGCATGCGCAACATGAAAGGCAAATACATGAAAGCGGAAGATTACAAAGCGGCGGCGAATTTCTGGAAAGAAAAAGACCGCGTGGAAATGCCGGCAGACCAGCTCAAACAAATCGTTGAGGAATACCTTAGCAGCAGCTCCGTCTGCGCGCTCGCGACAGGAACCGGCGACTATGTGCGCTGCACGCCGCTGGAATACAGCTTCCATGACGGAAAATTCTGGATCTTCACCGAGGGCGGCGAAAAGTTCATCGGCCTCGAAAAGAACGACAATGTCAGCCTTGCGGTCTTCGAGAAAGACCCGAGCTTCGGCAACTTGAAGAGCGTGCAGGTCATGGGCAAGGTGACGATTATCGAGCCTCTCTCCGCCGAATACATCGCCCATGCGGAATACAAGAAGATTCCCCTGCCCGCCCTCCAGAAGCTGGCGGACGAAGGTCACGCGATGCATCTGCTGTGCATCGAGCCCACACGAGCGGACGCGCTCTTCTCCGACTTCAAGAAGCAGGGCTACGACAGCCGCCAGGAGCTGGATTTCACACAGAAGTAAACCGCCGGAGGTAAGCGCTGGCTGCCTGCAACTATCGCGGCAGACCGCCAAGGGCAAACGCCATCTGCTTGCAACCGGCGCGGCAGACTGCCTGAAGCGCTCAACCGCGATACCAGAAACGCCCAATCGCACAAACGCATGAGAGAGATGCCCAATTTCAAAAGCGCGCAAGAGACGCCCGGGGAGGGCATTCCTCTGATATCTCTCTGAAGAAAGAGAATTTGCGTTGCGTGCGCACTCCGTTTCCTTCGCTTGCGTATAATCGCGCGATATGAATTCGTTCAGGCGGAAGCAAAATTGCGCCCCAGGAAAGACTCACCGCCCGTCAAGAAAGGCCCATCAATGCACGTGTTTGAAAAACTGTTCGGCGGCTTGAAAATGAGCTGGCCTTTTGTCGTTGTCTTCGGCATCATCGCCGGCATCTACACCGGCATCATGGCCTCCGTTCCCGCGCTTGCCGAAACGTCTTTCCATGACATCGCGGTCTCTCTCGAATGCTGGGTCATCTTCGCTTTCATCATTGCCGCCAACTGCAAGAAAAGTTGGGAATCGGCGCTGAAGATATTCGTGTTCTTCGTCATCAGCCAGCCGCTTTGCTTCCTCACCGAAGTCTTTCTTGGCACGCTGACACCCGATTTGGCGGTGTATTACTACAGCGCGATATGGGGTCCGGCCACGCTGTTCACGCTGCCCGGCGGCTTCATCGCCTTCTATATTGGCAAGCAGAATGCGCTCGGCTGCATCATCCTGGGTTTGGGCAACACCATCCAGGCGATTATGGGCTTGAGTTACCTGAAGACGATGCTTGCAACGCCGCCATTCCATCTGCTCACGGTCATCATCTGCTTCGGTTCCATCATTGTGATGACGCTTGCCATCCAGAAGAGCACGAAGAACCGCATTCTCACCTTCGCGGTGGTCCTTGTCGCAACCTTGGCAATCCTCGTCCTCGCGATGATGACGGGCCGCGTTCTGTAGCACCTCTCGCGCCGCAATCACCGCGGACCGCAATCCTTTACGCCGCAACCGTCGCGGACTGTAATCCTTCGCGCCCGCAACCGTCGCTGGCTGCGAGGCGCCGCAAGCTTCAATCAGTCCGAACCGAGACGCCGCAGCAGCTCCTCGCACGCGCGGCTGCGCAGGCGATATTTCTTCCAGACAAGAAAGCTCTTGATGCTCATGGGCGGTTCGAGCGGCACGAAAGTGAGGTCCTCGGATTCGAGCTGCAGTAAATGGTCGATGCCAAGCGCGCATGCCGCGCCCGAGCGCACCAGGTACGATGCGTTGCCCAGCAGGTCGAAATGACCAACCACGTTGAGCGTGTCGGGGCTGATCGCCCCCTTCGACCAACCAGCAAGGTCAACGCTTTTGTTGCTTGTGCGCGAGCTTAAAAGCAGCGGCATCCGCATGAGGTCCGCGGGCGTCAGCCCGCGCTTGCTCCCCCACTCGCCTTGGGTCGCCACCGCCACGCCGACGGTATCGGTACCCGGCATCTCAAGCCATTCGTACTTCTCAAGGTTCACCGGCTCGATAAGCAAACCGAAATCAAGCAGACCGCGCTCGAGGCGCTCTTCCACAGAATCGGCGTTGCCGGTGTAAAGCTCGATGCTCACGCCCGGATTCTCACGATGAATCTGAGCGAAGGCATCGAGAATATGGCGCATGGCCTGGGTTTCTCCCGCACCAATGCGAATGTTGCCCGTCAGTGCGCCTTCGGTATCGGCAAGCTCGGATTCGGTCTGCTCCACAAGCGAAAGAATCTCCTCCGCGCGCTGGCGCAAGCGCATGCCTTCACCCGTCAACACGCAGGAGCGGTTCGTGCGATCGAAAAGCGTCACTCCCAATTCGCGCTCAAGATCGGCAATCTGACGTGAAAGCGTCGGCTGCGTCACATGCAAAACGTTCGCCGCTTCCGTCATATTCTCTTCGCGCGCCACCGCCAGGAAATATCGAAGGGTGCGAAGCTCCATGATTCTCACCGCCTTACCATACGGTATTCGCATATCCAAGTAGTTAGTATAAGCATTTCACATTCCTACTTGCGCCGCTTATTGTTGTCCTTGCAAAGGGAAACGGCAAAAGAAAGGCGGCATCGCGCGAGAGCCATGGATGAGAAGATCCGGACCAACCTGGCAGACGCCGGATGCAGCAGAGAGTTCATCGAGGAATTTGACACGCTCTGCAATTGCACGCGCATCCGCCGACTGAAAGAGCATCGACGAGAGCTGCTTCAGGGCATTCATGCCGAACAGAAGAAGCTCGAATGTCTTGATTACCTCATTTACCAGCTGCGCACCGGCGCAGAAGAGAACACGAAGGAGACATCATGACCGTTAAGCAAACCGCAGGACACGACGCGCTCGGCGTCTTCGCGCCCGAATTCGCACACCTGAACGACGACATCCTTTTCGGCGAAGTCTGGAACCGCGAGGACAAGCTCCCGCTCAAGCTCCGCAGCATCGTGACCGTGAGCGCCCTCATCGGCAAGGGCATCACCGACAGCTCACTCAAGTTCCACCTGATGGAAGCCAAGAAGAACGGCGTTACGCAGGTGGAAATGGCAGAGCTGCTCACTCACATCGCCTTCTACGCCGGCTGGCCCAACGCATGGGCGGCGTTCAACATGGCGAAGGAGGTCTACGCC
This sequence comes from bacterium, assembly GCA_963621885.1. GTDB lineage: Bacteria > Actinomycetota > Coriobacteriia > Coriobacteriales > Eggerthellaceae > UMGS1519. The sequence continues at coordinate 5,858 of CAVFFT010000025.1, forward strand.
GAGCCCGAATCGCCCGAGGTCCACGGCGGTTTCTTCGGCCTTGGTGAGCCCAATGACGCCTTTGCGCAGTACTTCATCGGCCAGAGCTACCTCAACAACCTCACCGGCCCCGACGATTACCTGCCCATTCACAATGTCACCTTCGAACCTGGTTGCCGCAACAACTGGCATATCCATACCGCAACGTCAGGCGGCGGTCAGGTGCTCATCTGCGTTGAGGGCGAAGGCTGGTATCAGGAAGAAGGCAAGCCCGCGCAGAGCCTCAAACCCGGCGACATCGTCGAGATTCCGGCGAACATCAAGCACTGGCATGGTGCCAAGAAGGATTCCTGGTTTGCGCATCTGGCTTTCGCATTCCCTGGTGAGAACTGTGGCAATGAGTGGTGCGAACCGGTGGATGACGACGCCTACAACGCGCTGGAGGCGTAAGCTAAGCATTCAAGCGCAACTAACGAACGCGCAAGCAACGCATACGCATCAGCACCGCGAACATGCCAACACGTGAACGCGCCGCAATCACCGCTAACGTGCAAACGCGCCAGCACGCCATCGCGCATGAACATGCCAACGCGCATACGCGCCGCCGCCCAACGAAAGGAAACCCATGAGCACGCTTGTCGCCTACTACAGCCGATCAGGACAGAACTATGTCGCCGGCTCAATCAAAGAGCTCAAGATCGGAAACGCGCAGATTCTCGCCGAGTTCGCCGCAAAAGCGGCAGGCGCCGACCTGTTCCAGATTGAAACCGTACGCCCCTACCCCGTCGACTATCGCGAATGTTGCGCTCAGGCAGCCGCCGAAAAGGAAGCCGGCGCGCGCCCCGAGCTCGTGGAGGCAGGCGACGTGAGCGCCTACGACACGGCCGTGCTCATCTATCCCAACTGGTGCGGCACGATGCCGATGGCGGTCTACACCTTCCTCGAGGCGCACGATTTCACCGGCATCACGATTCTGCCGATCTGCACGCATGAAGGAAGCGGCATGTCGGGCACCGAGCAAGACATCGCCCGCTGCTGCCCGGGAGCGACCGTTGGAAAGGGCCTTGCCATCAAGGGCCACGAAGCCGCCCAGTCCGAAGGCAAGGTTCGCGTCTGGTTGGAAGCCGCCGGGGTCTGCTAGACGCCAGAATCCGCTAGACGCCGACCTCCGATAAGCAGCCGCTTCTATTCGTTGTAAAATCAGCTCGAGGCCGGGGAGCCTTTCGGCTCCCCGTTACCTAGCCCCGCTTTGCGTGTTTCCCCTTGGAAGGTTTGCGCTTGCGGGGCTTTCTTTTCTCCCTCGTCTCATCCGATAGAGCGCGCCAGCGAGGCACACGGACGGTAACGAGGGCATGGGCAACAACGAGCACGCCATTCACATATGCAAGCAAACCGCCCCGATTCGGCATGCCAAGTCGGGGCGAACCATTCCTGGCATGTGAATTCTGTTCAAAGAATCAGCATTGCGGAACGCATCAGGCGCTAAGCAGAGGAATATACGATGATGCATTTCCGCATGTAAAGAGAAAGGAAGACCTCATGGGTTTCATGGACGCATTCAACGACGACGAGGGCAAGATCAACTTTAACACCGGCCAATATCGCGTGCTGCAAATCGTGCTGCGCGAGAAGTTCATCGGCAAGGGTTCCAAAAACTACTCCGAAATCGAGGAAGTTTGCAACGAGCAGTACGCGCAGGGCTACCGTCTGCACACCTTCGCGCAGTCGACCGCGCAATCCCAGGGCTTTGGCGGCGGCGACCGTACCGTCTGCAACCTCGTCTTCGAGAAGATGAACTAAAGCGCGCAAGCGAGTCCTCACGCGCCTTAAGACCGCAAGCCGCTCACAGGCGGCACAGGCAAATCGGCTCGTAAATGCCTCGCGCGTGGACAACTCCACCCGCGCCCATTCCGCAAGCAATCGCGCACGGAAAAAGACCCGGCCGCATCCCCCTCAAGGAATGCGGCCGTTCTCATTCTTGCAGCCCGCTTGCCCCGCCGCATTCAGCGACATTCCTCAAACAACGACCTTAAAGCCCTCATTAAAGGGCATCCATGTCCACCGCTTAAACAAATGAGCGCTGCCGAGAGTTTGCCCCGCATCCTCATCAAAGGGCGTCCGCATCCGCCGCGTAGACGACGGTACGGGAATTGCCCGTCTCATAGCTGCAGGTGATAAACGCCCACGCCTGATCGAGAGCACCCGGCTGTTCAAGCACAACCTCGCAATCCGAAAGCTTGCTCGCAAGGTAGCTTTGAAGCGCATCCGCATCGGTAATGCCGGTCTGCACGCCCTCGACACTCGCATCAAGCACGTCTACCGCGAAGACCCGCAACTTATAGGTGTTCGTGCGCGTGTACACGTAGATGGTCTCGTGCTCTTCTGCAAATGCAGCATCCGAATACTGAGCAAGCGGCGCGAACATCGTGCCGTCGCTCATATGGTGGCCATAGACCATCACAAGCGGGCTTTCCACGCCCTTCTCGCATCCCGCATCGATATAGGGTGTTCCCCAGGCGGAATAATCCCCGTTCATGTCGTGTTCGAGATAGAAGGAGACATTGTTCGCCTCCTCCTGCACGATGGGATAATCGACCGTTGTGCCCGGCACCCTCACCCATGCAACAACGCTTTCAGGCAACGAATCCCAATCGATGTCCACTTCTTCTCCGTTAGCATCGGCGGCGCGGTCCTGCGGTACCTCATGCACCTCATAGGGAATCGTTTCGGTATTCTGCAGGCCAATCACCACAACCGCCACTGCCACGCCTATCAGCAGAAGGCCAAACACCAACATGAACTTTCGCAAAGAAACCTCCAAAAGAAAGGGACCCCGGTCTCCCGAGGTCCCTACAACTCGCTATAGCGAAAGGCTATTCCTTTCGAGCGTGTTTGCCGCAACTCGCATCACTTGAAGCGGTCAGTCGCAAACCGGGACGGCGGGTCGCAAAGACCACAAACGCAACGCCTGCTGCAGCGATGATAGCAGCAACCAGGAAGATGAGTCCAAGGTTGTTGTCAGGAGCCTGCGCGCCGGTCTTGGCGTAAGGCTGATCCGGGTTGTCCGGCTCATCCGGATTGTCCGGATTGTCCGGGTTGTCCGGCTCATCGGGATCCTCAGGTTCATCAGGCGTATTGGTAATCACAAAGCCTGATTCCATATCGCCGGTCACTTCAGAGGTGTAGCCCGCGGGAACGTCGACCTCCTTCACCGTGTAGGTGTAGGTGTTGCCGTAGATATCGGTTTTAAGGAGCTTGTCCCACTTGGCGGACCAGCTGTTGTCCTTGGAAAGAGTCACGGGATCGCCGTAGGCCGTCGCCTCTCCGCCGTTCTTGCTCTGGTAGAGCTGCGCCTTGACCGCGCCGTGGGCGTTGGCCTCATCGGCGGATTCGGCAGCGCCGGCGGCGTTCAGCCATTCCTTGGTAACGCTTGGATCGATGTACTCATTGGTGGCGGTGCTCGTGTTGGTGATGGTGCAGGTCCAGGACTTGTTGCCGTCGGCATCGGTGCCGGAGTCCATCTCGTAGGTTGCGGCGTAGCCGTCGGGCGCGTCCTCTTCCACCTTGTAGGTGTATTCCTTGCCGTCGGCGTCCTTCAAGGGAAGCTGGTCGACGGTGGCGGACCAGTTGTTGTCCTTGCTCAGCCGGATGCTCTCGCCGTACTGCTCGAAGTCGGTGCCGCTGGTGGAGCGCACCACCCTCACGGTAACGGCATCGTGCTCGCCGGACTCTTCGTCGCCGGCGGCGTCCTTCCACGCCTTGGAGACGGAGAGCTTGCCCACGGCCACGTGGCGGTTGGTGATGGTCCAGCCATCGCCGGAATCGGCAACGGTGGCGTTGTAGTCGGCGATCTTGGAGACCTCTACGACCTTGTACTCGTACGTATTGCCGTCAGCATCCTTCTTGGGCAGGCTGGAGCCCCAATCGTAAGACCAGCCGTTGGCGTTGCTGAGCTCAACCTCATCGCCGTACTTGGTCCAGTCGCCGCCGTTCTCGCTCTGGTAGAGCTGGACCTTCACGGCATCGTGTTCGACCCCGGTTTCAGCACCGCCATACGCATTGAGCCACTGTTTGGTAACGCTGGCATCGGTGTACTCGTCGGTGCTCGTATTGGTGATGGTGCAGGTCCAGGACTTGTTGCCGTCGGCATCGGTTGCGGAGGTCATGTCATAGGAGGCGGCGTAGCCGTCGGGCACGTCCTCTTCCACCTTGTAGGTGTATTCCTTGCCGTCGGCGTCCTTCAAGGGAAGCTGGTCGACGGTGGCGGACCAGTTGTTGTCCTTGCTCAGCCGGATGCTCTCGCCGTACTGCTCGAAGTCGGTGCCGCTGGTGGAGCGCACCACCCTCACGGTAACGGCATCGTGCTCGCCGGACTCTTCGTCGCCGGCGGCGTCCTTCCACGCCTTGGAGACGGAGAGCTTGCCCACGGCCACGTGGCGGTTGGTGATGGTCCAGCCATCGCCGGAATCGGCAACGGTGGCGTTGTAGTCGGCGATCTTGGAGACCTCTACGACCTTGTACTCGTACGTATTGCCGTCAGCATCCTTCTTGGGCAGGCTGGAGCCCCAATCGTAAGACCAGCCGTTGGCGTTGCTGAGCTCAACCTCATCGCCGTACTTGGTCCAGTCGCCGCCGTTCTCGCTCTGGTAGAGCTGGACCTTCACGGCATCGTGTTCGACCCCGGTTTCAGCACCGCCATACGCATTGAGCCACTGTTTGGTCACCTTTGTGCTAGTGGTAACGGGCTCGAAGACACCAATGAACGGGCGAGCGTGAGATTCTGCAGACGCGTTGACGTTGGTTGCGATGTACGTACCTGCAGCTGTGCCGCCAAGATTAATGGTGGAGTTAGGAGCAAGAACGCTCGCGAGCACGCGATCGCTCAGGTTGATGGTCATATCACTCGTGGAGTTCTTAATGTTGAACATCACGTAGCCAACAGTGCTATCCGATTCACCCGTACCCGCAGGCTGACCATTGGGCAGAAGCACATGGACCTTCGAAAGGTTGAGCACCTTAGCGCCATTCATGTCAACGTTAATAACAACGGAGCATTTTCCGTTTAGCTCCAGGCCCTTAACGTAGAGCTCGTTCATTTCGTTGAGCTGGGTAGCGGTCATGGTCACATAAGCGCAACCCGAATCGCCCTCATAATTAATGTAGGTTTTTCCGCCATCGACGGTAATGCTTGCGCCAACATCGCCTTGCGCAGCGAGCTTGTCAGAAACCCCAATGGTGTAGTCCTTTACCGCATCAAGATCGATAAATGGGTAATTGGCAGTATCGGTGTCCTGAACAAGGATATTGGGAGAATTCAGCTGGGTGTCATTAATAGCCAAATGATTATTGTTGTCGACGGCGGTAACGGTGTTGTTACTGCCAATAACGAACACGCCTTCATTCTTTCCGTCGGGGTTGCCGCTAGGATTCGGATAGTTCTGGATGTAGCTCAGCGTCTGATATCCATAGCGAAGGCCATACTCCGAGGTAGGACCGAAATTATTCGAACCATTCAGCGTTTTGGTGAGAATGTTGCCATAAACATGGCTACTAATAGTCACCTGATTGAACGCAGTGATGTGAAAGCTACCAGCAATACCCAGCCGTTTAGTGGCAACGGGATCGCGATAAGCGTCGTACTCGGAGCTTTCAAAAGCGTTCTTGGTGGAATTCTGCTTATACGTGTAGCTGCCATACTTACCCGGCTCGACGCTGTCGCTGGCGGAAGCCAGGGCGATGCCTTCCTGGTTGGAAGCGGGCTCGGTGCTGTTAGAATCGCCCTCAGCGGATTCGCTATTTTCGGAAGAATTGCTCTCAGACGAGCCGCTCGACGATTCGCCTTCCATGGAAGCGCCTTCGTCGGCCCCTGTGGACTGCGTTTCCTCGCTCTGCGAAGCGGGTTCGGCATACGCCGTCGATTTTGAAATTGGCAGAAATCCAACCACCAGCAACAGCGATAACGCTGTCGCGATGATCCTGCTGCTCATGTTCCTCGTCTGCATTTTAATCCTCCGTTTGACGAACATTCGCATTTGATGCTTTGTATTCAGTTGTCAGTCGCTTGCCAATTCAACGCGAGCTTCCCGATGGCGAGTTCGCTATGCCAACCCGCTCTGTTCCTCCCCTTGTCTCCTTGGGCAACCGGCAAATGCGGGTCTATCCGCGAATTCATGGAGGTTACCAACTTCCTACCAACATTTCAATACGTGATTTGCAAGCTTTCACCTGATTTGCCACAACTTCGCATAAATGAGGGTTCTCCTCATCCAAAAAAGCGAGGCCCCGGTTTCCCGGAACCTCGCTTCGTTGAAGGCGGATGCCAATCCAGCTCAAGCTGTAAATGTCGATTTGTCTCGCTTGGATTCGCTCCTCTTCTCGTGCTTCCCATCAAGCATTGCGCCGTGCCCAACTTTCTTGCGGCGCGGCATCGCTCTCTATATGCGTCCTATTCCCGCGCGCATCTTATACCCTGCGGCGGGCGCCCTACTCCCTTTCGCTTCCCTTCGCATGAGCTGCAGAGATGGCGGCGGCCGGCTTCCTGCTGGAACGGCGAATCGCGAAGGCGACGCAAACGCCACCGATACCGGCAATTGCTGCCGCAAACAGCAGAATCAGCCCCAGGTTGTTGGCGGGCGCCTGCGCGCCGGTCTTGGCGTAGGGCTGATCGGGCGAGCTGGATTCTTCCGCTTCATCGGAATTGCTGCCCTCACCAGAATCGTCGGCCTCATCCGGCGTGACGGGCGTTTCAATCTTGGTGTTGATAATCACGAAACCGGAATCCTTGTCACCGGATATTTCGGAGGTATAGCCTTCGGGAACTTCGGTTTCCCGCACTGCATAGTCAATCTCCTCCCCAGCCTCATATTTGTCGAGATCAGCAAAGGAATGCTTCCATTCTCCATTCTCATCAGGCTCGATGGTTGCGGTATCAGCAACTTCGCCGTTCTTCAAAAGCTCGACCATGATTGAGGCCGGGCGCATGCTCTCGTCATCGCCGACCCATTCCTTGGCCACCTCAACGCTTGTCTTTTCAACCTCGTGAACATTCTTGATCGCATAGGAAATCGAGCGACCCGCCTGGGCATCATCCTTGCCGGCCTCTTCGGATTCAGGTCCGCTCGGTGCCACACCCGCATCGCCATCAGAGGCAGCATTGCCGGCGTCAGTATCGCCATCGGTCGCATCAGCCGCATCCGCATTTGCATCGGCCGCATCCGCATCGTCTCCATCGTTGCCGGAATCGCTTGCGGCAACCTTTTCAATCGGAACTGCGCCATCGGGATAGCCAGCATAGCTCGCAGAAACCAATTCCACGGTGTAGCCACTCTTAGTCTCGCCGCCAAACTCAACAGGCGCGTTGCCGTTATCTGCATCAAGTTCCTTGACCGTATAAACGATCACGTTGCCGTCGCTATCGCATGCCTCAAGACTGTCGAAGCCCGCGGTCCAACCGTTAGTCTCGTTCAATTCGACTTTCAATCCCTCAACAGCCTTGCCATTGGCGAAGAGCTGCACCGTCACACTACTGGGGCGCTTGCCATCCTGATTGTCGGCATCATCCCAGGTCTTCGTCACATTCAGCGAGGTCGTCTGCGGCGAGTAGGCGTTCGTCACGGTGACGGCGTAGGCATTATCCACACCGCCGGCAACGTCACCCGTGGTATCGGACACGCTCACCGTGTAGCCGTTGCTCATCGTCGCGCCGGATTCGACCACTTCACCCGAAGCGGAATCGATTTCTTTCACGGTATAGCTGATCTTCTTCCCTTCCTTCATGACGGAAAGATCATCAAAGCTCGCGGTCCAGTCACCATCCTCATTGAGTTCGGCAGTCACCGCGGCGCCATTCTCATCGCACACCGCCACAAGTCCATTGCCGTCGTCATAGTCGGCGTAAAGCGCCACCTTCGCCGTTGCCGGGCGCAGCTTCTCGAAATCGGAACAGTCATCCCATGCCTTAGTCACCTTGAGCGAGGTCGTTATGGTCTCATCCGTCACGCTTATCGCGCCACTGACCTGGTCATCCTTTCCCGATTGCACCGTCGCGCCATTAACCGTAACCGTGCGGTCTGCATTACCCGCCACAACAAACGTCACCGGTCCAGACTTTTCATACCCGGCAGGAGCCTTCGTCTCCACAAGCTGGTAGGTGCCCGGCGCGAGGGAAATCTCGTTCATGGCGTCAGCGGATGTGGTGAACACCGCCTTGTTACCGTTCGCATCGAGAGCGGGAGTCGAATCAACCGCCCCGTCATCCGTCACCTTATAGATGGCGAATTCGGCACCGGAAAGCTGAACCCCATCAGCGCTGTTCTTGACGAAACGCACCTTGGTATACGGCGCGTTGTACGCGTTGATAATGCTGCCGGGCGTTCCGACCAGCACGTCATCGGAATCAACGCCGTCAGGATATGAAACCGTCGGCTCGCTATCACGCACGAGCACGAAATAATGGGGCGTTTCGTCGAGCACGTATCCCTCGGGGGCCTGCGTCTCCACGAGGCGATAGAGCGTATCGAGCTCAAGCGACTCTACCTTCAGACCCTTCTTGGAAGAATCCGAAATGGAAGTGATGCCGGTTCGCAGGGTCTTCCACACCTTGGCGACCTGGTCATAGGATTCAAGGCGATATGTCGCGCCGCCAAGGGCCGCCGCGCTCTCGTCCTTTTTAGAGAGGTACACCATCGGCTCGCTTGTCGACTCACCAGCAGCGCTCAGGATGGTAACAGTCTTCTTGATGGTGTTCTCTTCGCTCGTCGATTTATACGCATCGTAATACGCCGAGTTGCCAACCTCGACATCCTTACCCGTAACGCCAATCACCTGCGCTTGGTAGGTGATTTTCACGTACTTGTTATCGGGGACAGAAATGGTCAGTTTGTTCTCAGCCATCTTCGAGGTGTCGACCGTAAAGGGAACCGACGAGCCCGTAGCCATATCCACCACCGCTATCGATTTCGTATCGATTGAAAGAGTCTTGGAGCTCACGTCAACAATACCGACCGTATCGCCATCGGGGTTCAAGTCGAGCTTCTCCTGATTCGCAAGAATCGAGAACTGGGCGTATGGCGCCGTCACCTCGTTGTATTCCATGGTCTTCTTCATCGCGATATGCTGCATTTCCGCCGTACGGCTTGCCGTCTTCTTGTTGCCATAACGGTCGGTCAGGCTTGCGGTATTCTCATAAGTGAAGTCCTTCGAAGTGCCACCATACAAGTACTCGGGGTCAGTCACCTTCGTCTCGATTCTGAAGCGGAATTGATAGTAATAGTTGTTATCGCTCGGATGCGCCTTGCAGACTTCGTCATGCTTCAGTCCCGAAAGTTTGATTGTCAGCGTCGTCGTACCGTCTTCATTCACCGTGGAATCGACGGAATCGATATTCCCGTATCTGGAATAGGTAGGCGAGCTTACATACGCATTCACATAGCTCACTCCGGCAGGCAAGGTGTCGGTAATAACGCAGGTTCCATCCGGCTGGCCGGAGTAGCCATAACTGTTTGCGGTGATTTCCCAGACAATAGTCCCACGCGAATTCTGGATTACGCTCTTGGCGATCTCGTTGTTAACCCTTCGCTTGCAATAGTCGTAATCACTGTCGCTAACATTGCCGGCGGTCAATTTCGCGTCGTTGTAGTAGGTTCTCGTCGAAAAGGGGGTGGGATTGACCATATGCGCCTGATAGCTAATCACCAAAGGCGTCGACGCACTCGGCTTGACGGTGGCGCCGTCTTTCTCGACCGATATGCTTCCCTTGAATGTGATCTTATAGGATGAATACTTGCCGTTGCTTCCGTTACCTGACAAAACGATTTCATAAAGGCTCTTATCCACGGCAATGCCATCGATAGTCAGCGTGATGCCATCCAAGTCTTCCTGGGTGAAATACATAGTGTTTATGCCGTTGCGGGAAGTGTCGACATAGGTATCGCCCGCGTCAAGTTCCGAATAGATGGAGGTCTTCCATTTAGACCAATCGTCAGCCTGTTCAACGAAGCTCTTGTCCATGCTCGCGACTCTCGCACGCTGACTCGTTGAGCTGGTCCAGCCGTTTACCGTATTCGTATAGGACTTGGCGGGACCAACATAGGTCTCCCAGTCGGTAATGACCGATTTGTAGCTGATCGTGTAAGCATAAGTGCCATATTCAGCGGGAATAGTGTAGGTGAACGAGGTCGACCCCGCCGTCAGCTGAATCGAATCCCGCGCCGCGACGGACCCGTCCTGCTTATAGAAAACCACCGTCGCTACGCTATCACCGAATTCCTGGTTCGGACCAAGTTTGTCCGTTAAGACAAGTCCGCCCACATCGGTCGGAGTGGCGCTTTTCGCCCGCTCATTGCCCGAGATGACCCAATCGATCGTTCCGTCGGAATTGATATTCGGCGAATTCTTCACCAGCACGTTCTTGACGACCTTGAAAGACGAGACGGAACTCGACCGGTTCAAATCCGGATAGCTTGAAGCCGGAGAACCAACGTTGCCAACCTGCACGCAGTTATACTTTTGGCTGGAATCGCCAACCTGGCCAACGTTAGCCGAACGCTTCCAATACTCGTCGCTAAAGGTGAGGTAGGTATTAACGGTCACTATGTCACCGGGACGTATCTCGGAAATGGTCGCTGACCACGCGGAAGTCGAAATCTGATTGAAATTGTCCCAGGTAAGGGTTTCACTCTTGCCATCCGAATGGGTGACGGTAATGGACTTTATACCCGATTCCTTGTAGTACTTGGCATCAAGCGGACTCTCCAGGTAATCGTAAATCGGCACGTTATACATCGTGTACCGGTTGTCAGCGGGGGACGTGATAGTCACCGTGAAATTCTGAGTCTGCGTTGCCCAATCGTATGTCGAGGTCGTTTTCGAAGTCGACAGGTAATTGCTAACGTATGTCGAGCAATCAGCGCTTACGGGATTCGTGTCATCCGCACTTGCGGTCGCCGTATTCTTGATGCTGCGCGCCGCCATCGCATCGGTGGTGCTATCAGCCTCCTTGGCCGCTTTCACCGCCAGAGCAACACCATCCTTATTGAGCTTCACTTTGAAAGTCACAACGGCGGAAGAGCCAATCTCAAGATCGCCGATATTCCAACCGTTAATATTTCCCGAAGCATCGCGAAGAGCCTCGGCTTGCGATGTCGTAACCCTCCCGTCTTTCGAAACGCTCACAAGCTTCATCGTGCCCAGATCGACTTTCGCCTTGCTTGCGGTATCGAACAGGTCGGTCACTTTGACATTTGTCAGCTTGTAAGTGTTGTCGCTCCCCGCGGAAACGGTCACGCAATAGGTAAGGTAGCCTTCGCTATCAAGGCTTGCGCTCTTGTCGCGCGGGCGGCTTGGACTACTGCTCGAAACATAGGGGCCACTATTTATGAGGTCGCTCGTTTTCTCTATGCTCAGATTGCGCACAATCTCGAGCTTAGAAAAGGTCACCACCGCCGTGGAATTGCCAAATACCAGGTCGGCGTCAAATGATTCCGTAGTCTGCTTCGACGTATCGAAAGAGCCAGAAATCTTCACCGTCGCGGCGAGAATCTTGCCGCTCTTTTCCGTTACATAACCATCGTCGTACGTGAGGGTGAGAAAGTTGTTTCCTTCGGCGTCTTGGATGATTTCGAAATCGCCAACACCATTGTTCGCGGAATCCCAATCGGCCGTGCTGTCGTGCAAACGGCCGCTCGTGGTCCCCTGCCCCACCTTGATGAGATTGGGAACGCGGCAGATAAGCTTATCGCCCGCTACAAAGGGATAGCTGCCATCCGCCTCAAGCGCGGCCTTCGTGTCGATGACGATGTTTGCGGTGTAGTTGGCGCTCCGGCTCAAGCCGCCTTCGAAATCCGCGCGGGTGTCAATCGGTTCGGTTCCGGTGATGTCATAGGTCTTCGTGGTAGTTCCACTGGTCAAGCTCAGTTTCACGCTCTTCACATAGGAATTCGCGTTGAAGGTCGCAGCTTCGCGCGCCTCGTCTTCCCCGGCAACAGAGGGAGTGTCCTCTTCTCCTTCGGACGCAAGAGAAGCGTCATTTCCTTCAACGCTGCCAGACTCCGCACCGCTCTCTGCGTCATTCGCATCGGAAGAGCCTGCTGAGCCGTCGAGGTCGCCCGAATCGTCGCCAGCCGAAACGCCACCAGTCGCCGCGTCCGAATCCGCAGAAGAAGAATCGCCCTCCGAGGGCTCCTCACTACCAGCCGCCCCGTTTGAGCCACTTGAGGCATTATCGTCCGATGCGCCTTCATCCTGGCTGCCAGTGAACTGCGCCGCCTCGCTCTGCTGCGTGGGCTCCGCGTATGCCGAATACTGCGTTATCGGAAGAAAACCGATAACAAGCAATACCGACAATGCGGTCGCGATAATCCTGCTGCTCAAGCTCTTCGTCTGCATGTCACTCCTCCGCTTGACGAACACGTGCGTCACTCACGTTTGAAACTCGCTTGTTTCCCCTGATTGGAAAGCGATTGTTTGTTGTGTTTTAAACTCGCTTGTTTCAGATAAATCATTCGAGATAAGAGCTACTCGCCCCTTTTGCCCTTCACGCTCTGCGCGTGAACCCGCGCATGGGCCGCACCCGAAATCGCTCCCGACACCCCGCCGAAACGCCGCGATGCGAAAACAAACGCCGCGCCCGCAGCAGCGATTCCTGCCGCAACCAGCAGAATCAGCCCCAGATTGTTGTCAGGCGCCTGCGCGCCGGTCTTGGCGTAGGGATGCTCAGGCGTAGCGGGCTCGTCGGGCTCATCCGGATTATCGGGTTCATCAGGCTCTTCGGGATTCTCAGGTTCATCAGGCGTATTGGTGATCACAAAGCCTGATTCCATATCACCGGACACCTCAGAGGTGTAGCCTGCGGGAACCTCGGCCTCCCTCACCGAGTACTCGATCAGCGTGCCGTCCTCGTATTTCTCCAAGCCTGAGAATTCATGCTTCCATTCGCCATCCTCATCGGGCTCAATGGTCGCGGTGTCAATAACCTCGCCATTCTTCAAAAGTTCGACCGTAATTGAAGCCGGACGCGCGTTCTCGTCATCGCCGACCCATTTCTTAACCACGCCAACAGTTGTCTTCTCGGTCTCGGGAGTATTCGTGATAGTGAATCCGTTTTGAGCATCGCCCGCGACCGTCGAGTCATAGCCCTCAATGGCACGCTCTTTAACCGTATAGGCATACTCGTTCCCGTTCACATCCGTCTTGGGAAGATTCTTGAAGGTGGTCTTCCAAACGCCATCGTCATCCGCCTTCACGGTCTGGTAACCGACATAAACCCCATCGCGATAGAGCTCGAAAGAGATCTCTTCAGGTCGCTGGTCCTCTTTGCCCGCGTCATCCCAGACTTTTGTCGCGGATACTTCCACAGGATACTCGGTGCTGCCAAGGATGAAGGTGCCGTTGGAGCCGATAGCGCCACCACGGGTATCCGACCGGTTGCCAGTGATGAACACGGTCGCTTCCGCCACGGCAGCTTGCACGTCGGAATCACTTTCCTTCAGATTATTGTTCAGGCACAGCTCTTCGCCCTTGGCCATATTCAATGTCCCTTTAAGCTTATTGAACGGCACTTCCGTACCGTCATCGTAGAGCCAGCGGTAGGCACCGCCACCAAGCATCGAGGCAGACACCTCGTATTGCGGATTGCCGCTATGGCTTCCATATCCCATAGAAGCCAGCACATAGAGCTCGTTAGCCGAATTGCTGTCAGCGCTATTGCCGTAGAAGACCGCTCCATTTGTCAGCTTGACAGTCGTCTTAGACGCAGGGCAGCCCGCATAACCGCCGCCCGCCGCAGATGCCGAATTGCCGGTAATCACAGCATTTCCAAGATAAAGTTCGGCGCTATGCCAATCCTTATAGGCGCTTGAAACGCCATTGATGTAGATGGCGCCGCCACCAAATGACGAGTTGCCGTCTCCGTCATTCGTCATCTGATTGTTGGTGATGGTGCCCGCACTGATTTTCGCAACGCAGTAGGTGGGATCGCCACCCGAACCCTGTGCGCTATAGCCATACTGGATAAAGATGCCGCCACCCGCAGAGCCTGCGGTGTTGCCATCGACCGTTCCACCCGTCATCGTCAGGGTTGAGCCGCCATAGGTCATGAAATCGTAGAATGAGCCAATAGAAATGCCGCCGCCCCGTTCATAGGCAGCGTTATTCGAAATCGTGCCGCCGGAAAAATTAACGGACGCGCCGCGCCAAGCACAGACGCCGCCACCGGTGCCTCCGTAACTCTTCGCAAGTGCGCTATCGGTCCCCTTCACAGCAGTGTTTCCCGTAATCAGACCACTCGATATATTCACGACAGCGTGATTATCAGCGCAGATGCCAGCGCCATACGTCGCCATATTGCCGGTGATGGTGCCGCCTTCAAGGTTGACCGTGCTATTGCTTGCATAGACACCGCCACCAGCTTCCGGGTACCAGCCATTCGAGGTTTGGTAAGCGTTGTTTTGCAGCGTCGCATCAGCGCCAATGGTTAAAACGCCTTTCGAATAGACGCCGACTAGCGAACCGCCGCAACCCTCGCCGTTGCTCTTCCCTCGCGCCCCATTCCCAAGACCACCATCCAGAACGATATTCTTGAGCGTGAGATTCGCGCCATCGGAAAGATGCACAAGCTCACCGGTATATTCGGCTTCGCGCATCATCGTCTTGCCGCCAAGGTCCCAGGTTTCAGTCGTACCGGATAGATCGAGGGCGCCACTCACCCAGATGATGTCGGAGCCATACTTCTCCATGAGCTCTTTCGCCTTCGCGAAAGTCTTGACCGGCTGCGCTTCAGTACCCGGATTGGAATCGTCGCCCGTCTCGCCATTCACGTAGACGTTGTCGCCGGGTTCAAGGGACTCGTTTGCCGGCTCATTCGCCACCGCTGGCTCGGAAGAAAGCAAGGAATCATCTTCCCCGGCATCCTCGGATGAGGGCAAATCCACGGCCGTCGGTTCGTCTCCGAGCGAGAAGACCAGTGGCGCCTCGTCGGCCCAAGCAACCGGAATCGCCATAAGGCAGAAAACTGCCGCCACCATTAGACATGTAAGTACCCCGTTTATGCTGCGTTTCAAAATGTCTTCCTTCCATCAATCAAATGGATTTGGCAAGCAATGGTTAAAGCGAATGGCCGATAAAGCCCCGTTGGATATGTCGGAAATCATCCCGACGTATCCAAGTCCCTCTAGTTGTTCTCCTGCAAGCTCCCCCTGTTCGAGCGGCGACGAGCGCAAACGCCACAGGCAAGCGCCGCGGCAGCAGCTAACCCCACGGGCAACACCGAATTGGAGTCACCTGTCTTGGGCGTCACATCACTATCATTCGATTTGCCCGTCTTATCCTTGTCGTTGGTGCTTGGCGAATCGGGTTCTGTCTCGGGCTCGTCGGAATCATCGGGCTCATCAGGATTCTCGGGTTCATCAGGGATGGGCGGTTTTTCCTTCTCGGTGTTCGTGATAACGAAGCCGTCAGCCGCACTACCCTCGACCTTCGATTCAAAGCCCTCGACAGTGCTTTCTTCAACCGTGTAGGCATACTCGTGGCCGTCTTCGGAGTCGTACTTCGCCAATCCGGTGAACGAATAGCTCCAGTTGCCATCCTCGTCCGCCTCAATCGTGGCGGAATCGAACTTCTCGCCATCGCGAAGCAGATTGACCGTCACGGATGTCGGATGATCGCTGTCGCCATTCTCGTTGTAGACCCACTTCTTGGTAACATCGACGGAGGTCACACGCGTATTGCAGACTTCTATCCCCGTGGCGGCGTCGCCGGCGACATCCCACTTGTAGCCTTCGACATCACGCTCTTTCACGGTGTAGGCGTACTCGTGTCCATCGGCATCAATCTTGGGAAGCTCGGTAAATGAGGTCTTCCATTCGCCCTTATCGTTGGGCTTGACCGTCTGGAAGCCCACGTACTCCCCGTCGCGATAAAGCTCGATGATGACGGATTCGGGACGCAGTTCATCCTTGTCATTCGCGTCGTTCCAGCTCTTGGAAACCGAGACCTCGGTGGTGTCAACCGTCTTACCAATGAAGACGCTGCCATTAGAACCAATGCCGCCGCCGTACTGAGGCGCAGAATTGCCGGTAATGTGAACCTTGGCAAGAGAAACCGCCTTCTGAACGCCGGCATCAGAGGAATCGAGGCTATTGCTCAGGCGCAGCTGCTCCGTATTGGCCGCTTTCAACGTGCCAGCAAGCTTGTCGAGCGACACTTCGGTACCGTCGTCGGAAGCCCATTTATAAGCGCCGCCACCGAGCATCGAGGGGCTCACCTTATAAGTCGGGTCGCCCTTGCTCGCTTGTCCAAGCAGATTCGTCGCGATTACGTAGATTTCCCGTGCCTTGCTCGCTTTCGTCGTCTTGTTACCGTAGAAGACCGCGCCATTGGCGAGATTCACTTCGGTCTGCGTGGTAGGGCAAGCCGCAAAGCCGCCACCAAGTTCTCCTGCCGTGTTATTGGAAACCTCGACATTTTCCAGGTAGAGCTCCCCATTCTGGAAAAGGGTCGAATTGACGCCGTTAACGTAGATGCCCCCTCCGCCAAACATATGGCTGCCGTAGCCTTCTCCCGTCACGCTGTTATTGGTTATGTCGCCGGCGCTTATATAGGCGATGGATTGGGTTGGCACTCCGTTGTTCTTTTCGGCCTTATATCCCGCCTGGATGTAGATGCCGCCACCAACAGCGCCCGCCTTGTTGCCGTCAATCGTGCCACCGGTCATATTGAGCACCGAGGACTTATTGTTGAAGACAGTGAACACGCCGACTGCAATGCCACCGCCGTTTTCAAACGCGCTGTTTCCGGAAATAACGCCGCCAGACATATTGACTTGGGAGCCGGCATACACACAGATGCCACCACCATGTCCGCTGTATTCCCTCGTGACGTTTTTGCATTTTCCGAAGGTCGCCTCGTTGCCGGAAATCTCGCCAGCAGTGACATTGACCGTCGAACTGTTCATAGCTGCGATGCCGCCACCATATACCGCGGCGTTTCCGCTGATGGTGCCACCGTTCACATTCACTGTGGCGCTCATTGCAAAGACGGCGCCACCGGCTTCCGGATACCAATGGCCCTCGTTGATCACCTTGTTGTTCTGAAGCTTTGCGCCTGTTGAAATGGTCAGCGTGCTGTCGAAGACGCTCACGAGCGAGCCACCATAGCCTTCAAGACTATCCGCCAGCACTTGGCCATATGCGCCGTTTTCGACACCGCCATCAATAACGATATTCGTGAGGGTGAGCGAAGATGCATCCGTGATGCGCACCAGCTCGCCATGGTAGTCGCTATCGCGCATCATCGTCTTGCCGCCAAGGTCCCAGGTCTCGGTCGCATCCGAAAGGCTGAGCATGCCAGTAACCCAAATAATATCGGAGCCGTATTTCTCCATGAGCTCTTTTGCCTTGGCGAAAGTCTTCACCGGCTTCGCCTTGGTGCCCGGGTTGGAATCGTCGCCCGTGCTTCCATTCACGTAGACAGGGTCTCCCTTGCTTAACGCATCCGCATTCCCAAGAAGAGCATTCCCTTCGAGTTCCTTGGAATCGTCAGCATCGAAATTGCTTGTCGCAATGTCTCCTTCGTTTGAGGACGCAGAGGAAGCCGGCGTGTTTCCCTCATCCGCGTAGGCATAGGCACAAAAACCCACGACAAGCATGAGAAGCATCGCAAACGCGATTGCCAATTTCCTAGAACGGAGTGCATTTGTGTTGTTTTTCGTTCTCATTCCTGCCCCCTTTATCCGGCAAGCACAAGGCCTTACATAAGAAACCACTCTCCATTGAAGCAGACGGCACCAACGCCCCACCAACACTGAGCAGGTCAAACGCGTTAACTTGTCGATTTTTCTGGGAACAGACTGGGTAATTCTTTAAGGGATAGGCGGACGAAAATGGATTACGGGAGCAGCGGTAGCGCAAGCCCCAATCGCCCTCTGGGCAGCGCCAAGACCAGAAGGCGCTTTAGGCGGCAGTGTGACTCCAGGGACGCTTTGGGCAGCGACGATGTGGGGCTGGAAGCAGTGTTAATCCGGCAGCAGCGGCATAAGCCCAGATGCCACTCTGGGCAACGACAATGCAAGCCCAAAGATCATTCTGGGCGTGTGGACTTTTGAGGATTTGAAATCGCTTCGAAGGGGCGACTAGCTCGCGCGGGTAAGAGATCGCGAACGGGCTTCACGATGCGGCGGCTAGCTCGCGCGGGTAAGATCGCCCGCTTCCCCGTCGTAATCGAAAAGGCCGTCGTTCTTCTCTTCAAGTGCTTTGATCAGGTGATACACGCAGCTGCAATACGGCGTGGCAATACCCAGCTCCTCACCCATCCGCATGAGCGCTCCTGTGAACATGTCCACTTCCGTATGACGACCCGCATCAAGATCCTGCAACGTGGAGTAGCGCGCGGTCGGGGGCACGGCACTACCCACCGAAAGCGATTTCGCAGCCAGACTTATGTCGATGTCCTTCGCCGCAGCAATGGCGTGCAGCTCGGAACGAAGTCCCGCCTGAATCGCGCGCATATGCTCGCTGTCACGATAGCAGCCGACGCCCGCCCCGATGATCGCCTGCGGAAGGTTGTTGCATACGTTCAGGCGAAACTTGCTCCACATCTCCTCGCGGATGTGCTCAGTCACGTGGTAATGCAAGCCGGTTTCGGCAAAAACGGCGCACACCGCCTGCACGCGTTCGCTTTCGAACGGCGTCTCCACTTCGCCAAAGATGATGCCGATAGTGGTTTCCGGATCGAAATGGAAACCGTCGGCCTCCTTGTGAGATGCCACCTTGATAAGCGAATACAGAATCTGCTGGCGCGGAATGCGGGTCGCGATAATCTCCTCGCTGTCCACCCCGTTCATCAGGCTCATCACAATGGTGTTGGGTCCCACAGCAGCCGCGATATCATCAAGCGCCCCCGGCAGATTGCCATATTTCAGCGCGATTATCAGAAGGTCAGCCTGGCGCGCCTCGGCCGGCGTCCATACCTCGGGGTGATAGGCAATCCCATTAATGGTGCAGCCCTGCTCCTGCAGGCGTTTCGCCCGGTCGCCCTGCGCGACAAGCCCAAGCCGGATGTCGCACCGCTGGGAAAGGCCCCAGATGACATAGGAGCCAACTGCTCCTGCGCCCATTATCGCCACCGAGCGAATCTCACTCATCGTGTCCTTCCCTTCACCATCTTGATTGCCGCATGCCGCGGCAAATTTGCTCAACTTTGTCGCGCGCTAGATCAAGCTTGTTTGGTTTGCCGCATGCCGAACCGCTATTCAAGCGCATCGTCCTTCAGGTACGACGTTTTCAAATGCGGCAGGCCAGCGCAAGCTTTCCGCAATATATCACAGACGTCGCGGCCGCCTTGCGCTTGCGAGCGCTACTGGATGCTGACAAGTGGCTTGCGCACCAAGAGCTGCCCTCGCACGTAGCCGCCTTGCACTTGCGGGCGCTACTGAATACCGATAAGCGACTTGCGCACCAGGCGCTGCCCTCGCACCTTGCCACCTTGCACTTGCGGGCGCTATCGAATACAAGCAGGCGCATCCCGTCCTACGCGCGCCCGCGAGACAATTCGCCCTAACGCCTTTGCGTCCTAACGCCTATGCGCCCTAACACCTTTGCGTCCTATTCCACCTTCTTGCTCAGCGGCGTGTTCTTCAGAAAGCACATGAGCAATGTGCCAGTCACCATCATGGGCACCACCGTCAGAAATACCGGCGCGAGCGCATCAGCGTAAGCAGCGCCGATGGCTTGAGACACCTCAGGCGGCATCTGGGCCAACAGCGCCGGCGTGATGGAAGACGCATCGATACCCAGCTCCTGCGCGCCTCCTAAAGAAGAAAGCGCCGTTGAGACCATCTCTTTCAGATTCATGGTGAAAAGGGCGCCCACCAGCGAAGCGCCCAAAGTGGTGCCCACTTCCCGGAAGAAATTGTTTGCCGCAGTAACCGTGCCCACCATGACGGCAGGAAACTCGTTTTGCGCGATAAGCACCAGCGTTTCCATTGAAAGACCTACCCCAAAACCAAGCGTAAACAGATAAGAGCCAATAAGCCAAAGGGAGGTATCGGGGCCAATGGTGGAAAGCAGCCACATCGACGCGGTCGCCAAGGCAAAGCTCCCCACCATCATGGCTTTGTAACGCCCCGTCTTCGAAAGATAGACGCCCACGAGAATGCCCGCTATGGTGCTCGAGATGCCAGCGGGCAGGTCCATGAAGCCCGACGCGGTGGCGCTCAGACCGTGCGAAATCTGGAAGTAGGTCGGCAGATACGAAAGCGAGCCCATCAATGCCACCATCGCGAACAATCCCGCAAGTGTCGTAAGTACGAAGTTGCGATTGCGGAACAGCTCCAGCGGCACCACCGGCTCAACCGCGTGGCGCTCCGCAAGCACGAATGTCAGGCTGAACGCGAGCGTCAGCGCCACAAGCACCAACGATTCGCGAGACGCCCACGGGAACTCCGCGCCGGCGAAGGTGGTGAGCACTGTCAGCGAAACAAGCGCGCCCACCAGGGTGATATTGCCGGCGATATCCAGGCGCACATTCGCCTGTTGCGGACCCATGCGTGGAATCCATAAGACGCCCGCCACGAATGATATGGCGGCAAGCGGAATGTTCATCCAGAAAGCCCAATGCCAGCTCACCACATCGGTGAAAAAGCCACCCAAAAGCGGCCCCAAAATAAGGGGAAGCATGAATGCCACACCCATGATGCCCATGTATGTGCCGCGTTCGCGGGCGGGAATCACGTCCGCCACGAGCGCCTGCGCCAAAATGACAAGTCCGCCGCCGCCCGCTCCCTGTATCGCACGCCCAACAGCCATCATGGCCATATTGGTGGAAAGCGCGCCAATCACCGACCCGGCAGCCAGCAGTACCAAGGCGAACAGGTACAAGCCCTTGCGGCCCATCATGTCACCCAGCTTGCCAAAGATGGGCATCACCGCCGTCATCGCAAGGACCTCGGCGGTTATGACCCATTGCATGTGATCCGCTCCCCCAAGATCGCCCACAATGGTGGGGAGCGCAGTGGATATGATGGTCTGATCAAGCGATGAAGCGAGCATCGCGATAAGCAATCCGCAAAACAGCGCGATAAGCCGCTGCCGAGGCATCTCAATTACCACGCCGTCATCGCGGACGTCCATCGAAACGTCTGCAGGATTCTGACATGAAAGAACCCGCTCCTTCTTTTTCGCATGCTTGGGCTGATACATGCTTGCTCCCATCCGCAGAGACATTGCGAAATCGCAACCCCATATGAATGCGAGCGAAGGCGAAAAAGGTGACCGGCACGTTATTCGCGCGACCCCGGCCTTCGTCTCGCTGTTCACCTTTTCTTCGCTGCCCATATTAGTCCGAGTTTCAGACTATGGTTGCAATTAGTCCGTTATTCAGACTATATTCACAAGACGGGAGTATTGATGGCGGCATAGACTTCCGAAAGAATGCATATAGACGGAATGGGCACATGACACGGTTAGGAGCTCGCATGAGAATCGAAGAGGCACGCGATTTCGACCGTGCATTATGGGAAGTGTTTCAGAATTACGGAACCGCGTACCAGGCATACGCACGCAAAGTCGGCGTTTCCTGCCCCACGCTCAATGTGCTGGAAGAGCTCTTGCATTCAGACGCGATTACTCAGCGTGACATCTGCCAGCAAACCTTCATGCCAAAACAAACCGTGAATTCCATCGTCTCTTCGCTTGAGCGGCAAGGCATCGTGGCACTTTCACCCTCGGCTCAGGACCATCGCATGAAAACGGTTTGCTTGACCGAAAAAGGATACGCTTGGGCGGAAAGCCTGTTAAAGCCAGTCAACGATGCGGAAATCGCGGCACTCGCCCAATTCGATACCGAGGACGCCGAAAAGCTCGTATCGCTTCTAAAAACCTTCTACATCAAATACCAAGAGGCCCTTCAGCTTTAATCCCACGAACGAGTCCGTGCGCGCTCGCGACCTGCAAGTCAACCCGCGTACGCTCGTGGCATGCGCGTGCCCGCGCTCGCGAAATACGAACCAGCGTGCCCACGCTCGCGAAACGCGCGCCATTGTGTTCTAATAGCGCATGACGGCATGACGAAGATTGGAGAAAGCCATGGCTCTTCATGAAGTGGATTTCAGGGAACTGAAACAGAACCCCTACGACTTGTTCGACCGCCGCTGGGCAATCCTCGCCGCCGGCAACGAGAACGATGGCTTCAACGGCATGACCATCGCCTGGGGCACGCTTGGCGCACTTTGGGACAAGCTGCCGCAGGTCGACTTCAAGGGAATGTGTAACCCGGTCGCCACCGTCTACGTGCGCCCAAGCCGCCATACGAAGGAGTTCATGGATTCCGAAGACCTCTTCACCATCAGCGTGCTTCCCGAAGAGCTGCACCATGTGCACAGCATCATGGGGAAGAAATCGGGTCGTGACATGGACAAATTCACAGCATCCGGCATCACGCCCGCCTTCGAGAACGGCACGGTGCATGTGGCGGAATCGGAGCTCGTGCTCGTTTGCCGCAAGCTCTATGCCGCCGAGCTTTCCCTTGATTCCTTCACGGACAAGGAAGTCGTCGAGCGTGACTACCCCGCCGGCGATGTCCACGTCCAGTACGTGGGACAGATCATCAAGACGCTTGTGAAGTAAAGCGCTAAAGCCAGCGGGCGGCAGCATCTAACGATTCGCCCCGTTCGCCAAGCCAGCGGGCAGCGAGCTCCAGTACCCAGCCCGTTCGCCAAACGCGCACATATCAAAACGCCCGGTCAGACCACCTCAAGCGGCTTTTCCGGGCGTTTCGCATTCTCTCTTGAAACAAGAACCAGCGGGCGGCGCCCGCTACGATTCATCCTATGTATCGTAGCGCCAGCGCGGGTCGGTCAGGATACGGGCAATCGCGAGTCCTATCGGCAGGAACACGACGATAAGCCCCGCACGGAAGGCCCAATCGAGCGCCGACACCGTGTCGAACGCCGCCAGGTAGTACATTGCCTGATACATGTACAAGCCAGGCACCATGATGACGATAGACGGCACCGTCAGCGACACGCGCGGGAAATGCGGCTTTCCCAGCTTGTCCGACGCGGCAATGAAAGTCCAGGCCAGCAGGCCCGCGGTGGTCGCGCCCAGAAGCGCGGCGATCTCAGGCGGCACCGACATGTCTTGCAGCGTCAGACGCAGGGTGTTCGCCACCGCGCCCACGAAACCCGCGAGCGCCGCCATCTTAACGGGACTGTTGAACATGATGGAGAATCCGAACACGCCCACGAAGGTCATGATCAGGCGCAACACCAGCAGAAGCTCGGGGCTGAATTCGGGTTGCGTCAGTTCGCCCGGCTCAAGACCCACAATCAGCGCCACTATCCAGCCGACAAGCGTCGCAATCACGATGATGGTGAGCGCGTATGCGAAACGCTCGAGGCCACTACGCATGTCGAGTTTCGCAATGTCGAGACCGCTTTCGATAAGCGGGAAGCCGGGAATCACGAACAGCATGGCACCGATATAGCCCGCCTCGTTTTCAAACGATATCCCGAAGCACAGCTCGAGCACCTTTATCGCGGCGAAGAAGCCCAGGCAGGCAACCGCCACGCCCACGCCCACCGAGAACATCTGGTTAAGCTTGCGACCGAGCATCTTGCTGCGCACGAAATTGCCCAAGCCCGCGCCAATCGCGGCGCAAAGCATTTCGGACGCTCCTCCGCCCAGCAGAAAAACGAACGCGCCGCACGCGAACGCGGCGGCAAGCCCTACCTGAAGCGAGCTGTAAGCGCCTTTCTCATGTTCAATGGCATCAAGGCGCTCATGAAATTCGCCAACCGTCCAGTCGCGCCCCAGATTGCCCGCATCGCGCACAAACTGCTCGATCTTCCAGATGCGGTTCGTATTCACACCCGCCGTGCGCAGCGTCACCACGCGAGAGCAGGTCTCACGCCCCTGGGTAAACGAGGCCTCGATGCCAAGCAGGCTGATGTCGGCGTGGCATTTGATGCCCAGCAGGCGGGCAACGCGGTTCATCGCCTCGCGCACACGCCAGCTTCCCGTGCCTGAGCCCAGAGTGATAAGGCCCACGCGCGCGACGATGGACACCTTGTCTTCAAACGGCGCCTCGCTCGCCTTGCAACCGGGCTCAAGAAGCGTTTCTTCCCAGTTCACGGGCGTATGGTTCTGCGCAAAAGAATCCGGGTTCATGCGCACCTCCCCCAGCTCTCCCAATTCGACTGCCATTTCATCGGTTCAGGAGTCTAGCACCAGGCTCATAGGCGGGCGCCATATCCCAAAGGTCTCCACGGCATGGGTTGCGATGGAAAGGCAAGAGCAAAAGCTTGGCACGGTTTTATGAATCGGAAGCCGAATTCCCAAGAAGCGAATAGAAACTTAGCCACGCGACAACGAATCCGACTGACCTTCAAGAAGTGGGCGAAGGGAACGTTCCAAAATGCCATGCATATGCGCAATTGCCATGCCGTAGTTCACAATAGGCACTCCCGCCTGTTGCGCCTCGCGAATGCGGGAATGCATCTCGCGGGCATTGAGCATGCAGCCGCCACAGTGCACGACCAGCGCATACTTTGAAAGGTCGCTTGGGAAATCGCGGCCCGAGCAGAATTCGAAATGGGGCTCCGCGCCGCTAAACGCACGTATCCAAGTAGGAATCTTCACCGCGCCGATATCCTCGCACTGCCGATGATGCGTGCAGCCTTCAGCCACCAAAACCGCGTCGCCATCGCACAGTTTCGAAAGTGCCTGCGCTCCTTCGAGAAACGGCGCGAGCTCGCCCTTGTAACGCGCCATGAGAATGGAAAACGACGTGAGGGCCACATCTTCCGGAACGATGGCGGCCACCCGCGCAAAGGCCTGCGAATCAGTAATGACAAGCCGAGGCGGATCGGGCATGCGCGAAAGAACCGCCGCGAGCTCCTGCGGTTGGCACACCATAGCTTGCGCATGAGCATCAAGGACATCGCGCAGGACCATCTGCTGCGGCAGAATGATGCGACCCTTTGGCGCAGAGGAATCGATAGGAACGACCAGCACCACCGTATCGCCCGCGGCAATCAAGTCGGCTACCAGCGGTTTTGCGGGAACGCCGGCAGCGGGTGAAGCGTTCGACGCGGAATTCGACGTGTTTGCGCAGCCGGATGCGCTTTGGGCTATCCCCTCCGCGTCCGTCGCCCCATCGGTCAAAGCAGCCGCGTCAGCCGCGCTTGACGCACCCGGCGCACTGCCTGCAGCCGACGCGCCTTCAAGCGTCACTCGCGCGATAAGCTCTTTGAGCTCGTTCACATGCGCGCCCGTCAGCGCGCTCACTGCAAGCCTCACGCCTCCCGAAAGCTGGGGGTTCCCGGTAGCAGTAGCAACAGCAGCGTCGTCACCGTGTACGCCTTCCGCCGCAACGCCGCTTGCTTCGGCACCCGCCTGACCTGCGCCCTCCGCTACATCACCACCCGCGTTACCCGCATTGGCAACACCGTCCACACCCTCCAGCAGATCGCACTTATTCGCCGCCACAACAAAGGGCACGCCCTGCGCCCGAAACACTTCAAGAAAATCCTCTTCAGCAGGAAGAGCCGCACGACCGGCAACCGTCACCAGCACCGCCACGTCGCATTCGCGCAGCACCCGGCGCGTGCGTTCAACACGCTTGTCGCCCAGAGCGCCCGCGTCGTCGATGCCCGGCGTGTCGATAATCACGACCGGCCCCAAAGGAAGAAGCTCCATGGCTTTGCGCACCGCATCGGTCGTCGTGCCCGCCGTATCCGACACCACCGACAGGTCCTGGCCCGTCACCGCATTCACAACGCTCGACTTACCCGCGTTGCACACGCCGAAAAAGGCAATATGCACCCGCTCACCCGAAGGCGTCTCGTTCATCCCCGCCATGAATGCGCCCGCGGAACCGTTTCCCCTGTCAGCCATCAGCTCGCTCCTCATTTACCGCACGCGAAACGCGCTCTTGTATCGACTCCAGTTTCCAAAACCTGCCTTTGTCCTGATCACAAGCTCGATTGTACGGGCATGCCTTCAGGCCTCGCGCAAGCTTCCAAAATCCGCCCGAATCGCAACCAACTAGAAACGGAAATCCCGGCCATTGCCCGCGCGAATGGCTCCAATATTGGCCGCGCACTTCTCGCGCACCGCCTCATTCGGAATCTTCTTCAGCTCGTCTTCTATCATCGCGAAGCCCTTTTCGCGCGTGGAATCGCTCGCGTAATCGGTCAGGTATTCCGCCAGCGTCATCAGCGCGTTGGG
>CAVFFT010000026.1:0-24831 GCA_963621885.1 bacterium
AGTCTCATTTAACAAGTGAAATATTGAAATGTTGGCGTCGGACCCTCATGAGCTCACCTGTTGCGGCGACCTCATTTCGGAATCGTGCCGGCGCGACCCGCGCTAACAAAACCGGGCGTTTTGCTCTCGCCAATCCGGGCGTTTCGCTCTCGCCAGCGCCCCCACCAGGTCGGCGCGAATCGTTCACGCCGAGCCGGTGTCGAATCCCCCTTTTGCCCGACACCGGCAAGGCTTTCAGAAGCTCTTAGAACAGGCCGGAAATAACGCCCTTGTCGTCGACATCGATCTTGTGTGCCGACGGATGCTTTCCCAGACCAGGCATCGTCATGATGTTGCCGGTCAGCGCAACGACAAAGCCCGCACCCGCGCTCACCTTCACCTGACGCACGGTAATGTTGAAGCCACGCGGCGCGCCCAGCTTCGAAGCGTCGTCGCTGAAGGAGTACTGGGTCTTCGCCATGCACACCGGCATGTCGCCAAAGCCGAGCGACTCGAGCTTCGTGATTTCCTTCTTCGCGGCCGGCTCGAAGACGACGCCATCGGCATGGTAGATGCGCTGCGCAATCGCCTCGATCTTCTCCGCGAGGCCCAGGTCGGCCTCATAGCTGAACTGGAAATCGTTCGGCTCTTCGCACAGGCGCAGCACTTCCTCGGCCAGCGTGATGCCGCCTTCGCCACCCTTTGCCCAGACCTCGGAAAGGGCCACATTGACGCCGAGCTCGCGGCACTTCTGCTCGATGAGCGCAAGTTCCGCCTCGGTGTCGGTTGGGAAGCGGTTGATAGCGACAACGCAGGGGAGCTTGTACACCTGCGTGATGTTCTCCACGTGCTGGAGCAGATTCGGCAGACCCGCGGCAAGCGCGTCGAGGTTCTCCTCGTTGAGCTGGTCCTTTGCCACACCGCCGTGATTCTTGAGAGCGCGCGCTGTCGCGACGACCACAACCGCATCGGGCTTCAGATTCGCGAGGCGGCACTTGATGTCGAGGAATTTCTCCGCGCCCAGGTCGGCACCGAAGCCGGCCTCCGTGACCGTGTAATCGCCGAGCGCCATCGCCATGCGCGTCGCCATGATGGAGTTGCAGCCGTGGGCGATATTCGCGAACGGGCCGCCATGCACGAAAGCGGGCGTTCCCTCGAGCGTCTGCACGAGGTTCGGCTTGAGCGCGTCCTTCAAAAGGGCGGCCATTGCGCCCTCGGCCTGCAGGTCGTGAGCGGTCACCGGCTTGCCGTCGAAGGTGTAGGCAACGACGATGCGGCCCAAGCGCTCCTTGAGGTCGCGGATGCTCGTGGCGAGGCAGAAGATCGCCATTACTTCGGAAGCGACGGTGATGTCGAAGCCGTCTTCGCGCGGCACGCCATTCACGCGGCCGCCGAGGCCATCGACGATGTGGCGCAGCTGGCGGTCGTTCATGTCAACCACGCGCTTCCAGGTAATGGTGCGGGAATCGATGCCGAGCTCGTTGCCATGGTGAATATGCGCGTCAAGCAGCGCCGCGAGCAGGTTGTTCGCCGCGCCGATCGCATGGAAGTCGCCGGTGAAATGGAGGTTGATGTCCTCCATCGGGACCACCTGCGCGTATCCGCCGCCGGCAGCGCCGCCCTTGATGCCAAAGACGGGGCCGAGCGAAGGCTCACGCAGAGCGACAACGACCTTCTTGCCCAGACGCGAAAGCGCGTCCGAAAGGCCCACGGTCGTGGTCGTCTTTCCCTCACCCGCCGGCGTGGGGTTAATAGCCGTCACAAGGATAAGCTTGCCGGGCGTATATGATTTTTCCGACAGAAGGTTGTAGTCGACTTTCGCTTTGCGGTTTCCGTAAAGCTCGAGTGAGTCCGCGGGAATGCCAAGCTTATCCGCAATCTCACTAATAGGTGCCACCTTTGCCGCCTGGGCAATCTCAATATCGCTCAACAACTTAAAGCCCCTTTCGACCGTCTCCCGTTCCAGTGCGAACAACGTGGCCCACGCTCAAACGGCGCGCCCAAGCGGCGCGCTTGCTTGCCTGCCAGCCGGCAAACCGCGCTTCTGCATCGTCCTCATGCAGCACGCTTCCGCCTTGCAAACAAAAAAAGCCCGATGGGGCAAACCCGTCGGGCTCAACCTCGCTGTTCAACAGCCAGTCTACTTGCCTTGCCGATCGAAAATCATGCGAATTCCCTGCAAGGTCAATTCCGGGTTGGTTGCGGTAATGATGTTCGTAAGCTTTGCCATTGTCGGCGCGAGACCGCCGGTCGCAACGACCTTCGCCTTGTAGCCCAACTGGGCCTCGATGCGGCGCACGAGACCTTCCACGCGCTCCACTTCGCCATAGACAATGCCCACCTGCATGGCCTTCGTCGTGTTGCGTCCAATGGCAACCTTCGGGTCGACAAGCTCCACCTGCGGCAGCAGCGCCGTCTTGCTGAAAAGCGCCTCCATCGACGACATGACACCCGGAGCGATAACGCCGCCGACAAAGCATCCGTCCTTGTCGATGACCTCGATGTTTGTCGCCGTGCCAAAGTCGACCACAATCACCGGCGCGCCATAAAGCGCCCGAGCGGCAACGGCATCGGCCACACGGTCGGCGCCAAGAATACTCTTGCGGTAGTTCGTCACATCGATCATGTCGCCCGCGGTCTTCACGCTAATGTCAAGCGCGTCGAGACCGAACATCGTGCGACCGACCTTCATCCACATGTGCTTCAGCGCGGGAACGACGGTGGCAAGGGCAAGACCGTCGATGGCAGCAAGGTCCACCTTCTCCATGGAAAGAAGGCCATGGAGCGTGATCCGCAGTTCGTCGGAAGACTTGGCGCTATCGGAAGAGATGCGCCACATATGCTTCATTTTCTCGCCCTCGAACAGGCCGAGCGTTGTTTGGGTATTGCCGACATCAATGGCAAGCAGCATGTCGTACCCTTCCATTCGGTAACACTTCTTTCGGCTGATAATTTCGCCGAATCGCAATGCTATCATACCTTGCACGGCAATAACGACGAAAGACAAGCATGGGTGAAGCGCAGGCAAATATCCTGTTGGTTGACGACGAGGAATCGATCACCGATTTCGTTGGCTATGCCCTCCGGCGCAACGGATACGCCGTCGACGTGGCTGCGGACGGAATAACGGCGCAAGATCTTTCCGACGCGAACGACTACGACCTCTATATCCTCGACATCATGCTTCCGGGCATCGATGGCTATGAGCTTTGCCGCCATATTCGCGAGCACTCACAGGCGCCCATCCTTTTCCTTTCCGCACGCGACAAGGAACTCGACAAGGTGATTGGCCTCGAGATCGGTGGCGACGATTACCTCGCGAAGCCCTTCGGCCTGCGCGAACTGGTTGCCCGCATCCATGCGCTTCTCCGTCGCACATCGCACGAGCCGGCGCCTGACACGAACGCCATTTCCGCCGCGGGAATCACGATCGATGAGGACGCGCATATCGCGAAGGGGCCGCAAGGGCCCATTCAACTGACCCCACGCGAGTTCGAGCTGCTCGCTTGTCTCGTGAAGAACGCCGGCAAGGTGCTGAGCCGCGAAGAGCTCCTACGTGAAGCCTGGGGCTGGGAATACCTGACCGAAAGCAAGACGGTCGACACGCACATCAAGCGACTGCGTGACAAGCTCGCGGAATCGGGAAACGACCCGCAGCTCGTCGAGACGGTGCGCGGCTACGGATACCGCTTCAGATCGTAGGCGCACAGTGCAGCGTTTCCAAACCCAATTCGCCATCATCGCGACACTCCTCGTGCTGGGGATGCTCCTACTTTTCTGCGGCTATGTTGTTATCGCCGAAGGCGCACACCCGCGCATTTTCCAGATTCTTGTGCCCCTTTGCCTGATCAATCTCGGCATCGCCTTCTACCTGGGGCATGTGCTCGCGCAACCTCTTAACGAAACGCAGGAACGCATGCGCGACTGGCTCGCCGCAAACAAACGCCCCTTGCCGCGTTCTTCCAAACTCAGAGGCTTTCGGGAAGCGCGCCTCATCTCGCAGGACGCCGATGCCCTCATCGAGCTTGACGAAAAGCAACGCCGCCATCTGGAAATGCTGGAAGCACGGCAGATGGACTTCATTCGCGACGTGGCCCACGAGCTGCGCACGCCCCTCACCGCCATCCACGGCGACGCCGAGCTGCTTAACGACCCGGAGCTTCCTCCGGAGCTGCATGAGAAGTTCCGCATGAACATCATTCGCGAAAG
Source organism: bacterium (assembly GCA_963621885.1). GTDB lineage: Bacteria > Actinomycetota > Coriobacteriia > Coriobacteriales > Eggerthellaceae > UMGS1519. Next base: position 4,189 of record CAVFFT010000026.1, read on the forward strand.
CGAACGGCTCACGCGACTCACGCATGACCTCACAACGCTGATCAGCGCCCGCGACGATGACGTTGAGGCGCAGCGGGAGGATATCGACCTGCGCGAGGCGGCCGAACTGGCGGCCGGGTCGCTTTCGCCCATTTTGCGTGACCACGAAGTCGAGGTGCTGATTGAAGGCGACGCGCCCATCGTGTCATGCAACCCCGATAAGCTCGAAGAGGTCATTTCCAACCTCATCGACAACGCGAACCGCTTCGTCAGCAAAGGCGGGCATATCCGCATCGTGCTGAGTGAAGAAGCGGGGGACGCGGTTCTTAAGGTGATTGACGACGGCCCGGGATTCGGCGACGTCGAACCGCGCATGCTTTTCGAGCGCTTTTACCGCACCGACTTCTCGCGCTCCCGCAACCAGGGCGGCTCGGGGCTTGGACTCGCGATCGTCAAGGGCATCGTGGAATCGTATGGCGGCTCGGTTGATGCGGCCAATCTTCCCGAAGGCGGCGCCTGCTTCACCGTGCGCATTCCGGCAGCGCAAAGCAAATAGACGGTCAAGTCGCATCGGTCTGACAGCTGGCAAGCTGCCGAGCGAGACGCGCGCCCCACCCGGCTGCGGCGACCGAACTGCGCGCCCCGCGACACGCAACGAGCGAACGACTCCGCCAAATACATTCCGGCAGCATAAGCCTTATCTACCTGCGGGGACCGAAGCCAACTCTACTTGCCCGCAGCGTTCGCGAGTAGGCCTTTCGTATGCAAATCCAACTGCAGGCTCAGCATGTCGGCTATCTCTTCGGGCTTTGCGGCAGGATCGGCGCCGTCGTAGCCGCACAGCCAATCCATCACGATAAGAACGCTCGCATACTGGCAGTACAGCGCCGCCGATTCTATTTCGCTCGATGCGACGAACACGCCTGCCGCATCCACCCGGGCGCGCATATGCGAAAGCAGTGCCGCATGCAGCGTGTCGTAGAAGATGCCCCGCAGAAGGCGGCGGCCCGAATTGTTGAGCAAGGGCACGAGCGTTTCGCGAACGGCATACACCTGGTTTGCGACATACACAAACAGGTCGTGAACGTCTTCGGTTTCCAGCGCCGACACGAGCGTGTTTTCCGTCAGCATCGGAAGACGCTTGCGGCACAGGTACTCCAACAGGTCGTTCATGGTGTCGAAGTGGTAGTAGAAAGTCTGACGATCGACGCCGGCGCGGGTGGTCACGGCACGCACCGTCACTTTTGCAAGGGACATTTCGCGCATGAGCTGTTCAAGCGCCTCGGCAAGCGCCTGCTTCGTGCGCTCGGACTTCGCGAGCTTGCGATTCTCCGCCTGGTCAGCCTTCTTTTCGCGCGCCATCTTGCCGCCTTCCAATAGCCTCGTCCCCTGCATACGCGCTCCGCTTTGCATGCATGCGTAAAGCGGAATGCCCGTGCAAACCACCACGCTCGCTCAAGCGTTTTCCCACACAAAATGTTGCTCTTTTGAGCGCAACTCCGTTTTCATACGCTTATCGAAAAGTGTCTATTGTCTCGTAGTCATACACCCGTATGCTCTCTTTTATACAAGTGTATCATTTCCCTGTTCAGAGCGAGAGAATCATATGTTCGAAATAGTGAAAGACGCGTTCAAGACCGCCTTCAAGAAACCTCTCACCTACTTCGCGCTTATTGGTGTTCCCGTTGTTGTGTGCTGCTTTGGCCTGCTGTATTTCAGCACCTTCATGAATCCTTACGAGCGCATGAAAGATTTGCCAGTCGCCATCATCAATGAGGATGCCGGCTGCACGGTTGATAACGAGGAGAAGAACTACGGTGACGAGCTCGTTGATTCCATTCTCGAAACGGACAGCGTGAAATGGGTGCAAGAGAACGCCGAGTTGTACGAATCGGGACTGGAAAATAGCGACTACTTCATGGCCGTCGTCATTCCTTCCGATTTCTCGGAGAAGGTAAGCGCCGGTGAGACCAGGAATCCCGAGCAGGCCGACATCATCTTCTACAAGAACGTGCGCAAGAACTATATGCTGTCGACCATGTCTTCGAAAATCGAATCGGCATTGCGCGAGAAGGTGAACAACAAGATCACCGAGCAATACGCCACCGCGTATCTGAAAGGCCTGGAAGATGCCGGAGAAGGCTTCGGCGACGCGGCTGACGGAGCGGGCGAGCTCGCTGAAGGGCTTGATACCGCAAGCGACGCGGCGGACAAATTGAGCAGCGGTGCCTCGTCACTTTCCGACGGCACCACATCCCTGCAAGACGGCATCACCACGCTGGCCGATGGCCTTTCGACCTTGAATGCAAGCAGCGAGAGTTTGACGAGCGGATCCACGCAGGTCAAAGAGGGTATCGAGAAGCTTGCTGACGGCAGCAAAACCTACGCACAAACCTTGAGTGACAAGCAATCCGAACTCGCCGAACCCTTCGGCGGCGACCCGACCGACGCTACCACCGCCTTGAAAGAGCAATACGCCAAAGCACTGCAGGAATACGCGACCAATATCGTGATTGCGGCAAAGACCGGCCAGAATCCCAGTGACGTTGACAGCTCCGCCGTCACCACGGCTGTCACCGCGCTCGCCCAGGCGAGTTCCGCCGCAGGCGCCTATCAAGCACTCGGCACGGCAGCCGACGGTTTCTCTTCCCTTGAGGAAGGAGGCGAAACGCTTTCCAACAGCTATTCCGGGCTTGACGAGGGCATTTCCACCTACACCGATGCGGTAAGCCAGCTTGCCGCCGGCGCGGAATCCGCCCAGGAGGGTGCTGAAACGCTCGCCAACGGAGCAAGCAAGCTCGAAAGCGGAACGAAGTCGCTGGAAGACGGATTGGAAAGCGCGAAGGATGGCGCCAATACGCTTTCCGACAGCCTATCCGAAGGTCAGCAAACGATCGATGATGCCATGACCGCCTCGGTTGAAGACACCGCGAGCTACATCGCCGACCCCGTCGACGTTTCGGACGACGCCTATGGCGACCTGGACAGCTTTGGCTACGGCTTCGCGCCCCTGTTCCTGAGTCTTTGCCTCTGGCTCGGATCGCTGATGATCTTCTTCGTGTTCGACGCCTTCCCTTCGCGGAAGTATCTGGGCGCCAGCCGCTTCCGCGTCATCTTTGGTCGTTGGCCGCTCTACGCCATCCTGTCCGCGTTGAACGCCACGGCGGCTTGCGCGGGCGCGCTGGCTCTGGGCTTGCCAACCACGAATTTCAATCTGCTTGTACTGCTGTTCGTTGTGGATGCGTTCGTTTTCCTGTGCATCCTGCAGCTGCTTAATCTGTTCGACACCGCCGGTAAGGCGCTGAGCGTGTTGCTGATTATCTTCCAAATCGTGTGCTGCTCGGGCACGCTGCCCGCAGTACTTGGTTCCGACTTCGCACAAACGCTCGGACCCTGGCTGCCCTTCTATTACTCAATCGACGCATTCCGCGAAATCATGAGTGGTGGCATGACGGATGTCGTGCTCCACGACATGAGCATGCTGTTGGTGTACGCGGTCATTGCGGTGGCGCTATCGCTGCTCACCTACCCCATCGCTTTGAAGGCAAAGCTCCGCCGCGACCGCGACACCCTCCGCGAACTGAGCGGTCAGGATATTACGAGTTCCTCCGACGCGAGAAGCGGCAAGCGCCAAGCGCGACACCAAAGGCCGCAAGCGCAATTGCAATAGCGGCAGGCACCGCCGTGGTGCTCGAATCGCCGGTCTGGGGAACCGCGTTCGTATCGCTTACGGCGTCGCCATTGTCGCTGCCGGCATCGCCATCAGCATCGCCATCGCTGGCGCCACCCTTGTCGGTGTCGTCATCATCGGCATCGGCATCGCTATCTCCGCTGTCGTCCCCGCCATCGCCACTGTCATCATCGTCATCGCCCCCATCAGGACCAGGTGTGGGCGTGGGCTCGGATTCATCCTTGTAGGTCGCTTCGACAGCAACTTCTTCGCCGCCCATCGTGAAGGTCGTGGTGGAGGCGCTCGCATCGGCCAGCGTCACGCCGCCCGCGGTAAGCTTCCAACCGGCGAAGACCTTGCCCTCGGCAGGCTCGTCGGCGACGAGCGTGACCTCGGTTCCCTCAACGGCGCCGGCCAATACGTTACCGGATGCGTCGTAAGCCGTGCCACCCGTAACGACGATGTCATGTGCCTGCGACGGCTCCGGGGCGGGCTCATTCTCGGTCCAACTTGCCATAAGCTCGATGTCGCTGGTCACCGCCGCGGCGAAGTCGTAGTCTGCCCCGTCAAGCTTCCAACCGGCGAAGGTGTAGCCGTCTTTGGTGGGATCAGCCGGCTTGATGGCCTGTTCGCCATCCACAACCTGCTGTTCCTTTACCTCACTGCCACCATCGCTGTTGAATTTCACGACATGCAAGGTCGCAGCTTTTTCGGCATACGTGGCCTCAACGCTCACATCCTCGCCGCCCATCGTGAAGGTGGTCGTAGTGGCGCTGGCATCCGCCAAGGCAACATTGCCCGCGGTGACGACCCAGCCGGTAAACACCTTGCCCTCACCATGCTCATCAGCCACGAGAGTGACTTCGGCATCCTTGACGGCAGAATCGATCTCATTGCCATCCTTGTCATAGGCCTTGCCAGCCTCGACCGCAATGCTGTGCGTTGTCGGCGCTTCGTCCTCGTACGTCGCCTCAACGGCAACATCCTCGCCGCCCATCGTGAAGGTCGTGGTGGAGGCGCTCGCATCGGCCAGCGTCACGCCGCCCGCGGTAAGCTTCCAACCAGCGAAGACCTTGCCCTCGGCGGGTTCGTCAGCAACGAGCGTGACCTCGGTTCCCTCAACGGCGCCCGTCAGCACATTGCCAGCAGCATCGCAGGCGGTGCCGCTCGTAACGGCAATGTCATGAGCCGCCGCCGGCTCCGGCGCCGGCTCATCCTCATAGGTCGCCTCAACACTCACGCCCGCAGATCCCATGACGAAAGTCGTGGTGGAAGCAGTCTCATCCGTCAGCGTGATCTCGCCCGCGGTGACTTTCCAACCGGCAAAGACCTTGCCCTCGGCAGGCTCGTCGGCGACAAGCGTCACGCCCGTGCCTTCAACAGCGGAAGTGATTTCGTTCCCCTGCTTGTCATAGGCCTTGCCGCCCGTAACGGCAATGTCGTACGAGGTCGGCTCGGGCTCAGGCTCGGGTTCGGCACTCGCAGAGCTGATGGTGAAACTGATGGTCTGCGTGCGCGCCGCGGTATCCATCAAGAACGTCGCATCGTTCCCATTCACGGTTGCCGTGGTGCTATCGCTGAAAGCGTAATAATGACCGGCGTTGGTCTTGCCGTTCAGCTTCGTGACAATCTTGACGGTATAGGTCTTGCCCGCTTGGACACCGGCATCGTAATCGACCTCGTTGCCGTCCTCGTCATACCAATACACCAGCCAGTCCTTCTGGCCGTTCAGTGCCTCAGAGGTGACATCAATCGCATTGGTCGACGAGCCATCGGTGATGAAATACGTGTCCACAAAACGCTCGAAGTCGGCACCCGGCGTCAACTCACCGCTCTCGGGGAGAGTCATGGTCACCGCGGCGCGGCTCACCTCTGGCGTGTAATCGGCGATTGCCGTGTACTCGGAACCTTTCAGCTGCGGAATGGTCAGCGTCGCGCCATCGGCTGTTGCGCGTCCGGGAATCGTATTCCAACCGGCAAAAACCATGCCAGGCACTTGAGGTGCCGTCACGGTGTAGTTTTCAATGCCTTGACGCGCAACCCACCGCCACGACGCAATGGTTTTGCTGGAATCCGGATCGTTGATATCGTGGCAGTTCACCTGAACCGTGCAGCTTTCTCCCTCGGTTTTCGCCACCGAAACGGTGCCCTTAAGCACCAGGTTGCCGTCCTCATCCTGTGACACTTCGCAGGAATCCGTACTCACGGTGCCAAATGCCGTCACCACGCTCAGGCCATTCGCCTTCACGCTGTCGATGCTGTAGACCTTCACGAAATCCTTCACGAGGTCGTTATGCACGGTCACCGTATAGGTCACATTCTTGACCTCATCCGTAGAGCCATCCGCAAGCTCGACCGATTTCACCGAAAGGCATTTCCTCGCTTCGCCGCTCGTGGCGGTTTTCACAGTCGATGCGGTATCGGTAAGGTAGGCCTGAGTGCCGACAGTATTCGTGGTCGTGGTACCCAGATCAACCCATCCCGAAGTATCGGAGATGGTCAGCTTGACGCCCGCAAGCGTGTTCGCGTAGTGAGCACGCAAGGTCACCTTACCCTCGGGCATGGTGAATGTGGCCACCCCATCCTCGGGATAGATCTTGTCGGTGCCATCAATACCCGAGGCCTCCCAATAGTCCAGGTGAGCAGTCGTTTCCACACCAGAAACCGTCACGGTCTTGGGGTAATCCGCTGAATTGACCTTGACCTCGGTTCCGCCCAGATACGATTCGGTCTTCGTGTCGCCGTTGTAGCCGATGATCGTCAGCTCGCGCGCGGGACGCTTGTCAATGCAGAGGGCATCGCTAAAGACACCGTCGTAAACCCTCACCTCGTACGTGTCGTCGTCACAGAAGAAGCAGTCGCTGTTGGCTTCAAAGGCGGAATTGTAGCTGTCGTCATCCGTGATAATGCACGGCAGCTCCTTGCTCTCATCGAAGCCCTCGCGAAGGGAAATGCCGATGCTGCTTTCGGAAGAGAAGCTGTCGGCATCGCAGAAGAGCTCGTTCAGGGGAAGCCGCAGGTTATCGGCGGAATTATCGGAAGAAGCCGTGTTGTCGTCGATAGTAACCTTGCCGCCAAGAATCATTTTGGCGGCGGCATCGGTATAGACTCCGCCAGCCGTCGCACCGGCATGGTTGTCCGTGATGGTGCAATCGGTAAGGACGATCGTGCCGGGAGTGTCAATGTGGAGGTAATCCGTGTGATAGCCCACGCCACCACCATCGCCCGCAGTCGTGTTACCGGTGATTGTGAGACCTTCGAGCTTCAAGGTTTTGCCGCTATCGAGAACATAGAAGCTGATAGCGCCGCCGTAGCCGGCATCATTGCCGCGGTCGTTTTCGCACGTGTTGTAAGAAAGCGTTCCCGTCCGGTCCTTGGAAGTCAGGGTGAGATTCGCGTTATTCACGCCAATGGCACCGCCATGTCCAAGCTGCGCACGCGCAATGTTGTTGTTGATACCGCTATTCCCATTCATCGTCGCGGTAAGCGCATTGCCTTCTGATACGAAAATCGCGCCACCCGCTCGCGCTTCGTTGTACTCGATGGAGGAAGCGCCATCGAGACTCAAAGTGGTCGTGTCGGCAACATAAATGGCGCCGCCATCGCCCGTTGATCCATGCGCGATGTTGTGCGACATGGTCGAACCGTTCTCGAGCTTGATGCTTGTCTTGCCACTTGCCATATAGAGCGCGCCACCGCCGGCGGCGTTATCGCTGGTACCGGACTCGTTCCCATTAATGCTGGAGGCATCAAGCGTAAGCGTGGCAGCATCATTGAAGTAGATGGCGCCGCCCTGGTTTGAGGCCTTGTTTTCGTTCATGGCCGAGCCATTGGCAAGGCTGATTTTCGTCGTGTTCTTGTTGACGTACACGGCACCACCGCAGACAGCCGTGTTCTTCTCCATCTTGGCGTTATCGAGGAAGAGCTTGCCACTGTTGTAGAAGTAGATGGCGCCGCCCTCGTCAGCCGCGCTGTTCCCGTTAATGGATGCGCCGTTGCTAAGCGAGAAGACCGTGCCGAGCCAATTGTTGTAAATGCCGCCGCCGTCTTCGCCAGCCTGATTCTGGGAGATGGAAGAGGCGTTCACCTCGACGACGCCGTATTTGCCGTTGTGGTAAATGCCGCCGCCCTCGCTTGCCGCGATGTTCTCATTCACCGTGGAAGAGCGCTCAATCGTGATGGTGGCCTCGTTGCTTTCCAGGTAGATGCCAGCGCCATCGTCGGCGGTATTGGTAACGACATGCCCATTATCGAGAGTAAGCACGCCAACAAGGTAGATGCCACCGCCGTTGTTGTGGGCGTTGTTGCCGGTGATAGTGGATTCGTTCTCGATGCGAACATTCGCATTGGTGCCATTGGAATAGATGCCGCCGCCATTGCCGCTGGTGGCCTTGCAGTCCTTGATGGTGGACTTGTTCAGCGTGAACGTGGAATCGTCATCCAGATAGACGGCGCCGCCGTTGTCGGCCGTATTGCCTTCAAAGAGCGTGCCATTGCTGATGGCGTAGATAGTGCCGTCGTAATTGTCGTAGATGGCGCCGCCGTTGTCTTTCGAGCTGTTCTTCGATAGGTAGGCGTTGTTGAGGGCAACATTTCCCTCTTTGCAATTGAAGTAGAGCGCACCGCCATTGTTGTCCGCCATGTTATCCATCAGACGCGAGTCTTTGACAGTGAGCTTATCCTCGTTGCCGTCAACCGCAATGGCGCCGCCATATTTGCCGGAGCCGTTCCCGTTCACATCGCTCCCACCTGTGATGGTGACTTCGCTCTCGTCATCGTTGACATAGATGGCGCCGCCCCAGCCTTCCGCATAGTTATAAATGAGTGAGGACGAATTCACCGTGAGTTTGGCTTCGTCGCCGAAGAGCGAAACCGCGCCGCCGTGGCCGTAATAGAGATTGACGACATTGCTCTTATTGCCCGCCAGGATCACAGAGTTGAGCGTGAGGCTCGCGCCATCCTTGACCAAGACACCACCAGCGCCAGAGGAGCAAGCGGCACGGCCTCCGGTAATAAGGCCGCCGTTCAGTATGTCCGCCGAAGCGTCCTCTTCCTGAGTCTCATTGGCAGTCCACAGGAGCGAACCCGCTTCGGTGCTGGTGAGGGTGCCATAATGCGGAGTGGAACGTTCATCGTCGCTGCCGCCATTAACAACAAGCGTGGCTTCCTCGTCAACCACAAGAACCGTGTTCTGCGTCGCATCATCCGAGGAACCCGCGTCGATCATGTGACCGTGCAGATTGAGCGTGAAATTCCTGTTGGCGGGAACCTCGAAATTCGCCGCCTTTTTGAGCTGATCCCAGTCGGCAAGGACATCGATGGTGACATCGCCCGAAACCTCAGCCGCTTTATTGAAAGCGTCCCACGGAGCGGAATCGCCACTGAACTGCTCGGTTACCTCCGTGCCGTCCTTCGTGTAGGTGATTTGAGCGAGCTCGCCTTCCGCCAGGGCGGAAGCGGGCGCCGCAAGCGACACCGCAACAATCGTGGCCAAAGCGACAAAGGCGGCAATCCAGCAGTTGAATTTGCTAGCGAGAAGACGGTTGGGCATTCTGATTCCTCACGTTTCTGAAATGCTTCAAAACGGATTAATCATACTTCATATGCCCTGATGTAACGGCGAAGTAACGCGTCAATTATTCGCCTTAGTTTGAAGATTGCTGCGGCGCCAGCGTTATAACGTGGCACCATGCGCAAAACGGCCCGCGCGCCAATAGGTGCACGGGCCAGCATTCTCTACCAATAGCTCAAACGGCTCCGGCAGCTCCAGCTTATCTCATAGCCGCTGGGGCTAAGTGTTTGCACGGCGACGGGCGAAGGCGAGGCCAGCCATAAGCGCCGCGATACTAGCAATTACCAGGGGAATCACAACGCCAAACGCTGCATCTCCCGTTTCGGGAACGTCATTAGAAGAGCCAGCGTTCCCATTCGCGTCGCTATCGCCCTTCGAGCCGTCGCCCTGATCGGCACCATCGGAGGCACCGTCGGCAGAACCGTCGTCGCCGGAGTCGTCGCCTGAGCCGTCGCTAGCGTCGCTTCCACCAGTATCGCCGCCGTCACCGGCATCACTTCCACCGTCATCTCCGGAGTCGCCGCCATCATCGGTCCCATCCGGATTATCGGGCTGCGGTGCCGGCGTGGGTTCACTCTGTTCCCACTTGGCATACAGCGCCAGGTCCGAGGAAACGGCAGTCTTAAAGTCAAACGCAACCGTGCAAGCCTCATCCGTGTACCAGCCCTTGAAGACATACCCGTCTTGCGCAGGATCGGCGGGCTGCGTCACGGTTTTGCCATCTGCCACACTCCGCACGTCATACACGCTCGAGCCATCCATGAAGGTGACAAGGTAGCGGCTGCTCGTCGCCGTGCGCCAATGGGCCGTCAGCGTCACATCGGTGAAGAAGGTGGTACGCGCCGTTGCCCGAGTGGAACCGTTATACCAGCCGTCGAAAATATAGCCGTCGTAAACAGGCACAGGCAGCGTTCCCAAGCTGCCACCGTCCTCGATCTTCAGGTCCTCAACGTTGGAGCCGCCCGCAGAGTCAAAGCTCACGGTAATGGGGCAATACTTGTAAGTCGCCTCAAGTTCGACATCGCCCGCGGGCATGGCGAAGCTCGTTTCAGGCTGCGAGGCATCCGCCAGCGAAACGTCGCCAGATGCCACTTTCCAGCCAGCAAATTGCATACCTGCGCTTGCCGCATCAGCCTTCAGCGAAACGGTCTCGCCCACAGCGGCCTTGCCATCGGAAAGCTCATGGTTGTCGCTATCGTAGGCCTTGCCGCTCGTGACTTTCACGGAATACGAATCGCTGAAGCTATAGGAATAGCTGCCGATTTCCGTCGTGCGATCATCCACTTGCGCATAGGTCAGCAACTCGGTGTCGGTGCTTATCTCGATGGGCTCACTCGGGTCGTACTCGGTGTAGTCGTCCAAGGATACGCTCGAAGCAACCTTGCCGGATTTCGTATCGAGCAGGTAATAGCACATCGAAACCGAGCCTGCCTGCGCCCACTCGGCACTGGGCACAAGCTCAACCTCTATCGCGTCGTCATATTCGCCCGCGTCCTCGCTTGCCGTAGGAGCCTCCAGGCTCTCGAGCAGCGTGAATGTCCGCGTGATCTCGTGGGAATCGCCATTGATATCGGTGAACGTGCCTTTGACCGTGAGCGGCCAGGTCACCGTCAGCTCGTCAATCAGCTTGGTATCCCATTCAACTGCGGCGCTGATTCTGCTTCCATCCGCCGTGCGGTACACCACTTCGGAAGGCAGATAATTGCGGAAGCCGTCAAGCGACACAAGCGAAACGTCGGAAAGCTCGGTCACGAGGCTGTCGTAAGCAGAATCGGACTGAGCCACCATGCTGAAGCTGATGCTCACAGTGCCGTTATCCGGGTCGCTTTTCACCGTGCTTGCCCGCATGCCATTGACGGTCGCGCCGCCAATCTGCGCGAGGCTCAGCAACTTGTCATCGGCGGAAGGCCCAAGCGCGAGCGTGATGGTTCCCGTGTATGTGGAACCCGCCTCAGGCGTATCACCAACCGCGTTCCCCTTGGAATCCGTCCAGATGAGCGAAGCGACCGAAGCGTTCAGGCTTTCCCCTTCCGCATCGGTGGCGGCGATTGCCTTCGCTGCCGTCGGGAAGGAAACCCCGTTCACAAGCCCGTCGATGCTGAGGTCAATCGTGTCGACGCAGGGCGCATACGTGGCGGTAACGGATACGTTTTCGCTGGTCGTGGAAATGGTCAGGTTATCGCCGGAAACCGTCGCCCCCTCGGGAAGCGAAGACTCGTCCCAACCGGCAAATTCCCAACCAGCAATAGTCGGCGCGCTTACTGTAGTGGAAGAGCCCTCGAAGGCAACCCCCGTTGTTCCCAGAGACTTACCCGTGTTGGCGGATGTGCGCGTGACATTCACCAGCGACGTTGTGGGCTCGGCGAAAGTAGCGGTGACCTGCAGCGTCGCGGTCGTGCTGTCGCCTGCCGTCACCTTGACCTTGCCGGTTGCGGTGCCGAATTTCGTTGAAATCTCGGCAGAGCAAAGCGTAGGCAGAATGGTGCTCACATAACTGCCGACGTTATATCCGCCCGCCTTAGAAAGGTACATGCCGTACTTTTCGGCAATCGAAGACGCGACCGTCACGGTGTAGACCGCGGTCTTGGTGCCGTCGTCATTCGTTGTCACCGAGCACGAACCCACGCTTATGCCATCGGTATTGCCCGCAGAGGACTTGGTGGCATCCGCCGAAAGCAGCGTCGCCCCTTCCACCGTGGCGGCGTTGGCATCGCCGGCGAAATCGTCCCAGGTGCGCGCGTCATTCAAATTGAGCGCAACGCCGCAAAGAGATGGCGTATACACCGGCGTAAGCGTGACATCCATGTCCGGCATGACGAAGCTCGCCTCGCCATCGCTAACGGTCAGAACCTGCAACATGCCATCCGCATACTGAAGCAGCCAGGAATCAAGACGCCATTCCACATATGCCCTGCCACTGGAGATATAGCTCGTTTCGATGTACGAACCCGACCCCAAAACCACCTTGTTGCGATAGCTTTCCTGCCACTCCTTGGTGTCGCCGTCGGCCCTTTTGACCGTCACCGTGTATCCCCGTGCCTTGTCGACCATATACAGGACGCCATCGCGCAGCTCGATGCTGTGCGTGTCGTCGTCGGTATACAGGCAATCAACCCAATCGGACTCGCCAATGAGGGAGATGAAATCCTTACTCTTCGTGAGCTGGCGGTCGGAACCGTCATAATTGCGAACGCTGATGCCAATCTTGCAATCCTTGGTCGGCGGATTGTCCGCTTCCGTTCCCAGCAGCATCGTCGAATTGTAAAGGTAGAAATTGCCGGTCGCGCCATTCGAGGTGTTCTTATCAACCACTACGGTGCCGCAAATTACCGGATTCACCTGCCAGCAATAGACGCCGCCCGATTCTTTGGAAGCGGCATTGTTGACGATGTTCACATCAGCAAGACGCAGCGTCCCCCATCCATTGCCGCCGCCGTTGACGCCCAACGCATAAACGCCCGCGCCGTTGGCGGCCTCATTCTTCGTGATCTTGATGCCCTCAAGGGAGACGTTCTCAGCGCACGTATCCAGGAAGATGCCGCCACCCGCGTTCCTGCACGTATTGCTGGAAATGACGCCGGTCTTGTCGTCGGACCTGATATCGAGTATGCCTCGCGACCAAATGCCGCCACCAAGGGTGCCCGCCGAGTTGCTCGAGATCTCGGCGCTCTTCTCCATATCGATGTTCACGGGCGCATACAGGTAGAGGCCGCCGCCGTTGCTGACTTTCGATCCCCCGGTGCTTGTGGCTGTGTTGCTCGAAATCTGCGAAGCCGACAGGGAAAGCTCCAGCTTGCCAGACGTGTAAATGCCCGCGCCCGTAGTCGCGGTGTTCTCGCTCAGCTTTGTGCCGGATGTCAGGTTCGCAATCGTGACGCCCTTTAAGCATAGGGCACCGCCCGAATAGCCGCTGCCCGCGGCGTTTTTGCTCATTGTCGTGGCACTCAGGTCGATGCTTGCATTGTCGCAATTCGTGAAAATGCCGCCACCGTCTTGCACGGCCTTGTTATTCGAAATGGACGAGCCGTCTTTGGCCTTTACCTTGTTGCTCTCGCCGTTGCCATAGATGCCGCCGCCGGAACCCGTCGCATAGTTACTTCCGACCTGGGATTTCTTGTCGAGTTCAATCGAATCGTTATCGTCGTCGAAGTACACGCCGCCGCCGTCTTGCGCGCTGTAGTTGTTGGAAATCTTGGAGCCATTCGTAAGCTTGATAGTGCAACCCTCATTGCGCACATAGACGCCGCCACCCAGGCCCTCGGCGTGGTTGTAAATGATCTGGGCGTTGCTCATTTCGAGGGTCGAATTCTCGCCATGAAGGGCCACGCCAGCGCCATGACCGTAACTGCCGAGCCATTGGTCGGCGAGGTTGCCGGCAATGGTGACATCATTCAGGTAGACCTTGACGTTCTCGTCCTCGGTGCTGATGCCGCCTCCGCCGTAGTGGTCGTCACCGGCGCCGCCCGTGATTAGGCCGCCATAAATGCCGGTCGGGCCGCTGCCGTCATACTTCCAGAAGTAGTCGCCGCCGTCCCCAACGCTCGTGTCGAGCGTGCCATAATGCACCGTCTCGGCCGCTTCTCCCGTACCGCCATTCACCGTGAGCGTCGCGCCCTCTTCCACATGGATGACATCACATTTGCCCTCGCCATACCATTTGTCGCCGAAGCTGAAAGCCTTGTCGCGGTTGATCATGTGGCCATTGAGCTCGAAGGTATAGTTGCGGCCTTCGGGAATCACGATGCGCCCGTAGGACTTGGTGTTCCAATCGTCGGAGAGGCTGATAGTCACATCCTTGCCGGACGATTTCGCAGCGCTGAGCAGCGATGACACATCGTTATAGCTCTTCGTGACCGTTTGCCCGCCATCCTTGTAGCTGAGCGTGCCCGAATTCGCGAACGCCAAACTTGGCACGCACAGGAAGCATGCGAAAGCCAACATGATTGCGGAAAGCACGGCGAAGCGCCCTTTGCGAATCTGATTTGCGACAACATGAGACATGGAATCCCCCATTTTCTGCTCGTGTTCCAACTCTCATGGAACCGCGGTGAATGCTCTACAGCCACGTGAGCTTGGAAAGGTTATCGCGAATATGATCGCAGCTCGCGTGGAAGCCCGCCTCTTCTTCCGGAGAAAGCTCCGGGGTGAAAATCTGCTCGATGCCATCGGCGCCCACGAGGCAAGGCAAGGACGAAAAGATGCCTTCCTCGCCATACTGGCCGGTCAGCAGTGCGGATGCGGAAAGCACCGCATGCTCGTTGTGCAGAATCGCGGCACACAAGCTGGCGACGCAGTTTGCCACCGCATACTCGGTGCAGCCCTTGCCCGCAAAAGTCACGTAGCCGCCCTGACGCGCAAGCTCTTCAATTTCCGCCTTGTCGAAGCCGTACTTCTCGGGGTCTTCCGCCGCGAGAGCATCAAGGCTCACGCCGGCGATGTTTGCCGATTTCCACGCGGCGATCTGCGAGAAGCCGTGCTCGCCAATCATGTGAATGTGCACCGACTTCGGGCTCACGCCGGTCGCCTTGGAGATTTCGGAACGCAGACGCGCCGAATCCAGGCCGCACCCCGTGCCAATGATCTTCTTGGGGTCGTAGCCGGTGAGGCGCCAGATTTCCGTACACACCACGTCGCACGGGTTGGAGACGTTAACAATAATGCCCTTGAAGCCGGCGTCGACAATCTGATTAGCGAAGATGCGAGCGGAATCCGTGGAATTGAAAAGCTCGCCATCGCGGCTCTGAGCCACCAGGGCAACATTGCCGGCGCAGTTCACGATGATGTCGCAGCACGCCAGCTCCTCATAGCGCGTGCCGCAGTTGACGATGCGCGTGTTATACGGGACGAAGCTCAGGGAATCCTCCAGGTCCTGCACTTCGGAAATGACCTTCTGGTCATTCGTGCCCACAAAATAGAGCTCGTCGACGATACCCTGCAGAAGCAGGCTATTCGCCACATGCGCTCCCACATGCCCCAATCCGATGATGCCAACCTTGCGCTGTACGGCCATGAAGCTTCCTTTCTGAATTTAACCAATCCAGTCATTATAGGCCTCAGCAGCGTTGATTTAGCGTGGGGTACAAGGGGAAACGTATCCACAGAATCAGGCGCATGACAAATTCCCACCCATTCCAACGAGAATGGACGGAGCGGAAAACTAGCGGCTTTCGCGCTCCCAGCTGCCACGCTTGAGAACGGGATCTTCGCCCCAACGGACAATGACGCCTGCCGCCCTGGTAGCGGGCACATCGATGATGCGCTGATTCGACGACCCGCGGAAACGCAGAGATATGTCGTGCAAGTCGGCAACATAAGGACCATCAACAAGCACATCGACGCAATCAAGCAGCGCATCGGTCACCTCGCAACGTCCGCGCGAATCCTCGGCACCGGTGAGCTCTTCCCATGTGAAACCGGTATACGCCCAGATGCTCTTGTTCGGGTATTCAGCCTTCACCCGCTGGACGAAAGGCAGAAGGGCGCGCTGGTTTTCCGGTTCGAAAGGCTCGCCGCCCAAAAGCGTAAGCCCATTCACCCAAGCCGGACGCATGCTTTCAATCACGCGCGCCGCCACGACGTCGTCGAATTCCTCGCCAAATGAAAAAGCCCAGGTCTGCGGCTGGAAACACCCTTCGCAATGATGTCGGCAGCCCGACACGAACAGAGTCGTACGGACGCCGACACCATTGGCAATGTCGTTTTCCTTTATCTCGCCGTAATGCATCGGCATTGCGCTCTCACCAATCATCCAAATGCGCGCTTACAGATGCAGCACGCGGTCGCGGATCTCTTCGGTGCGACCCTGGTTCCAGAACTGCGTTCCAATATAACCGCAGGTCCTGCGCGCCACATTAAGCTTCGCCTGGTCGCGGTTGCCGCACTTCGGGCATTCCCACACGAGCTTCTTGTCCTCTTCGACAATGGCGATCTCGCCATCGTAGCCGCACACCTGGCAGTAGTCGCTCTTCGTGTTCAGCTCGGCATACATGATGTTGTCGTAGATGTAGCGCATCACGGCGAGCACCGCTTCGATGTTGTCCTGCATGTCAGGCACTTCGATGTAGCTAATGGCACCACCCGGGGACAGACGCTGGAACTTCGACTCGAACTTGAGCTTCGTGAACGCGTCGATCTCTTCCGTCACATGCACGTGATAGCTGTTCGTGATGTAGCCCTTGTCGGTAATGCCGGGGATGATGCCGAAACGACGCTGCAGGCACTTGCTGAACTTGTAAGTGGTCGATTCGAGCGGCGTGCCATACAGGCTGAAGTCGATATCGTGCTCGGCCTTCCACTGGGAGCACTTGTCGTTCATATGCTGCATCACCTGCAGGGCGAACGGCTCCGCGACCGGGTCGGTATGCGAACGACCCGTCATGTACTTCGTGCACTCATACAGGCCCGCATAGCCCAGGCTGATGGTGGAATAACCGCCATAGAGCAGCTTGTCGATGGTCTCGCCCTTCTTCAGACGGGCAAGCGCGCCATACTGCCACAGGATGGGGGCCGCGTCGGACAGCGTGCCCTTCAGGCGGTTGTGGCGGCACATCAGCGCCTTGTGGCACAGCTCGAGGCGCTCGTCGAATACCTGCCAGAACGCATCCATATCGCCACCGGACGAAAGCGCCACATCAACAAGGTTGATGGTGACCACGCCCTGGTTGAAGCGCCCGTAGTACTTCGGCGCGTTGGGGTCGTAGTTGCCGGCATTCGCCACATTGTTGAAGCCATTGCCCGAACGATCGGGGGTAAGGAACGAGCGGCAACCCATGCACGTGTAGGTGTCGCCTTCGCCTTCCACCTCGCCCTTCGAGAGCTTGAACTCCTTCATCTTCTTCTCGGAGATGTAGTCGGGCACCATGCGGCGAGCGGTGCATTTCGCGGCCATCTTCGTGAGGTAGTAGTACGGCGTGCCCTCTTCCAGATTATCGGGCTCGAGCACATAGATGAGCTTGGGGAATGCGGGTGTGATCCACACGCCCGCCTCGTTCTTCACGCCCTCGTAGCGCTGACGCAGGGTCTCCTCGATAATCATCGCGAGGTCGTCTTTTTCCTGCTGGTTCTTCGCCTCGTTCAAGTACATGAACACCGTCACGAACGGCGCCTGGCCGTTGGTCGTCATGAGAGTGACAACCTGATACTGGATGGTCTGAACGCCGCGGCGAATCTCGTCACGCACACGCGCTTCGACAATCTTCGCGAGCTGCTCGCGGCCGGGCTCGACGCCGAAATCGTTCAGCTCGTCAATCACCTGACGGCGAATCTTGCGGCGGGAAACATCGACGAAGGGCGCGAGATGCGTGAGGCTGATGGACTGACCGCCGTACTGGCAGCTCGCCACCTGCGCTATGATCTGCGTCGCAATGTTGCATGCCGTCGAGAAGCTGTGCGGCTTCTCGATGAGCGTGCCGGAAATGACCGTGCCGTTCTGCAGCATGTCCTCGAGGTTCACGAGGTCGCAGTTGTGCATATGCTGCACGAAGTAGTCGGCGTCGTGGAAATGGATGCGGCCGTCTTCGTGCGCTTCCACCACGTCCTGCGGAAGAAGCATGCGCATCGTGAGGTCCTTCGACACCTCGCCCGCCATGTAGTCGCGCTGGACGGAATTGACGACGGGGTTCTTGTTCGAGTTCTCCTGCTTCACCTCTTCGTTGTTGCATTCGATGAGGGAAAGGATCTTGTCGTCGGTCGTGTTGGAGGTGCGCTTCAGACCTTGGACATAGCGATAGATGATGTAGCGGCGGGCGACTTCGAAAGCCTGGAAGCCCATGATCTGATCCTCGACCAGGTCCTGGATTTCCTCGACCGTGGGCGCATGGCCGCAGCTCTCGCATTGGGCCGTGACGTTCTGGGAGGCCAGAAGAATCTGCTCCTGCGTCAAACGAAGGTCATCCTTCACCTCGCGATTCGCCTTCGAAATAGCGTTCACGATCTTCGTCACGTCGAACGTTACTTCACTACCGTTTCGTTTAATGACCTTCATAACGCGCCCCTCTCCTCATTTGCGCCTCACGCGCTTCTCACCCTCGCTTGCGGGTGGTTATCATAGCACAGGAGATACAATACCTATTGTGTATTTCCTCAATGGCACGACAATATGTTGTATTTATTCAAGTCAAGCGGCTTCTCGAATTTCTGACATTTGCATCGTCGCTGGTCGCCACGAACAGACCGAAATTTGCCGCCCATTCATTCGAATTTTTCATGCCCGGCAACAATTGTGGAGGGGCTTCCCGCCGGAAGGCAGGCGGCGTTTCGGGGGTGTTGGTGGAGGTGCCGACAGATAGTGCGCAGCGTTTCGGGGGTATGGGTTAGAGCGGCAGGCGGAATGCGGACGGTGCTTTGGGAGCATGAGCCTTGCAGTTGCAGGCCTGGGCCACCGCCGCGGCGGTTCCTCAATGGCCCTCCACCCGCTGCTGGTTACAGGCAACTTTCCCTCTGCCCTCTTCGAGCCCGTTAATCGCGCAGACATCCAATCGGCACCACGAGCACACCATCACGGCGAAGGTACGCGTAGTCGCCCACACCCGTGAGCACCATTTTGAACGAGACTCTACCCCTTTGAGCTGGGAACACCGAGGATTGGCGAGATTTCATACCGAGACTTGGCGGGTTTTCATGCCGAGGGTTGGCGTGATTCCATGCCGAGGGTTGGCGAAGCGTGATTGACGCTATATGAAAAATGCAAGGCAACGGGTCTTCCCCGCTGCCCTGCATCTCATTTGTGGGGCATGCGCGAATGAACGGCAGCCACACGTATCTCAAACGCAACCAGGAATTGGCCCAATGAAGCCTCCTGGCAATAGAACTTGCTTACGCCTCGCTCGGCTCTTCCTGAGCTTCCGCCTCAGGCGCTTCCTGTGCGGCTTCCGCAGAAGCCTCTTCCTCGAGCTCATCCTCAAGCGGGTGAAGCAGCGGGTCGGTGTCAGGCGTCAGGAACAGCATGAAGTTCGGCGCCTTGCCCAGATAGATGAGCTGCTCGTTGTAGCTCACGGTGCCATCGGCCTTCTGCTCGTAAAGCAGGCCAACCGTCTCGCCCTGAATGGCACCCGGAACACCGCCCTCAGCGATGATGACGTCGCGCTCACCGTCGTCGGTCGTCAGGTAGCCGTCATAGCAGAATGCATAGGCGTCAGCACCGCGCACGTGCTCAACCGTATGCTTGGCGAATGCGGTCATTTCCTCGTCGGTCTCGCCCTCGACCGACTCGAAGAAGAGCTTGTCCGCCACTGCAATCGCGGTGAACGGGTCGAAGCCACCCTGCTCGTCGAACTTTCCCCGTGCCTCTTCAACTACATAGCTCAACAGGCTCGCAAGAATCTCGGGGATTTCCGGAACCTCTTTGATATTGGAATCAATTTCGCGCTCAGCCATGTGCGCCCCTTTCTCGTAATCCTTGCGTGAGTGTAGCGTATAAGAAAAGCGCACCGGGGCGGGACGCGTGCGAATCTGGCGGAGGGACGCGGATTGCCCCGCGTTTGTGCTCCGCACAAGCCCTGCCTGAACCCCATGTCGCTCCAGACTCGCGAACACACGTACGCACTGGCTTTATGCGGCGGACGCGCCGGCTTTGCGCGGCCACATACGCACGCTGGATTCACGCTAGCTTTGCGCGGCGGACGCGCATGGCCGTCGAATTCACTCGGCGAGTACACGAACACGCATGGTTGCTGGACTCACGCGTCTTGCACCCACCTTGCATACGATCCGCCGCCCGTCACGCATTCGACAAGTCAACGAGTCGTACCCCAGAAAGGCTTCGCAGACGCAGCATGTAAGAAGGCGACCACCATTTGGTGGCCGCCCTGTGTTCACATGTGTTGAGGGTTGGCGCGCTTAGCGCACGGAGGCCCTCCTGCGCGCCGCCAGCGCGATGCCGGCCATGGCAGCCGCGCCCACAAGCAGCGCGGGAGCGGCGGGCGCGCCGTCGCCGGTGCGCGGGACCGCCGAGGCGGCGGCGTCGGCATCCGCGGCGTCATCGTCGTCGGACTTGCCGGACTTGCCGGACTTGCCGGAGCCGAGCGCGGGGATCAGGATGTCGTCCTCGTAGTCGACCTCGTTCTGGCAGGCGGCGTCGGTGAAGTAGCGGTCGCAGTCGACGCAGTGCCAGTGCTCGATATAGCCCGGGGCGGATTTGGTGGGCGCCAGCGCCTCATAGTGCTCGAGGCCGGCATGGTTGTCGGGGTCGGTCGCGCCGTACTCGGTGCTGCACTTCTCGCAGAAGGCGGGATCGACGCAGGTGGCCTCGCCGCCATGCTCCTCGTATCCGTCCTTCTGGCTGTCGTCCGTGATGAAGCAGCCGGGCGTCTCGCACTCGTGCCAATGGTGCGTCCCGTCGGAGGTCCAGGCGCTCGACCACTCGTGGAGCACCGTGCCGTTGAAGTCGCTCACCGTTCCCTGGCCGGCGGACACCGTGACGGTC
>CAVFFT010000027.1:0-81953 GCA_963621885.1 bacterium
AGAGGTGCTCGCGCGGCTGAAGAAGGGCGCTCGTCAGGGCTCCCAATACGGCAACGCGCGGCACAAGCGCTAGGGGGCTTGCAGTTCGGCGCTGAATGACGGCGCTGCAAGTAAGCGGTGCTGGGTGCGGGCGAGAGACGCTTGCTGCTTGCGGGGTGCGGGCGCTCAGCGCTAGTCGTTTGTGGGGTGCGGGCGAGAGACGCTGGTTGATTGCGGGTCATTCGCGCACTATCACGCGCTGCGTCCGCCGCAGACATCGTGCGCGGGCTCTTACCCCTCGCTTGTTGTCCTGATCTTGAGCGGCTCGGTGCCGGTCACCTCATAGAGGATGTAGCGGCCATCGCCGTCCGCCGCCTGGCTAATGGCCACGATAGTGCCCGAGACGACCTCGAAATGGGTGTCGCGATTCACAAGAAGATAGCGTATCGGTTCTGCGACGGCGGAAGTTGCTGCTGCCTCGGTGCCGGCGTCCGCGTCGGACTCAAGGCGCGACTGCAATCCGCTGAGCGTGAGATAGTCGTACTTTCCTTCGCCATCGCGAATATAAGAGTCGATGAGATTGTTGTTCTTGGTGTTCCCGCTATCGAGCACAATCGCGACCTGGCCGCCGTCAGACAGGCTGGCAAGCTGCGTGTCGAGTGCACAGACCTGGTCGATGTCCGACTGGTCGGCGGTGTAGGCTTTCATGTTGTAGCCATAGGCGCAGACGGAATTCGCGATCATGAAGAAAACGATAACGCCGCAGATGGCGCCGCTGGCAACCCGCCGCGTATGGGGACGCCGGTCGAAAAGGTAGCGCATGCCCACCGCCGCAAACACGATAACGCCCGCACGCCATAGCCAGTTCACCGGGTCGATGACAAGCAGGTCGCCATCGTCGGTGGAAATGGCCGACATGGTGTCCGCCCAGCTGTCGTGGTATTCCTGCTCGAGCTCTTCCGAAAGCTCAAGCGTGTAGCGCATGAAATGGAATTCGCTGTTGTCGAAGCCCTGGGAAAGATTCGCGCTTCCAAAGAAGGCGACGCAAAGCACGCAGAATGCCGCGGTCGTTCCCGCCACGAAGGCCCGTCGGCGCGCGTTCCTGAGCACGGGCAGCGGGTTGAAGCTAAAGGCGTGCTTCGCGAAAAGCAGAAGTAGCGGCAGGAAAAGCGGAATGACATAGCGGAGGTGCTGACGCAGCGCCACATGTCCGACGTCTTCGCGCATGGATATCGTGAACACGACGACCGCCAGACCCACGAGAAGCGAAACGAGACAGAAAAAGGCCAGGTCACGTTCGCGTTGCGGCATGTCACGATAGATGAACAGAAGGAAAAGGATGGGGAAGACCCCGAAGCCGATGACGAAATAGGTGGCGTCGGTGGCGAGCGCGTACAGCCCGAAGCAGACCGTGTAGGCGCTTTCGAGGATGTCGAACGAGAACTGCGAATAGGAGTTCATCATGCCGGAGAAGAGCGTCATCTTCATGACGACGAAAGGCACGATGAAGCCGACGACGAACATTCCCGCCGCGATGATCGCCTGCGTCCTGTCGCGCCGTCCGCGAATCGCCGCGACGACGTACCAGGCGACGAAGGCGATGACGAACATCAGGGCGACCTCTTTGCAGAGGTAGACCGCGTAGGTGAAAAGGCCCGCGAAAAGCGCGAGCCGCGCTTCCTTCACCCCGGTGCTTTCGAAGGTGCGCCAGCACAGGGCGACAAGCCACAGCGTGAGCGGAACGAAGAGCGATTCGGTCATGAAGGTCATCGAGTACATGAGGTCGGGCAGCAGCAGCGACACGACCATGGACGCGACGAGCGGGAACGCCTTGTTCGTGAGCTTGCGCGCAAGAACAAGCATCGGGAAGACGGTGGAGCAGGCGTAGAGGGAATTCAAAATGCCGATGATCCGAATCTGCATTTGCGCATCGGAAGTAAGTGCCAGCGCCGGCATGATGGCAAGCGGATAGAGAATCTTCTGGAAGGTGGACGCCTCGCCCCGCAGAATGAGTCCATCACCTGCGAAAAGGCTGCGCGCCGTATCGAGATAGCGCATCTCATCAGGCATGACGTCAATCGATTTCGGGAATGAACCCCAGTAGATATGCAGGGCGCTTGCGACGACAAACAGCAGCAGCGCGATGCCCCAAAGCGCCTTTCCGCTGATTTCGCAGGTGCGTATTTTTTCCCAAATTGGCATGGCGGTAGTGTATATGAAGGAAGCCTGTGGCACACCACCGGTATACGGAAGGTTCATATTTATATCCCTCTAGCATGGTAGGATATTGCAAGTGAATCGAAAGCTCATGAGGGGCGAGCGGAGGAGCCATGAAGATTTCCACAAAGGGGCGCTATGCGCTTCGCCTGATGATATGCGTGGCTGAAAAGGGGCCGGGAGCGGTGACGACTCTGCGCGAGGTGTCCGAATCGCAGGGCATTTCGGTGAAGTATCTTGAACAGCTTGTGCCCGCTTTGACGGGAAACGACCTGCTGCAGGGGCATCGTGGTGCCCATGGAGGCTACAGCCTGAAACGCCCGGCGGACGAGATTAGCGCAGGCGACATCATTCGTGCGAGTGAGGGAAACACGGCACCCGTCGCCTGTCTCGAGGATGAGCTCATCGTGTGCCCGCGGCAGGATTTTTGCGAGACACTCGACTTCTGGAAGGGTCTCGACGACGTGATAGACGACTATATTGATAGCGTGAAACTATCCGCATTGGCCGAGCAGTCGCTTGAAGCGAAGGAGCGTCTTGCGAATTGGACGCCGGTCTTGGCTGAAAAACCCTGTTAGGGGGCGCCCATGATTGACGAGCTTGTCCTGCGCAATGTCGCGCTGATCCGCGAGGCGTCGATGACTCCTTCGCGGGGTTTTACCGTGTTGACGGGCGAAAGCGGTTCGGGCAAGTCCGCCTTTCTTTCCGGCTTGAAACTTTTGGTGGGTTCCCGCGCATCGGCGGACATGGTGCGCGATGGCGCATCGTCGCTTGAGGTCGAAGGCCGTTTCTACCCGCTTCAAGGGGATGATCCCGAAGAGGAGCTTATCGCCGCGCGCACGATTGGCGCCGACGGTCGCTCGCGGGTACGTTTGAATGGCTCGATGGCATCGGTGCGCGATTTGGCGGACGCGGTGGGTTCGGGAATCGACCTGTGCGGCCAGCATGAGAACCAGCATCTGCTGAAGGCAACCATGCAACGTCGGATGCTTGACGCGTGGATGGGCGAGGATTTGGCGCCGGTTCGTGCGGCGTATCAGAGCGCGTTTCGCGCGGCGGCCGATGCGCAGGCCCATTACAAGGAACTTTTGGAAGCGGGACGCTTGGATGAGGCGCGGCTTGACGAGGCGCGTTTCATTCTCGGGCGCATCGATGCGGTTTCTCCCGCGGTTGGCGAATATGAGGAACTGATCGCCGAGGCGCGTCGCCTCGAGCATATCGAGGAGATTGCGCGTGGGGCCGGCGGGGCGCGTGAAGCGCTTTCGGGCGAGGCGGGCGCGCTTGACGCGCTCAACCAGGCGCTCGCGCTTTTGAATGGGGCGGTGGCGGCCGAGCCGCGTCTCGCGAACGAGATCAAGGCGCTGGGCGAGGCGAATTACCTGGTCGAAGACGTGGTGCGCTCGCTTGATTCCCTTATTCCCGACTTGGACGCATACGACCCGGCGCAGCTGGAAGAGACGCAGACGCGCATCGCGTCGCTGCAGGCGCTTATGCGCGCCTATGGTCCGGAAATGGAAGATGTCATCGCCCGGCGGGAATCCTGCGCGAAAGCCATCGCGCTTGTTGACAACCGTGACGAAGCGCTTGCTCAGGCGGCGCAGGAATCCGAGCAGGCGGAAGCGGCTTTGGCCGAGGCCGCCGATGCGCTCTCGGCGCTTCGTGCACAGTATGCTCCCCGTTTTGCCGATGAGGTGAACGCGCTTCTCGCGCGGCTCGAGATGGGGCAGAGCTCCCTTGCCTGCGACATTCGCCGGCTTGATCGGGCGCATTGGACGCTCGAAGGGCCTGATGAGGTCGCTTTCACTTTCAAGCCTGTGCCTGATGCCTTGCCGCGCGAGCTTGCGCGCATCGCGTCGGGTGGCGAGCTCTCGCGCGTGACGCTGGCTATCAAGGTCGCGCTCGGTGCGACGGACGAAGTGGACACGCTGGTGTTCGACGAGGTCGATGCGGGTGTGGGCGGAAAAGCGGCTCTTGCCGTGGGAGCGCTGCTGCGCGATTTGGCACAGACGCATCAGGTGATAGTCGTGACGCATCTTCCGCAGATTGCCGTTCTTGCTGATCGGCATTATGTTGCGGAACGAGCCGAGGACAACGCCTCCGAAACGTGCTTGCACGAGGTGGAAGGCGACGACCGTGTTGACGAGGTGGCCCGCATGCTCTCCGGAACGGTGGATGCGGCGTCGCAGGCGCATGCGCGGGAAATGCTTCAGGAGGCTTCGGCCTAGCAAGAAGGCAACTTCGCGCGGGCTAGCACCCATCGTCCTGCCACGGCCTAACGCCCGCCGCCCTGCCACGGCCTGGCGATCGCTTTTCGCGACATAGCTGCTGGTTGTTCGCGAGCACGGCTCGCCCTTCCATGGTCTGGCAGCCGTCCTTCCACGGCCGAGCGACCAGTTTTTCGCATGCCAGCCGTTCGTTTGCTCCACCGATGGGGCAGTGGGAACTTCGTGCATTCGGGGAACGCTTGGGTGCCTTTCGCACCTATCGCGGGAAACTGCGCTAGAATTCTCTATGTTTCTCCCGGGTCTGTGGTTGAAAGTCCAAGGCAGATGCGGTCAAAAGGATCCACGTAAGCTGGGGCGCAAGCCCCGAGTGAGCATGGCGCATCCTAGGAGTAAGTCGTACCGTCCGTGATGTCGGCAAAGGGCCGCCGGACGAGAGGGTAAGCGGTTAGCGCTGCTCCCCAGTACGCGAGTGTGGGGTCAAAGACCAGGTCAGCCGGGAGACACATATTTGATGCGATGGAGGCTGATAAGATGAGACGACCGATCGCCGCGGTGGTTCTTGCCCTTGCCGCTTGTGCAATGCTGGCGCTTGCCGGTTGCACGGGTGCTTACGATAGCGCTGCCCATATGAAGGAGCAGACGATTGATTCTTCCGCGTTGAAGAACGGTCAGACGCTGCAGGTGGGCGTGGACGCTTCGAGTTACCCGTTTGCAGGCGAATCGAATGGCGAGATGAGCGGCTTCAATGTCGATATCGCGTCGGCCATCGCCCAGGAGCTTGGAGTGAAGGTCGAGTTCGTTGATGTGGGCTCCGATGGCATCGAGGCGCTTTCGGGCGACCAGGTTGATATGGTGATGGGCATCGAATCGTCCGACGCGAAGGACAAGTGCTGGACCTCCGATTCGTATTGCCCCTCGTGCGCGGTGCTCTTCTCTCTGGATGAGCAGGCGACTCTTCCCGAGAAGTCCGACAGCCTGACGGTTTCGGCGCAGACTTCCTCGCTTTCCGCATACCGGGTGCAGAAACTCTACGGCGACAGCGCTCTTTGCGCGGAAGACGATCTGAGCACGGTCTTCAGCGACCTCACCAATGACAACGCGCAATATGCCGCGGCAGACGCGCTCGTGGGTGCGTACATGGCCAACAAGCTTGGCATTAGCGTCCATATGGTGGGCCTGCTGCAGGACGCGGATAACTATTGCATCGGAATTTCCAAAGACAATGAGACGTTGCAGCTTGCCGTGACGCAGGCGCTTTCGACCATCCAAAGCAATGGCGTGATGGATGTCATCATGACGTGCTGGGCGGGCGGATCGGTTGACGTGTCGACGCTTACGGTGGCAAGCACCTCTTCGAGCTCGAAGGACAAAGAGAAGAAGTCTGCTGAAGCGAAGCAGGCCATTTCGGATAACGCCGGTTCTTCGAAGGGTAGCGTTGGCGCGAACGCGGTTACTATCGGAGCCTCTTCGTAGGTGAGGTTTCGTGGCCGTGTCTGATTCCGAAAACCGCTCATACCGTTTCATTTCCGTTCACGAGGACGACCAGGACGAATTCGTCGTCCATGCGGGTGCGGCCCCTCGTTCGGAAGGGGAGCGTGCGCATGCGGCTGTTGCTTCTGTTGCCGATGGCGCCTTTTCGCAGGGTGCGGGTTCACAAGGTGCCGGTCCGCAGGGCGCCGGTGAGCGCGTAGCAGCAGTTTCCCTTGATGAGCAGGCGGCTGGAGGCTTTGCAAGCGACGCGGATGCCGCCCATCCAGGGAACGTGTCGGTGGAAAGCGCTCGGCGGGATTCCGACCCGCGTCGCGAAGCGCTGCGTCGTCAGGCGGAAGAGCTTGCCCAAGCGGAGGAGAATCTGCGCGACCCCCAAGCCTTTTCTCATATGCGCCATGTGATTTTGGCGGTGCTCGCTGTTGCCGTCGTGATTTTCGTCGCCTATTTCTGCGTCAGGCCCGCACTGCTCTAGTATCGTTCGTGGCCGTTTCGGCAATCGCGCGTCCGCGCGGTCTTCGTGCGTGTCGTTTCGCATCATGACTGCGTGCGGTCGCTCCATATCCTTTTCAGAGCGTGCCGCCCGTCCATTTGCCACGCGCAGCCGCCTCATGACGCCGCTTTCAGGCTTCCTCTAGCACTGATGCCCGGAATTTCATCCGGGCGGTGTTGCCCATCTGTCCCCTTGCGTGCGCTAAAGTGCGCGGTATTGTAAAGAACATGTAAAGCTAATCGACCGAAAGGGGTCTGATATGGGCGCGAAAGCTGAGGAAAAGCTCGAGATTTCCAGCGAAGATCTGAAGAGCTATCTGCTCGCGAAGCATTCCGTGTATATGGATGTCGCGGGGGCGCAATACTATCTCACCGACGTCAATGACAGCTATTGGCGCGTGCAGGACACCTCCCAGCTCAATGACAAGGGCCATTATGTTGATTGCAGCGACCTTGTCGCCACGCTGAGCGAATTCCTCGACCTGCCTTTCGGCGAAGAGAAGAAGTCGGTTAATGAGCTCTTCGGGGACGCGACTTTCTACGCTTCGGTGAAATAGCACGAAGCCAACGGCTTGCATATCGGGTGCGTGCGACAGGTGTTCGCCACCGCCCAATGCACAAAGCGACAGGGCTGCGAGAAGCCACGCGGCCGATGGTCGTCAGGAACAGGGGAAAGACCTTCGCGCAGCGTGCGCAAGGTGAAGGGATAACCGCAAAGCGCAGAGTCTTGTGGAGATAGCTTGCAGTGCGGGCGCGCTATGCTAATATTCCTTTGTTACAGAAGAGGGAAGACATCCCCGCCTGGTTCGGCGCTTCGAGCAGCTGATGGGCTTTTGAGCATAAGAAGAAACGGTGCCACGGCATCGTTAATGACATGCGCAAAGGGTCCGGGCGAAATGTCCGGACCTTTTCATTTGGCGCCGAAAGGCAAAGGTTGCGTGAAAGCGCAAGAAGGAGGTGGGTGCAATAGCTGCTCAAGGGTTTCGACTCAACGAGAAGATTACCTGCCCGGAATGCCGTCTGATCAGCTACGACGGCGAGCAGTTAGGGATATTCTCCATCACTGAGGCTCGACGCATCGCGATGAACGCGGGCTTGGACCTGGTCGAGATTGCTCCGAATTCGAAGCCGCCCGTATGCCGCATCATGGATTACGGGAAGTATCGCTACGAGCAAGAGATCAAGAAAAAGCAGGCTCGCAAGAATCAGAGCAAGGTCGAGATCAAAGAGATGAAGTTTCGTCCCAAGATCGACGTTGGTGACTACAACACCAAGAAGAAGCACGTCGAGCGTTTTCTCGCTGCAGGGAGCAAGGTGAAGATCACCATCATGTTCCGCGGACGCGAGATGGCGCATCCCGACCAGGGCCTGGGGATTCTTGAACGCTTGGCTGACGATCTGAAAGATCAAGCGGTTATTGAGAACGCGCCAAAGATGGAAGGCCGCAACATGCACATGCTGATTGCGCCGCTTCCGCAGGCAGTACAAAAGAAAAAGGCCGATAAGAACGCGGCTGAAGAGAGTGGGAAGGAAAACTGATGCCAAAGATGAAGACACACCGCGGATCCGCGAAACGTTTCCGCGTTACGGGTTCTGGCAAGATCATGCGCGCTAAGGCTTACAAGAGCCACATTCTGACGAAGAAGAGCCAGAAGCGTAAGCGTAATTTCCGTCACGAGACCGAAGTGACGAGCGCTGATTACAAGAAGATCGCCCGCAACCTTGGCATGCGCTAAGCCGGGTTCTATCTAAGGAGGAAATGATATGGCTCGCGTTAAACGTGCTGTCAATGCAAAGAAGAAGCGTCGCACCACTCTTGAGCGTGCAAAGGGCTACTATGGTGCAAAGTCTCGTAGCTATCGTGCTGCTAAGGAGCAGGTCCAGCATTCGCTCCAGTACCAGTACCGCGATCGTCGCAACAAGAAGCGTGAGATTCGCCGCCTCTGGATCACCCGCATCAACGCTGGTGCTCGCCTGAACGGCCTGAGCTATTCGCGCTTTATGGACGGTCTGAAGAAGGCTGGTGTCGAGCTCGACCGTAAGGTGCTTTCCGACATGGCGATCAATGATCCCCAGTCCTTCACCGCTCTGTGCGAGGTTGCGAAGAAGGCCCTCTAATCGACAGGAGCCATCATGTTCGATGATATGAGAGATCGATACGACGACCACATGGCCGGACGCCGCGGAGGCGACGCCTTGTCGCGCACCTGCCTGATTGTCGCAATCGTTCTTGTCCTGTTGAGCTTTGTGTGCGTCGGAATCAGCCCGTTCCTGTATGTGCTTGTTCTCGTGCTGGGCATCGCGTTGGCAGTTTATGCTGCCATTCGCATGAATTCGCGGGACATCGCGGCGCGGGCTGAAGAGAACGACCGTTTTCTCGGACTCTTCCAGCGTTTCGGTGCTGGAGCGCGTGAAGCGGCCAGCCGGGAAGGTCGTGGCGCAGGCCGCCGCTCTTCTCGCGGCTCGTCTGAACGTGCCGAGCGTGCCACGCGTTCTTCGCGTCGCGGCGTGAGGAATGACACGGCTGCCGAGGACGAGTCGGACGAAAGCTTCGAGCGTCCCCAGAGGCGCGCGGCGAGCGAGCCGGCCGGGGAGCAGGAGCCTCAGCCGTCGCAAAGCCAGGAAGCAGGTCCTCATGCCGATGCTGGTCAGGCGCAAGCTCAGCCGGTGGAAAAGGTGACGATCGCCTGCGACGAGTGTGGTCAGAAGCTGCGGGTGCCGGCGGGCAAGGGAACCCTCAAGGTTCGTTGCCCGAAGTGCTCGAACGTGTTTACGATTACGACATAGGACGCATCGAACAGCGGTTACAAAGCCGCATCGCATGAAATGAACGCCTTCATCCTTTTGGGTGAAGGCGTTTTTGCGTGTCGGCCTCAGCTAAAGTCGCTCTACCGTCGTCGAGAACGCATAGTGGATGCCGGGCTCCTCTTCCTCATCGTCCTCCCAGCCGACCCATTCGTCATGCACGAGCGCGGCGGAATCGGGGCCGCTCGAGATTGTCAGCATCTCCTCGAACCAGGCCTGTCGGTCGAGGCAGATGGCGCTGAGGTCGGTGAGCAGCACAATCGCCTTCGATGTCTCGCGAGTGTAGATAAGCTCTCCGCGCTCATAGAGGTCGAGTTTGTCGCCATGTATCTCGACACCGATCACGGTGCCGGACAATGGAAGCTCGCAGACGTCGGCTGAGATGTCGGGCACCTGGAGACGATCCTCGCCGGCGGGGCTCACTGAGAGCACGCCGAACTCCTCCTCGTCGCCCTCGTCGTTAACCGGCAGGCTCTCGAGCAGACAGCTCACGTCGACGCTCCCGCGGTCCGTGCGCAGGCGCACCGTGTTCCACGCGCCGTCGGGCGGGGCTGCCAGCGCCGTCTCAGCGCATACGAGCCTTGCGCCGATGAGCGAGCCGAGTAGGTCTTTCTCCTTCTGGGAGAGGGTCTTTGTTACCGTTACCATCGTTAGCTCCTTGGTATGAAGTGTATTTTCTGACTCTTGACACGGTCGAGGCTCCCTGTTTTCTTCAACGGTACCACCGACATCGCGTCGGTGAGGTTGTCACGGAAGGAACGGCCACTTCCGAGCGTCCCCGCGTTGTGTGCAGGGCGAGACGCGCCTCTGCTTTTCTTCAGATGGGCAGCTCATCGGATGCCGTGACGGTGGGGAGGAAGTTTTGCTTGAGTACGCCGTTCGCGTCTCTGGTTCTTATAAGAATGCGTTGTGGGCTGACCTTCGCTTTTAACTGCCGACTGCGAATAGGGCAAACTTGACCTGCTACTTTTAGCCAACTAAGTACCGCCGAGTACCGTTAAGTACGAATCCTGGGGCTATAGGCTTTTTGGGAAATGAAAAACGCCATCGGGTGATGGCGTGGAAATTCGTGGTGCCCCTACCGAGAATCGAACTCGGGTCTCAGCCTTGAAAGGGCCGCGTCCTGACCTCTAGACTATAGGGACATATGTTGTGCTCGATAGCTTGCCCATTATGCCAAATAGAAAAGGGATGCGCAAGAGTGATTTTGCGTGAACAATCTCTCCATGTCTGGTGGGTGTTTGGCGGGGGAACGTTCCTTTGAACGGGCGCCCGTCCTTGCTGCTCTGCGCGGCTGTTCTCGCGGACGCAGGAGGCGCCTTGGTGGGGGTTCCTTTCTTGCGGCTTCGTGCGACGCTTTTTGTTGCCGCCTTATGGGCGCCTACAATTCCAGATAGTCTTCCTCGCCGTGAAGGAAGGCTTCGATGCGGGCCACCATTTCCTCCTCGTATTCTTCGGAACGCTTCATCTTGGTGATCGTGCATTCCCATATAACGAGCATGCGCAGCTTCTTGCTCTGCAGTTCGTCTTTCACCTTCTCGTCGCGCGCGGCGTTCTTCTCGAACTTGACTGCCCAATACTCGACATTGCTTTTCGGCAGGCGCGCATGCTTGCAGCCGGCATGCTGATGCCAGAAGCAGCCGTTCACGAACACCGCCGTTTTGTATTGCGCGAGATAAAGGTCGGGGTGGCCGTAGACATAGTTCACGTTCTTGCGATAGCGATAGCCGTTCGCGAAAAGCCGCTTGCGCAGCCAGATTTCCGGCTTGGTGTCCTTGCCGCGAATATGCGACATGATGTCGCTGCGTTTTTCGGGAGTGACGATATCGGTCACAGTGAAGCACCCTGTCTTTCGGTTTCCATGCGAGCATGTATGGTACCGCACAAGTGGGCCGCGCTTCCGGTGACGTCCGGGCGGGCCACCCTTCCAACCGCCCGATTTGCCGAAGATGCGCTTATCTTTGGCGGACGCTGAGCCCGCGCGCTTCCTCGCTATAATACGGGACGGACATTCGAGGAATGAAAGGGCGAAGAGTGGGTTCTCTGAAAGCGCTTGCCGCGCAGATTATGAAATTTGGCGTGGTGGGAGTCATCGCTTTCTTCATCGATTACGGCCTGCTTGCCCTGCTGACGGAAGTCTTCGGACTGTATTACCTGCTCAGCGCGACCATCTCGTTTATCGTGTCCGTCATTTTCAATTACGTCGCGTCGATGCGCTATGTCTTCACGCACAAGGAAGGGCTTTCGCGCAGGCGAGAGTTCCTCATCTTCGTCGTGCTTTCCGTGCTCGGCCTCCTTTTGAACAACGCCTGCATGTGGGCTGGTGTGGAACTTCTGGGGGTGCACTATCTCATCGTGAAGATTGGCGCTACCGTCATCGTGGCGATTTGGAACTTCGTCACGAGGAAAATCTTCCTCGACGCGGGGAACGCCCAAACAGAAACTCAGAGCGTCGCGGACGCTGCTGGCACCAGCGCGCCTGGCGCCGACATCAACGCCGCCGACGCCAAAGGGGAGGAATAGCCTATGCAGCCGATTGTGGCCGTGGTTGTAACCTACAACCGCAAAGACCTGCTGCTTCAATGCATCAACGCCCTCTGCGCGCAGGAGGTGCCCCGCTCCATCACGGATGGCGCGCCGGCATCCTGTGAACAGGAGCTCGCCATCATGGTGGTCGACAACGCGAGCACCGACGGAACGCGGGAGGCACTGGCCGACCTCATCGATGCCGGGCGCATTGACTACCGCAATACCGGCGCCAATCTGGGCGGCGCGGGCGGCTTCAACTATGGTATGCGCGAAGCGGTCAAGGCGGGCTACGACTACTGTTGGGTCATGGACGATGACTGCATGGTGCACCCCGATTCCCTGCAGGGGCTGATCGACGCGCACCGGACGCTTGGCGGCGCCTACGGCTATCTGTCGAGCGTGGTTCGCTGGAAGGATGGCAGCATCTGCAAGATGAACGTGCAGCGCCATCCGCTGACGCGCGACATCACCGATTTCACATGCCCGCTGCAGCCGTGCACGCTCGCGTCTTTCGTGAGCCTGTTCGTGCCGCGCCGCATGATCGAAGAGGTGGGCCTTCCCATCAAGGATTTCTTCATCTGGACGGACGACTGGGAATTCACGCGCCGCATTTCGCGCAAGCATCCCTGCTATGTCGTGGGCGGAAGCGTCGTTACCCATGCTTCCGCGAATAATGGCGCGGGCACCATTGTCGACGATGTGCCGGAGCGCCTCGACCGCTATCGCATGATCTATCGCAACGATGTCGTTCTCTATCGCGAAGAAGGCTTGCAGGGCTACGCCTATCTGCTCGCTCGCGCGGCGGGGCATATTTATCGCGTGCTGCGCTATTCGCCCGATGACAAGGCGCGCAAGATCGGCATCATCCTTTCGAGCAATCGCGAAGGTTTTCGCTTCCATCCCGAAATTGAGCATGTGAGCTACGAGGAGGGCAAACATGAGACGCTTTAAGCTTGCGAACGTCCTTCTCAAGACGGATGACTATTTGAAGAACGATACGGACCTGCTCTATCGGCGCTCGCCTTCGGCCCGTACCTTTGAATACGAGAACACGCTGCGTTTTTCGGGCGAGCTTGATTTCTGCACCTACTTCAACGCGGTTTCCTCGGCGAAATGGCGCAAGTACTGCGGGCTTGTGAGCATCCGTCTGCATCTTGAACTGGCGGGCGATCCGTGTCTCGTGACGACCGTGGGCCTGTCGCTGACGCCTTCCGGCGGTCCGGTGGTGGAGAAGGGCGGAAAGAGCGTCCTTATCGAAGCGTCGTCCGATTTCAAAGTCCACGAGCTTGATGTGCCGGTTGATGGCGCGACCGTTTCCGGCTTCACGCTGTCGACGATGGGACAGGCGCGCGTCCGCAACGCCTGGTACTACACCCTTGTTGACGAGTCGCAGATTCGCGACATTCGAATCGCACTGTGTACGACGACCTTCAAGAAGGAAGACTACATCACGGCGAATATCGCGCGCATTCGCGAGGGAATTCTCAACACCGACGAGCCGGTGGCGCGGGGCTTTCACATGTTCGTGGTCGATAACGGGCGCACACTTGATGCGCCGGCGCTTTCCGGTGAGGGCGTGGATGTCATCCCGAATGTGAATGCCGGAGGTTCCGGCGGTTTCGCGCTCGGCATGATGAAGGCGCTCGAGGCGGCGCCGGAAGAAGGCGCGGAAGGGGACGCGTTTACCCATGTCGTGCTGATGGATGACGACGTGCGAATGTCCGTCGAAAGCCTGAAGCGTCTGCACGCGCTGCTGTCCCTTGCATCCGCGAGCTATGCGCGCGCGTTCGTTAATGGCGCGATGCTGCAGATGGAACAGCCGTCCTTGCAGTTTGAGGACGTATCCTACGTGCGCACACTCGGAGGCTTCGCGAAGATAAAGCCCGATTTGCTGGTGAATACCCGCACGGGCATTCTCGAGAATGAGGGCATCGACGTCGAGGTTGAAAACGCCTATGGCGCATGGTGGTTCAGTTGCATCCCCGTGAGCTATATCAAGGAGATGGGACTGCCGCTGCCGTTCTTCGTCCGTTGCGACGACGTGGAATACGGCCTCCGTTGCCAGCCGACCTACATGACGATGAATGGCATCTGCGTCTGGCATGCGCGTTTCGAGGGGCGCTTCAACGCGGCGGTTGCTTGCTACCAGTATGTTCGCAATATGCTCGTGACGCGGACGCTGCATATTCGCCGCGGTTCCACCGTCTTCATGCTTCTGTATTGGCGCCTCTTCCACATATACCTGCGCACGATGGATTACGACGCGGCGGAGCTGTGGCTTGACGGCCTGGAGGATTATCTTGAAGGCCCCGAACTGCTCATGACAGGCGATCCGTTCGAGCATATGGGACGCGCGTTGGCGAAGGCGGAGAAGCTCGTTCCCCTCGAGGGGCTCGACCAGGATGTGGTGTCGCGTCTCGAGGTGGATCTGAAGTGGTTCCAAGGCGATTATTCGGGGCATCTGCTCCGCAAGCTGCTGGTGGCCATTCCGCACGACCGGCATTGGTTCCCCGACTTCATGCTTTCGAACAAACCGGGCGCCATTTCGCCGAGCGTGTCGGAGAATTTTGTTCCCTGGCACAAGACGGCGATGCGCAAGCAGTTGGTGGCTTTGAGTCCCGACGGCAAATGCGGCGCGGTGCGGACGATGGATCGCGCGCGGTGGCGGGCGCTGAACGAGCGCTATCGCGAGCTCATCGCGCGGTATCGCAACACGAAAATCGCGGTTGGCGAGCGCTATCGTGCGAAGGAGCGGGAGATGACTTCCGTCGCATTCTGGAAGCGCTATTTGGGAATCTAGTTTCTATCAGGGGAAATGACGCGGAGATTTGCGCATTGCGTCTCGCGGGAGCGCATGCGGCCAACCGCGGGGTCGCGTGCCGCGTAGTGTGACCCGCGTGTGCCTTCGGGCGTAAAGATGCGTGCCGCGAGGTGCGGAAACGTATGCCGCGGCTCACGACCTGCGTGTGTCTCCGCTGCCTGTCGGGATGCCATTTCCTCGGCGTTTATCTGGAGTCATAAACCATTTCTTGTAGGCCAGAATGTCATTTGAATCGTTTTGTGGAGTGGATGCGCTGCTTTCCGGCAATCCGGCCTTTGTGCGATGGGCACACGGGGAAGATGATACGATTTGCGGTTATGAGAAGGCTATAACGAGGGGCGCGCAAACGCGAAACCGCGCACAAACCCCCGTGAGAGATAAGGGCGGATTGACAAAGCATGGCTGAAAGCGAGCAAAACGAACAGTTTTCGACTGAGAGCTCATCAGCGGCTGATTTCGCGCCGGCGGACTTGCCGGCGCATGCGAAAGAGGTGGCGCATGAGCGGCGGCGTTTGCGGCGGACCCTCATTGTGGTCGCTGCGGTTGTCGTTGCGCTGCTTGCCGTCTATCTGGGAGGCGTTGCGTGGTACTCGAGCCACTTTGTCGCGAATGCGAAGGTGGGTGGTCACGATGTCTCGAACATGGACGTTGATACCGCGGTTTCCTATCTTGATGCGAGCGAAGACACCTACGCGCTGACCGTGACGGGCGAGGGTCTGGACTTCACGATTGAGGGCGAGGACAACGGGCTGAGCTTCGATGCGGCGACGGTCATCGACACCGCGATGCAGGGGAACGACCCGTGGGGCTGGCCGCTGTACCTTATCCATGCGTCCGAACTCGATTTGGCGGATGCGATGCAGGTGGCCTATGACGAAGAGAAACTCGCCGATTGCGTGAACGCGCAGGTAGATGCGGTCAATAAGGACGCGACCGACCCGACTTCGGCGACGATCGAATACAGCAAGGACACGAAGGCCTTCGAGGTTGTGGCTGAAAAGGCGGGCACGAAGCTTGATGCCGCCGCCGTTCTCGCGAAGGTGGAAGAGGCCGCGCAGGAGATGCAGCCCCTTGCCGAGATAGGGGAAGACGAGCTGGTGCAGCCCGATGTCGTGTCGGGCGATGAAAGGCTCACGAAGGCACAGATGGCGGCAAACGAGCTGATTGATGCCGACATCCAACTGACGCTGAATGATCTCGATTGGCTTGAGGTTGATTCCGCGACCATCGCCAAATGGGTCGCGGTCGATGAGGACCTGAACGTTTCCCTTGATGAATCGGCTCTGCGCGATTGGACGGGAAGCAAGACCGGCAAGATCAATACCGTCGGCAAGAAGCGCACCTTCAAAACGCCTGGTGGTACAAAGGTGAAGGTGAAGGGCGGCACGTACGGCTGGCAGATCGACTACGAGCCCTTTGTGACGGCGCTTATCGAGGCGGTCAACGAACACAAGAAGGGCGAGCTCGAGGTTCCCTATACCCAGGCCGCCGCTGCCATTCCCGATGACGACGGCGTGGACTTCGGAACGAAATACATCGACGTTGACCTCAAGAATCAGCATGCGACCTTCTACGATGGCAAGAAGGTCATATGGGAATCGGACTTCATTTCCGGATCGCCTGATGGTGAGCACGATACCCCGACGGGCGTCTACTGTGTGAACAAGAAGGAAAGCCCCTCGACGCTCAAGGGCGAGATGGTGCCGGTCGAGACAACGACAGGCAATGGCAAGAAGGCCAAGACGACCATCACCTATGAGCCGGAATACGAAACGGAAGTCACATACTGGATGCCCTTCGTTGGCAATGATGTCGGCTTCCACGATGCGACCTGGCAGCCGGGCTTCGGCGGCACGATGTACAAAGAGGGCTACGGCTCGCATGGCTGCATCAATCTGCCGCTTGACGCCGCAAAGAGCCTGTACAAGCTCGTAGAGACGGGCACGCCGGTTATCGTCCACAAATAGGAGGCCTCATGAAACGCGTGATAATCGCGAGCAACAATGCGCATAAGGTCGACGAGATCGAGCATGCGCTCGATTTCCCCGGCTGGCAATTCTGCACGCTGCGGGAGGCGGGAATCACGTCCAATCCCGAAGAGGATGGCGACAGCTTCGAGGCGAACGCGCGCATCAAGGCGCGTGCCGCACGGGCGGCGGCGGGCGAGGCGGTTGCCGTGCTCGCGGACGACTCCGGTTTGCAGGTGGATGCGCTCGATGGCGCGCCGGGCGTGTACTCTTCTCGCTATGCCGGCACGGATGGCGACGACGCGGCGAACAACGCGAAGCTTCTGCGCGAGCTTGCCGAGGTGCCGACCGAAAAGCGAACCGCGCGTTTCGTGTGCGTGCTCGTGTTCATCGACGAGGATGGCAGCGAGCTTGTGGTGCGGGGCGAGGTTCCCGGACGCATCGATTACGAAGCGCATGGCGAGGCCGGGTTTGGCTACGATCCGCTTTTCCTTCCCGATGAATACGGCGGGAAGCTTTCGTTTGCGGAAGTGGCTCAGTCGGAAAAGTCGAAGATTAGCCATCGAGGATGCGCTTTGCGGGCCTTGCGCGCGCAGCTTGAATCTCGGTGAGAAAGCTCAGCCTTGCAACGCCAGAATCTAAGCAGGTCTGAGAAGGGAGCCCGAAGGGGCAGAGGGGAAGGAATGCGATGATACGAGTTGGTGTTGCGGGTTGCGCAGGACGGATGGGCACGGCCGTTGTCGAGGCGGTGCAATCTGCTCCCGATATGGAGCTTGCCTGCGGAATCGACCCTCAGGCGTCACAGGATGCCGGCTACCCCTGCTTCCCGGATGTGGCATCCGCGGTCGCGCAGGCGAGATTTGACGTGCTTGTTGATTTCACCCGCCCCGATATCGTCGAGGGCAATATTCGTGCGGCGCTTCCCGCGGGAATCGATTGCGTTATCGGCACGACGGGCCTTTCAAACGAATTGCTTGATGAGCTCGCGGCGCTGGCTCCTTCCGGTACCTGCCTTTTTGTGGCGCCCAATTTTACCGTTGGCGCGGTTCTCATGATGAAGTTCGCCGAAATGACGGCCCCTTACCTAGACGAGGCAGAAGTCATCGAATACCATCATGCCAAGAAGCGGGATGCTCCTTCGGGGACGGCGAAACGTACCGCCGAGATTATCGCGGCGGCGCGTGAAGCAAGCCCCCAGGTTCCTGGCCGCGAGAGTGAGCTGCCCGGTTGCGAGGGCGCGCGTGGTGCCTTGGTTGATGGCGTGCCTGTCCATTCGGTGCGCTCGATGGGTTTCGTGGCAAGCCAGGAGGTCGTTTTTGGCTCGATGGGTCAGTCGCTGACCATTCGGCACGATTCTTGGGACAGGACTTCCTACATGCCCGGAGTTCTTCTTGCCGTGCGGAAGGTCCGCAATTGCGAGGGGCTCATCGTGGGTTTGGAGCATTTCATGTTTTAGGCGAGAGCCTCTGTGTCAGGTGGGATAATCGGTAAACGTGCCGTGGTTCTTCCGCTGGAATCGCGCGCGACGGGATCAAGCGAAAGGACGAGCGATGCTTTACCAGGACAAACCGATATTTGGAACGATGATTCCTGCAATGGTGACCCCGTTTGATAAGAATGGCGAGCTCGACCTTAATCAGGCACAGACCTTGGCGAAGCGCCTTGTCGACAACGGCGCCGATGGCCTTGTCATCAACGGAACGACCGGTGAAAGCCCCACGGTCTTCTATCCCCAGAAGATGGAGCTCTTCCGCGCGGTCGTCGAGGCGGTTTCCGGACGGGTGCCCATCGTGGCGAACGTCGGCGACAACTGCACGGCGGATACCGTGGACTTCGCACGCGAGGTGCAGAAGCTCGGCGTCGACGGCTTCATGCT
Organism: bacterium; assembly: GCA_963621885.1. Lineage (GTDB taxonomy): Bacteria > Actinomycetota > Coriobacteriia > Coriobacteriales > Eggerthellaceae > UMGS1519. Next base: position 18,400 of record CAVFFT010000027.1, read on the forward strand.
GGTGGTTCCCTATTACAACAAGCCTCCGCAAGAGGGCCTTTATCGCCACTTCAGCACGATTGCCGGTGCGGTCGACCTGCCCTGCATTCTTTACAACATCCCTGGTCGCTGCGTTATCAACATGCAGCCTGAAACGACCCTGCGTCTTGCGCGCGATGTCGAGAACATCGTGGGCGTGAAAGAGGCAAGCGGCAAGTACGACCAGATTCAGCAGATCATCAACGAGGCGCCCGAAGGCTTCTTCGTCTACTCGGGCGACGACGATCAGACCTACGACATCATGAAGATGGGTGGCGCGGGTGTCATCTCCACCATCGGCAATGTGGCGCCGGCGCGTATGCGCGAGGTTGTTGACCTGTGCGCCGCAGGCGATTGGGATGCGGCTTTCGCGGCGAACGAGAAGCTCGCTCCGCTGATGAAAGAGCTCTTCATCACGGCGAACCCGATCATGGTGAAAGAGGCGCTGAACCTTCTCGGCTTCCCGGTTGGCGGCCTTCGCCTGCCGCTTATTCCGGCGACGCCGGAGCAGTCGGCAGAGCTCGCGCAGGTGATGCGCGAGGTTGGCGTGCTTCCTGCGGAGTAGGCGGAAGAGCGCGAGCCGTCGGACTGCCGGACTACCGGACTGTCGGACGGGCTGCCAAAAAGACTGACGGGAGACCGCCGGAGAGCGACGGACGAACTGTTGGAAAGAGCGCGTTCGCAAGCGAAAAGATGCGAGCCGCATGGTTTGAATGTGAGAGAGGCCTGCCGCCTTCGGGCGGCGGACCTCATTCCGCTATAAAAGGCGGTGTCAATGTGGGCATATCCGAAGCGCTGACTTCGGTTTTTGGTACATGGGGAAGCGCGCCTTGCGGGGCGCGCTGAGCGTTCGCCAGCATGTGCGGACGCGCGAGGGAAAGAAGCAGAATAGAACGATATGACTGAACAATCCAAGAACAAAAAGGGGACGCGCGGCAAGGAACGCTCCGAGTCGAAGAATGCGAATACGCAGGCCGCTCGGGGGCACAACCGCACGCAGTACTACAAGCATGTGAAGCTCGAGCATGAGCGGCCGCAGATTACCCGTGGTCAGCAGGCGCCTTCGCGCGCACGCGAGATCGATCGCCGCCGCAATTTCATGACCCCGCAGAAAGACCCCAACGCGGTTCTGAAAGTGATTCCGCTTGGCGGCTTGGACGCCATCGGCAAGAACATGACGGTCTTCGAGTGCGGCGACGATATCGTGCTCGACGATGCGGGATGCATGTTCCCCGATGACAACCATCCGGGCATCGACCTCATCCTGCCCGATTATTCCTACATCCTCCAGAACGCCGACCGCCTGCGCGGCATCGTCATCACGCATGGTCACGAGGACCATACCGGCGCTCTGCCGTATGTGCTCAAAGACCTCGATCAAGAGGTGAACATCTACGGCACGAAGATGACGCTCGGCCTGATCGAGGGGAAGCTGAAGGAGCATCGCGTCAAGAACGCCAAGCTCATCGAGGTGCGTGGCGGCGAGGCCGTCCAGCTTGGCTGCATCAAGTGCGATTTCTTCTCGGTCAACCACTCGATTCCCGGTTCGCTCGGCGTGTTTTTCCAGACGCCGGCAGGAAACGTGCTCCATACCGGCGACTTCAAGCTTGACCAGTCGCCTATCGATGGCGTGTTCACCGATTTCGGATCCATCGCGCGCTTTGGCGAAATGGGCGTCGACCTCATGATGTCCGACTCGACGAACGCGAACACGAAGACCTTCACCCCCAGTGAGGCTGAGGTGGGTCACGTGCTCCGTCGCATCATTTCGCAGGCGACCGGGCGCGTCGTGATTGCATCCTTCGCAAGCCACATCCATCGCATGCAGCAGATTTGCGATGCGGCGGTGGAAGCCGGCCGCAAGGTTGTGGTGTCGGGCCGTTCGATGGTGCAGAACACCGATATCGCGCGCCGTCTTGGTTATCTGCATATCAACGACGACGACCTCGTTGACGCCTACGACATCGATGGTCTTCCGCCCGACAAGATTGTCGTGATGTGCACGGGAAGCCAGGGAGAGCCGCTTTCGGCGCTCGCGCGCATCGCCGGTGGCAACCACAAGACGATTTCGCTCGAGGAGGGCGACACCGTCATCCTTTCCGCATCGCCGGTTCCGGGCAACGAGAAGGCTGTCACGAAAGTGATGAACCTCCTTGCCAAGATCGGCTGCGACGTCTGGGACAAGAAGCGCGACCTCGTGCACGTCTCCGGTCATGGTGGTGCCGAGGAGCTGAAGATCATGCTCTCCATCGCGCGTCCGCGCGCCTTCCTGCCGGTTCACGGCGAGGCGATTCACCTGCGCGCGCATGCACATCTGGGAGCGCTCACGGGTGTTCCGCCCGAGAACATCTACATTCTCGAGAATGGTGACACGCTCGAGCTTTCCGCGCGTGGCGTGAGGCTGGGCGAGCAGGTGCAGAACGGCATCGTGCTTGTCGATGGCCTGCGCGTGGGCGATACGAGTCAGGACGTGCTTGACGAGCGCACGAGCCTTGCCTCGCAGGGCTTCGCGACGGTGGCCTGCGCGGTCGATCGCATGCAGAAGCGCATCATCGGCAATGTGCTGATTGAGATGCATGGCATCACGAGCGACGAAGAGCTCATTCAGGATGCGCAGTCGCGGGTGCGCCGCAAGCTCCAGGACGTGCTGGCGGATGACGCATCGACGAAGGATATGAAAAAGGCGTGCCGCAACGCGCTTTTGAAGGTACTGTGGGAGGAAATAAAGCAGCGGCCCATGGTCATTGTGAATGTGCTTGAAGTGTAGTTCGCGCTGAACCGCGCGCGGCATCGCGAGAAGGCTTGCGGCGCGCGGTCCGGGACGTTTCCGGGGCTTCTCGAGCGACGGGCGCGAAGTACGTGACGGGCTCGCAAGAGTGGCGCGCGCGGCAGCCGCGCCGGCGCAAAGTGTCCATCGCGCACGCCGCGCGCGGCAGACATACCATTAACGCAGTTTAAACGCAGCAGTCGGGAGTGATTTTGGCAGGCAAGAAACAACAGGGCAGCACGCGGAAGGCCGCCTCTCCGGCAAAGGTGCGCGCCGAGCGCAATATGCGGGGGATGGAAGCGGCTCCTCAGCAGGAGGGCTTTATCGACGCGCGCACGCGCCGCGATATCGGCGGCGTGGTGTTCATCATCATTGGCGTCGCTCTGTACGCGATGATGACGATTCCGACGAACGCCGTCGTTGCCTCGGCGCTCTCCGAATTTCTGCATCTTGGTTTCGGGAAAGGCGCGTATGTCTTTCCCTTTGTCCTCGTGCTTATCGGCATAAGTTTCATCATCCGTTTCCAGGATGAACGGGTGCCCGCCCGTGTCGCGGTGGGTCTCTTCATCATGTTCGTCGCGATTCTCGGCATCCTTGGCCTGTACACACCGGGTGTTGATGTGGGGTCGACGAACTACCTGTTCCTGCGGCAGAATCTGCTCGATCAGGGCGGCTATGTGGGTGCGGGAATCGCCTGGGTTGGCGTGCGCTTTTTGGGTGTTGCCGTATCGGCGATCGTGCTGGTGGGCCTTATCGTCATCGCCCTCATGGTGATCGGCTTCTCCATCAATGGAATCGTCACGCGCTTGCGTGAGGTTCGCGAGCGGAAGCGCGAGAACGCTCAGGAGGCCGCAGGCGAAGACGAGCCGGTGACTTCGGGTGGAAAGCCCCGCCGCAAAAAGCGGGAGCGCCCGAGCATAGCGGGCTTTGACGATATGCCGCGTCGTGTCGCCGAACATACGACGCATATGAAGGAGGCGCTTGCTGGCAACTCCTCACGCGTGACCAGGCTTGCTGCGGAAAACGACGATGTGCTTGATGCGGAGATTCTTCCTGCCGACGATGTGAAAACGCGCCGCCTTTCGCCTTCGAGCGCATCGCAAACGACGGCATCCGACACGCTGACGCGCAAACTGGGAACCGAGCAGGGCGCTCCGAAGCGTAAGAAGACGCCTTCCGGTCAGGGTTCTGCCAGCACGACAGGCGCAACCGGACAGGCTTCCAGTCGCGGCGCTACCGGCGGCTCGCTTGCATATCCGCAGGCCACGGAGGGTTTCGTGCTCCCTGACATGAGCCTGCTGCGCACCTCTTCCAAGAGCGAGCGCATGCGCGAGAGCGACGACATCCTCCGCGAGACGGCGACGCTTCTGCAGAACACGCTTGAGGACTTCGGCGTTCCGGTCGAGGTTGTGGGCTGGGTTGCCGGCCCGACGGTGACGCTTTTCAAAATCAATTTGCCCTCCGGCATTCGCGTGAACCGTATCACGAACCTGACCGACGATATCGCCCTTGCCCTCGCCGCGCCTGGCGTGCGCATTTTCGCGCCCATTCCCGGCACGAATTATGTGGGCGTGGAGGTGCCGAACAAGGTGCGCCGCAACGTCTATCTGGGCGACGTGCTTCCCGCCGCGAAGCCGGGGCCGCTTCAAGTGGCGGTTGGCGAGGATGTCGAAGGCCACAAGATGGTGTTCGACCTCGCGAAAATGCCGCACCTGCTCGTGGGCGGCACCACCGGTTCCGGTAAGTCGATCGCCATCAACTCGATGATCATGTCGATTCTCATGCGCGCGACGCCGGATGAGGTGCGCTTCATCATGGTCGACCCGAAGCGCGTCGAATTCGCTCCCTACAATGGCATTCCGCATCTGTACGTGCCGGTCGTGACCGAGCCGCGCGAAGCGGCGAGTGCCCTTGCCTGGGGTGTCGCGGAAATGGAGCGGCGCCTGAAGGTGTTCAGCAAGGTGGGCGCGCGCGACATTGGCCAGTACAACACGAAGGTTCATCAGGGCCTGCTTGACGAGGAGGGCGCCGACCCCGCCCGTCAGATGCCCTATATCGTCATCGTCATCGACGAGCTTGCCGACCTCATGATGAATGTGGGCAAGGACGTGGAATTCAGCATTAGCCGCATCGCCCAGCTTGCGCGTGCCGCGGGCATTCACATGATCGTGGCGACGCAGCGCCCGTCGACAAATGTCGTGACCGGCCTCATCAAGGCGAACATCACGAACCGCATGGCGCTTACCGTGGCGTCGGGCATCGACTCGCGCGTCATTCTGGATTCGACCGGCGCGGAGAACCTCATCGGCAACGGCGACATGCTCTTTGGCAAGCCGGAATTCGCAAAGCCGGTGCGTTTGCAAGGCTGCTTTGTTTCGCCGGAAGAGATCGAGGCGGTCGTCACCTGCCTGAAGGAGCAGGGCGAACCCGATTACCACACCGACATTCTGAAGACTAACCTCATGAGCATCGGAACCCCGGTTTCGGGATCGAACGGGTCGGCCGCCAACGAGGATCCGCTTCTGTGGGATGCGGCTGAGCTTGTCGTGTCTGCGAAGAGCGCGTCGACCTCGAACATTCAAAGGCACTTCAGCATAGGATATTCACGGGCTGGCCGTATAATGGACATGCTTGAGGAAAAAGGCGTGGTGGGCCCATCAAAGGGAAGTAAACCGCGTGACGTACTGATAGATGAGCTCGAACTTGAGAGCTTAAAAGCATTCGAGGCGAACGACTAAGAGGAGGTTGTGTCGTGCCAGACGGTTTCGGTTCCCAATTGCGCTCGGCCCGCGTGCGCAAAGGGATGGATGTTAATACGGTGGCACGTCGCCTGCGCATTCGCCCTGATATCATCCAAGCAATCGAAGAGGGGGACTTCGAACGTATGCCTCCGCGCGGCTATGCGCGGAACATGATCAATTCTTACGCGCAGCTTCTCGGTTTGAATGCTTCCGAGGTCACGAACCGCTACCTCGATGCGCAATACGCCCATCAGGTGGATGCCGCCCGCGCCGCCGCGCGCGATCATTCGCGAAGCAATGGTTTCGACATGCCCGGCTCCAGCCGGTATGCGGCGGGACGCGCCGATGCGGCACGTCGTCGGCAGGCGCAGCAAAACGACCACTACGAGATCTCCGGTTATGAGCGGGGCGACCTGACGCGCCCGCGGAATGCCGTTCCGCGCGATCGCCAATATGCCGACCGCAACAACAATGGCCGCCGCTTGTACAACGAATACGACTCGGGTCGCGTCATGAGCCGCACCGAGGCGGAGCGCGCCTACCAGCGCGGTGGGCGTCATCGTTCGCAGAGCCGCGTTCTCAACGAAGAGGCGCCATTCAATGTCGTGGCAAGCCCCGCGCCGAAGCATGGCCTCGGTTCTCAGGTGCACGGCATTGGCGGCTTCGATATGCGGCTGGTGGCGCTTATCGCCATCGGCGTCATTCTCGTGATTGCGCTTCTCGTCCTTCTGCTGGGACGGGGATGCAGCTCCCAGTCGGAGGAAACGACTCTTCCCGTTACAAGCGAATCCGCCTCGGCGGCAGCGAGCTCCTCTTCGGGGACAAGCGCGACGGCGCCGACCTCGTTCACATTCAGCTACAACGTGAATAGCGGCACGACGACCTGGATTGAGGTCTACATCGACGGCGAACGCCAGGTGGCGGAAAACGTTGAGGGTCCCGCGACGAAGACCTTCACCACTTCGGGCGTGCTTGAATTCATCTGCGCTGATCCGAGTGGCGTGAAGGCGACGCAGGACGGCAAGGACATCACGTTGACCACGAACGACAAGGGCATTGTCGACATCAAGATCGACTTCAACGACGTGCTGGCGCAGTGGCAGCAACAGCATGGCGTGACATCTTCGAGCGCCTCGTCTTCATCGTCGGCTTCGACCTCGTCAAGCTCCTCGAGCTCCTCGAGCTCAAGCCTGCGTGGCATCGATACGGAAGCGCGCGCGGCGGCAAGCTCGTCGGCGAGCTCCGATGATTCCGACAGCTCCGATGACGGCTCATCTGATGAAGATTACTCGTATGACGACTCGTATGACGACGAGGGATATTACGATGATGGTTCGTCGGATGATTCGACGGAGTACTAGCACTTCATGTAATTCGTGCTCGCGAATAGCGCGTGCCATACCGGAAAGGCAGGGCAATGGCAAAAGATTCCAGCTTTGATATCGTCTCCGAAGTTGATATGCAGGAGATAGACAACGCATGCGGACAGGCGACCAAAGAGCTGAAGCAGCGTTACGACCTGAAGGACACCGGTTCGCGTCTTGAGCTCGACAAACGGGCGCAGACGATCACCGTGACCGCGCCGAGCGACTTTGTGGCGAAGCAGATCATCGATATCATTCAGTCGAAGCTTATCCGCCGCAACGTCGACATCAAGAGCGTGCAGTGGGGCAAGGTTGAGAACGCCTCCGGTGGCACGGTTCGCCAGACCGGCACGATTGTCAGCGGAATCGACCGCGAGATCGCCGGCAAGATCAACAAGGACCTCAAGGCCCTGAAGCTCAAGGTGAAGGTGACCATCGAGGACGACAAGCTGCGCGTCACGAGCGCCAAGATCGACCTGCTGCAGGAGGTCATCGGCTACCTGAAGGAACAGGATTACGGCATTCCGCTGCAGTACGTGAACTACCGATAAGAGCGCATCACTTATGACAGATATTAAAGAGGCGGCTCCCCGCATTGCTTTCGTGACGCTTGGTTGCGCGAAGAATGAGGTGGATTCGCAGGAAATGGCGGCACGGCTTGTGCGTGCGGGCTATCGCATTACGCATGACCCCGAGGCGGCCGAGCTTGTCATTGTCAACACCTGCTCGTTCATCCAGGCGGCGACCGAGGAAAGCCTTGACGCGTTCTTCTCTATCGCCGGACTGCAGAATGTGCTGGAAGGCGACACGAAGATCGTGATGGCGGGCTGCATGCCGGCGCGCTATGGCGATGAGCTTGCAAGCGAGCTGACCGAGGCTTCGGCCTTTGTTCCCTGCTCGCGCGAGGATGACATTGTCGAGATCGTGGGCGAACTGCTTCCGGGTCAGCTTCCGCTTGCTCCCGCACTTGAAGCGGATGGCACGATTGGCGCAAACGAATACGCGCTTACCACCGCGGGCGATTCGACCCTCGTGGCCTACGTGAAGATTTCGGACGGCTGCAATCGCATGTGCAGCTATTGCACGATTCCGTACATCCGCGGACGCTATCACAGCTTCTCGCGCGACGATATTGCCGCCGATGTTGCCTACAAGGTTTCGCGCGGCGTGCGTGAGATTACGCTGATTGCGCAGGATACGGGTCGGTGGGGAAGCGACTTGCCGGACGAGGGTGACCTCGCGTCGCTCATGTCGTATCTGGCCGAGCGTTTTCCCGAGACCTGGTTCCGCGTGATGTATATCCAGCCCGAGGGCATCACCGATGCGCTTCTCGAGGCTATTGCGTCGCACGACAACATTTGCAGCTATCTCGACATTCCTTTCCAGCATGCCGCGAAGCCGGTTCTGCGGGCCATGAACAGGCGTGGCACGGGGGAAGAGTACCTGAAGCTTGTTGAGCATATTCGCGAAACGGTGCCGGGTATCACCCTGCGCACGACGCTGATTGCCGGTTTCCCCGGTGAGACCGAAGAGCAATTCGAGCAGCTGCTCGATTTTGTCGAGGAAGCCGAATTCGACTATGTGGGCGTGTTCCCCTATTCCCGTGAAGAGGGCACGCGTGCGGCGGAGCTGGACGACCAGATTGATGAGGACGTGAAGCAGGAGCGTGCGCAGGAAGTGCGCGATGTCGCCGACGCGATTTCGCATGCGCGCATTGCCGAACGCGTTGGTTCTCGCATGCCGGTGCTCGTGCTGGGGCGCGAAGAGGACGGCCAGCTCTTTGGCCGCGCCCAATGTCAGGCGCCCGAGGTTGATGGCGTGACGTATCTGGACGCGGGTGAGCCGGGGGAGATACGGGAGCTTGTGATTACCGATACTCTTGCATATGAAATGGAAGGCGATGGCGGCGATGGAGAGCTCCTCTCAGAAGCTTTGGACACCTGCGAATAAAGTCACTCTCGCACGCATACTGCTGATTCCGCTTTTTGTGGCGGCTGTGGCCGCGCCGTGGCCTGCGTGGTTTCCGCAGTGGCCCGATGCGGAATTATGGAAGCCGATCATTGCGGCGCTGGTCTTCATTGTCATTTCGGCGACTGATGCGGTTGACGGTCATTTGGCGCGCAGCCGCAACGAGGTGACGACCCTCGGGAAGTTCATGGATCCGCTGGCTGACAAGCTGCTGGTGACGGCGGCGTTGCTTGTGCTGGTGGAGCAGCAGGTTCTTCCGTCGTGGGTGGCTCTTATCATCATCGCGCGCGAATTCATCGTGTCGGGCATCCGTATGGTGGCGGCTAGCGAAGGCGTGGTCATTGCCGCGAGCTGGTGGGGCAAGGTGAAGACGGTGACGCAGATTGTTGCCATCGTGCTCTTCCTTATCAAGGGAACGCCGCTTCTGGGCTTTTACAACCAGTCCTTGGATGACGGCATGTATCTGCTTGCCTGGTTCGCGATGCTGCTCGCCGTGTTCTTCACCATCGTGAGCATGCTGGATTACTTCCGCAAGGCGCGTACCCTTCTGGGTTTTGGCGAAGAGGGAAGCGAAGCGGAAAGTGGCGTTGCGGCTGGTGCGGGTGCGATCAAAGGCGCAGCTGCGGTGGCTGGTGCGGGTGCGGCGGCCGGCGAAGGCGAAAGCACGAGCGTCGACGCGAGTGCGGGAACAACCGACGCGGCCGCGGGAACAGGCGTTTTCACTCCCGAGCTCATCGAGAAAGCAACAAGTGTGCTTGAAGCGGCGCGTGCTGCCGGCAAGCATATTGCGACCGCTGAGAGTTGCACGGGCGGTCTTATCAGCGGCGCGCTGACCGCTATCGCCGGTTCGAGCGATGTGGTCGCGGGCGGCATCGTGAGCTATAGCAACGAGGTGAAAGAGGCGCGGCTTGGCGTGCCGGCAGACGTCATCGAGACGCAGGGAGCGGTCAGCTACGAGACCGCGTGCGCGATGGCTGAAGGCGCGTGTCGTGAACTGAGCGTTGACCTTGCGGTATCGGTAACGGGCATTGCGGGCCCGGGCGGAGCCGTTCCCGGCAAGCCGGTAGGCACGGTCTGGATTGGCGTTTGCGACAACTCGGGCGCGGATGCGCGCGTGTACCATTTTGCCGGCTCACGTGATGAGGTGCGCGCACAAACCGTCGCGGCGGCTCTCGATACGCTTGCGGCCCATATGGAGACGCCGGTTCGCGCTTAGCAAGGCGCAGCTTGTCGATTGGTTTGATGCCGGCTGATGCCGGCGGGTGCTGTTTTCGCGCGACATCCGGTTTGGCCATTCCATGATAGGTGGCTGCCTATAAATCGTGACAAAGTCTGTTCGTACGCATTCTTCTCTGGCGTCTTTCCCGATTCGCTTGAGAAGGGGATTCATATGACACCCGCGTGAGAATTCTGGGAAAGCGAAAAGAGACGCTTCGTCTATTCTCGTTCACATGGGCGGTGTTGGCTTGACAGGCGAACAACCGTTCGTATAATGACTGCGTGAATGAAATCCGCAAGGAGGGGCAATGGCCGAGACTAAAGAGAGCGCACTGAAGCTCGCAACCGATCAGATCGAAAAGAAGTTCGGAAAAGGATCGATAATGAGGCTCGGCGAGGGCGCTGAGGAACTCAATATCGGCTTTATTCCGACTGGAGCTCTTCCCCTTGATGTGGCGTTGGGAATTGGCGGCGTGCCGCGCGGTCGTATCGTTGAGATCTATGGCCCTGAGTCGAGCGGCAAGACGACGCTCGCCCTGCATATCATCGCGGAAGCCCAGGCCACAGGTGGAATCGTTGCATTCATCGACGCGGAGCACGCGCTCGATCCGGTTTATGCCGCCCGTTTGGGCGTCGATATCGACGAGATGCTGATCTCGCAGCCCGATTCGGGCGAGCAGGCGCTCGAGATTTGCGACATGCTGGTCCGCAGTGGTGCGATTGATTGCGTCGTTATCGACTCCGTTGCCGCGCTGACTCCGCGAGCGGAATTGGAAGGCGAGATTGGCGACACGACTGTCGGCCTGCAGGCCCGCTTGATGTCGCAGGCGCTGCGCAAGCTGACCGGTTCGCTTTCGAAGTCGAACACGACCTGCATTTTCATTAACCAGCTGCGCGAGAAGATCGGCGTGATGTTCGGCAGTCCCGAGACCACGCCGGGTGGTCGTGCGCTGAAGTTCTTCAGTTCGGTGCGCCTCGATATTCGCAAGCGCGATGTCATCAAGTCGAATGGCGAGTCCATCGGCAACCGTGTTCGCGTGAAGGTGGTTAAAAACAAGGTGGCGCCGCCGTTCCGTCAGGCGGAATTCGACATCATGTATGGAACGGGCATTTCCAAGTCGGGCTGCGTGCTCGACATGGCCGCCGAATGCGACGTGGTCCGCAAGAGCGGTTCCTGGTACACCTATGGTGAAGAGCGCCTTGGGCAGGGACGCGAAGCGGCGAAACAGACTCTGGAAGAGAACCCCGACTTGCGCAACGAGATCGAAAACAAGGTGCGCGAGGCGTACGGCATGCCCCATATCGGCGATGTGATTGAAGAGGAAGTGCCGCTCGCTTAGAGTCTGTCCGCTCTTAGGAGGGCGCGGCTGAAGACTGGCGACGAATCGGGATGGTTCTGATGGATGAGGCGAGACGGCAGACGCTTGAGAGCTTGAAAGCGCGCGTTGCCGCGCTCGAAGGGGAAGATTGCCCACCTGCGCGCGAGCGCAAGGAACCCCGCGTCTTTTCCCGCCATACCGTCGCCTCCACCGCACGTGAAGAGGCGGGCTTTCAGCCTGCATGGGAAGAGATTCCGCCCTTTGAGTTGTCTTGCGTGCCCGAACCAAGCGGGATGCCTGAACCAAGTGGGGCGCCGTACGAGTCGTCCGCATCACGCGCCGACAAGTCCGAGGGAAAGGATCCTCGCAGTTCAGGCGATGCGTTTCGCGACATTGTCCGGCTGTGCGGCTATCACGATTTTTGCAGCGACGGAATGCGCAAACGGCTTGCGCGTGAGGGCTTCGCGAATGAGGTCGCACAGGAAGCCGTTGGCGAAGCAGTGCGCATTGGGCTTATTGACGACTTGCGTTGGGGCGAGATGCGCATAGCCGCGCTTATGCGAAAAGGCGTCGGTGTGGTGCGCATCGAGCGCGATCTCGCCGATAGCGGCATCGACATCGGACGAATCAGGGATTGGCCGGAAGCGTTCCAGGAGCGTTTTGGAAGCGAATACGAGCGCGCGTCCGAACAGCTGCGTAAAAGCCCGCCGCATGCGAAGAATCTCCGGGCGGCCGCCTATGGAAAGCTGATTAGGAAAGGCTATACGCCCGCGGTGGCGCATCGCGTCAGTGGCGAGTGGTACGAGAATCATTGCGACGCCTAATGCCGCGCATGCCCGCAAGTCGCTTCGTTTGCGGTATCGTGTTGTGACACTCAGAATCGCTCGGGCTGCTACGTAACCGCAGGCTCGCATTGTCTTAACGGGAGGGCGTATGCCGAAGGTCTCAATCATTCTTCCCACGCATAACGGCACGGAATTTCTTGCCGATACGCTCGCGAGCATTCAAATGCAGACGCTCGATGACATCGAGCTCATCTGCGTAGATGATGCGTCGACTGACAGTACGCTTCGACTCCTTCAGCTGTTCGGGGAGGATTTTCCCCAGCTGCGTCTGATTTCTTTTCCGGAAAACCGAGGCGTTTCCGCGGCGCGTAACGAGGGTATGCGTGTGGCGCAAGGCGAATATCTTTGCTTCATCGACGATGATGATTGGTATCCGTCTCCCGATACGCTCGAGCGGATGTATACCGCGGCGAAGACGCATGATGCGCCGGCAGTCGCGGGGTCATTCAGCGAATACGACAACAGAAACGGCCGCATCACGTCCGACTATCGTGGACAAGGGCATCTTTCCTGCTTCACCTTCGAGCGCGAAGGGCGGGTGGAATATCGCGACTGGCAAGGGGATTTTGGCTTCCAACGCTTCATGATCAAGCGGAGCGTGGTGGCGGATGCGGGCATTGTTTTCCCGCCGTATCGGCGCCATGAGGATCCGGTCTTTCTCGTGCAGGCTCTGCTCGAGGCGGGCTGGTTCTATGCGATCCCCGACGTGGTCTATCGCTATCGGTACCACCATAAGCCGCGCCTGCTTGCGCCCGAGGCGATTGACGAGGCCTTTGAGGCGATAGCGGATGTTCTCGCGATTGCTTCGCTCCAGGATTTGCCGAAGCTGCGCGCCTATCAGATAGAGCTCATGAAAGCCTATGCGCACGACTATTACGGCCTTTTGTTCTGCGAGGATGAGCTGTTGCAATTGCGCACTCGTCTGCTTCGGGAAATCATGTCGCAGGAATGCTTCCAGGAGGCGGCTGGCGTGGTGAGCAAGTGCGTCTCCTCTTTGCGTCACGCTTAACGCTTCAGAAGCTTGCGGCGCATGCCCTGTACAAGCGTGCGCAGGATGTCCTTCTCTCCCTCATTAAACGAGAAGAGCCAGCATACGCCCAGGTAGGCGCCGCTATACACAAGAAGGTAGGCAATCAGAATCGGCCAGCTGCTTGCGGCAGGTAACACGAGCGCCACGAGTGCAGCGCTTGCGACAAACAGGATGAAGGGGGCAAGTGCGATGCGACAGATGTTCCGCCAGAACAGGGGAATGTCGATGCCGGTGCGCTTCCAGTAATACCAGTTCATGACAACGCCACTGCCAAGGAAGAGCGCGCCGGCCGTTGAGGCAGCCGCTCCGATGACCCCCGTCGAAGGAACGATGAGAATCGTGACGATGATGTTGACGACCGCGGTTGCGAAATAGACGCGCGCGCGGAAGCCGTAGCTGTTGTTCACACGCAGGATGGTAAGCCCCACATTCTGAATGAGGTCGATTGTGAACGGTACCATGATGATGACGGCGACAAGGTACGCGTCGTGGTAGCCGTCTCCCGCCCAGAGGCTGATGAAAGCGTCGCCGAATACGATGAATCCCGTGAGCACCGCGCCGAGCACGAAGAAGGAAAGCCGGCCGATGCGGATGAAGAGGTGCGAAAGCGTTTCGCCCGATTCCTCGCCGCGGTAGATGCGCGTGACTTTCGGAAGGAAGACCGCTGAAACCGCGATGCCAAGCGGCATGTAGCACATGAAAACCTGGGCCGCGATGCCATAGACCGCCACGATGTCGGTTCCGAAGAAGTAGCCGAGAATAAGCTGGTCGGTGCGCCAAAACACCTGGTCGGCAATCGTGGCAAGCAGGATTGATCCGGAAAATACGAGAAGCGAGCGCGCGAGTTTGCGGTCGAATTCGTGCAGCGTGACCGTGACGCCCAGACGGCGTTTCACGTAGTAGCGGCGCAGCAGCGCCTCGATAGCGACGGTGGCAAGCTGCACCGCGACAACCGAGATTGCGTAGGGGTAGAAGAGCACCGCGATCACAATCGCCACAGGCTGGAGGGCGGTGAGTACGACCTGGATGCCATATTGGAAGGTGAAGCGCTCATGGGATTCCACCGTTGAGCTGTAGATGGAATTGTTGAGCACGATGATCACGTTGGCGATAAGCACGACGAGCATCAGCGAGAGTTCGGACAGCTCGGCCGGCGTGAGCGATTCTGCGTAGGCAACGTTGGCGATGGCGATTAGCACACCGCCCGCCGCGATGGCGACAAGGGAAAGGACGCGATAGAGGATGCGCGACACGCCCAGCACGTTCTCGGCCTTCTCCTGCTCGTGGAGGGCGAGATACTTCGTGTAGTATCGCTGCACGGCGGCGGACACGGTGGAGTTCATGATGAGAAGCCAGGCCATCACCGATCCCACGAGCTGATACAGGCCGAATTCGGATCGTCCGATAAAGCCGAGCAGCAGGGGCACATAGATGAGATTGACTATCACCTGCACGATCATGTACAGGTAGTTCACCAATGCACCTTTTGAGCGTTCGTTCACAAATGCCTTTCTGGCGGGGGATGTCGGAAAGCCTTTGCACGAGGCGTAGGAAATGCCCTCGTGTGAGCTTACAGGGTAAGCGAATTCCGTTTTCGCGCCGTGACTTTTAAGCAATATCCAGAATAGGATGCTCTCGGAGTGCTTCGTTCCTCGCCGCCTGGTTCAGGTCGAACCGTTTCGCTCCACGCCGCCCAGCTCAGTTCGAACCGTTTCGCTCGCGCCCGCCCGGTTCGTCCGGGACCACTTCGTTCCGCACTGCCCGGTTTGCTGCGCATTCCGGCAAGGCCAGCGCGAGAGCGGCTCATTTACCTGCGCATTAGCGCGTGAATGTCGCGCAACAGCCCTCGGTCATTATGGGTAGATAATGACTATCACTCCTTTTCGGTGAAGTGGACGGGCGAACGGAGTAATATAGGTGCACTATGAGTATACGCACCCGCAGTAGGTGTATTGAGATAACGACAAGTGAATAAAGTCAGATCAAATGCCGGTCTGCGGTATGCTCATGCCAGTTTCCACTGGCATTTTTTTGCGAATGACAACGCGCTTCAGAGCTAAGGAGCATGTAATGGAAACTATTTTTATCGTGATTGGCGTCCTTGTTGGCGCCATCGGCGGGGTAATTGGCGCCCGCCAGATTGGGTCGCAGTCGAAGAAACGCACCGAGGCGGAGGCCGAGCGCATCGTGGCTGATGCGAGGGAAAAGGCCGAGATTCTCCAGCGTGAAAAGATGATTGAGGCCAAGGACGAAATCACCAAGATGCGTCAGAAGGCCGACGAAGAGAACACCGCCCGCCTCGACAAGGCCCGTGCGGAAGAGAATCGCCTGGACAATCTCAAGCGCTCGCTGGACAAGCGCAGCGACACCCTCGATTCGCGTGAGCATCGCCTGTCGAGCATGCAGGGCCAGGTTGAAAAGCGTGAGCGCGACCTCGAGCGCGACCAGGAGGCTCTTGACGGTCTTCGCCGCGATTACGAGGACCGCCTCGACGAGGTGGATGCGCGCATCGGCGAGATCAACGACCGCCTCGAGCAGGTCAGCGGCATGACGAGCGCTGAAGCCAAGGAAGAGCTGCTTGAGAACCTGCGTGGCGAGGTGGCGCATGAATCCGCCGCCATCATTCGCGATGCGGAAAGCCGGACACGCCTTGAGGCCGAAAAGAAGAGCCGCGAGATCCTGAGCGTTGCCATCCAGCGCATGGCGAGCGAGTACACCACCGAAACGACGGTTCACACGGTCGCACTTCCGAGCGACGACCTGAAGGGCCGCATCATTGGTCGCGAAGGCCGCAACATCCGCTCCTTCGAGCAGATCACCGGCGCGAACCTTATCATCGACGACACGCCGGAGTGCGTGACCATCAGCTGCTTCGACCCGGTGCGCCGCGAAGTCGCGCGCATCACGATGGAGAACCTCGTCGCGGACGGCCGCATTCATCCGGCGCGCATCGAGGAGATGTACGAGAAGGCCTCGAAGTATGTCGACAAGCAGGTGCAGGAAGCAGGCGAGCAGGCGAGCTTCGAAGCGGGCATTCACGACCTGCATCCCGAGCTCATCACGACGCTGGGCCGTCTGCGCTACCGCACGTCCTACGGCCAGAATGTGCTCAACCATTCGCTCGAGGTCGCATATCTCGCTGGCTTCATGGCGAGCGAACTTGGCCTCGATTCGATTCCGGCAAAGCGCGCCGGCCTGCTTCACGATATCGGCAAGGCCGTTACGCATGAGGTCGACGGCAGCCATGCGGTCATCGGCGCCGACCTCGCCCGTCGCTTTGGCGAACGCCCCGAGATCGTGCACGCCATCGAAGCGCATCACAACGACATCGAGCCCAATTCGGTTCTCGATATTCTGACGCAGGCGGCCGACGCCATTTCCGCTGCCCGTCCTGGCGCTCGCAAGGAAACGCTCGACGCCTACATCAAGCGCCTTGAGAAGCTCGAGGAGATTGCGAACAGCTACGATGGCGTGGAGCGCACCTACGCCATCCAGGCGGGCCGCGAGGTTCGCGTGATGGTGGTACCCGAGACGGTTGACGAGGCGCAGACCACGGTGCTCGCGCACGATATCGCCAAGCGCATCGAGAACGAAATGCAGTATCCCGGCCAGGTTAAGGTGGTCGTCATTCGGGAAAGCCGCGCCACCGCCGTTGCGAAATAGGGCATCCGATGCCCACCGGCGGCGCGAAGCCCGATAAGGAGCTCGTGCGTTTTATCGACGAGCTTGCGGGAAGCGACCAGATTCGGGTAGATGAGGATTTGGGCTGCGGCTTTGTCCGTCTTCGCGCAAGCGAAGCGGACAGGCGCCAGGCCCAGCAAGATATCCGTGGCTGCGAGGATGTTGTCCTCGAGCTGCTCCGCAATTCGCGTGACGCCGGCGCGCGCATCATCTGCGTTGCGACGCGTCGTGATGCTGAAAAGCGCGAGTTCGTCGTCATTGACGACGGATGCGGCATTCCCGCTTCCATGTGGGATAAAGTCTTCGAACCGCGCGTGACAAGCCGTCTTGACAGCTTCCATGAGGATCTGTGGGGCGTGCACGGTCGCGGCATGGCACTCTTTTCCATTGCAAGCTCCACGGTGGAGCATCGCGTAGTCGCGTCGGAGGACGGCCGCGGGAGCGCCATTCGCGTGGTGGCCGATACGACGAAGCTTTCGGAAAAGACCGACCAGTCGAGCCTGCCGCAGTACGCCATCGATGTGAATGGGCGTCGTGTCATGCGAGGTCCGCGCAACATCAATCGCATTGTGGCAGAGTTCGCGATTGCTCAGCGCAGCAGTTGCCTTGTCTATCTGGGAACGCCGAGCCAGGTGCTGGCGACCCTGGTGGCGTATGGCAATCGGGCGCTCTCGCGGGTCGAGCGCGCTTTTGCCGCGGACTGGCGCGAGTATGCGCTGTGTCTGTGGCCCGCTTTCGCATCGACTCCGGAAGAGTTCGTGGAGATTGCCGCGCGGCTTGGCATGGAGATTTCGGCGCGGAGCGCCCGCCGCATTCTTGATGGGGAAACGGCGCCGCTCGCGCCCTTTCTCGATAGCCTTTCGCCTCAGGCGCCTTCTGTTTCCCAGAAGTCGGGCTCTTCGGCTGCCCGCGCAAGCCGACGGAAGCTTCGCTTTGCCGACGATGATCTGCATGCCTTTTCCGCCGACGTGACGAAGGCCTTTGGTTCGCTCGCGTCTTCGTATTACCTCAGCGACAAGGTGGAGCCGCAGCTCCGCGTTGGGCGTGATGGCCTGCATGTTTTCATTCCTTTTGCGGAAGAAGAGGGGGACGTCTCATGAATCCGCGGGTAAGCGTCATTGTTCCGATGTACAACGTCGAAGCCTATGTGGGCGAATGCATTCAGTCGCTTCTGCACCAGGACTTCGCCGATTTCGAAGTCATCTGCGTCGATAGCGGCTCCCATGACGCGACGATGCAGGTGGCGCAGGCCGCAGCGGGCGGCGATGCGCGTTTCACGTTCATCCAGGGCGAGGACAAGGGACAATCGGTCGCCCGCAATCGGGCACTTGAGTGTGTGCGGGGCGATTACCTGCTGAATCTCGATTCGGACGACTATTACCTGCCGCAGACGATCGGTTCGCTCGTGAAGCGCGCCGATAACGACAATCTCGACATACTCTTCTTTTCGGCGGAAACCTTCTACGAGAGCGCGGCAATCGCGCGGAGCAATCCCGAGCCGCAGGCGAACCGGCCGGACGTTCCCGGCATCATGACGGGTGCCCAGATGTATGTCGCGATGGAAGAGTCGGGCGCATTTCGGCCGTCCGCTTGCTTCTATCTCATGCGGCGCGACCTTGTCGAGGGCGCGAGCCTGTGTTTCGTCGAAGGCATCATCCACGAGGACTTGCTGTTCACGATGCAGCTGGTTCCCCTTGCTTCGCGTTGCGCCTTCCTGAACGAGTGCTTCTACCGCCGTCGCATGCGTGCGGGCTCGACGATGACGACCACGCGCGGCATTCGCAATATCGAGGGGCATCTGGTTGCCTCTATGCGTATGGAGGAATGGCTGAGCGAGCACAACGCGGACTACGACGACGCTTTCTGCGATGCCTATGCGCACCGTATTCATGCCACTTGGGACCTTATCGCCCACGACGTGCGAACGGTGGGCAAGGCGGAGGTCGAGGCGTTCCGCGCGTCGCTTTCCCGCAAGGAGCGCATTGCGCTTGATCTTCACGGCATTGAGCCCGCTCGTTCTCTTGACGAGCTTTACGGCTCGACGACCTGGCGTGTGGGGCACGCGATAACCGCGGTTCCCGGCGCGATCAAAGACCGGGTCCGAAGCCGGCGCTAGGGGAGATTCTCCCTTGGTGCGAAGCCGTTGCGAGGGAGAGGCTTTCCTGCGTCCTGTGCCCCTTCTTCGGGCATGTCCCGCGCCTCTAGCAACCGATGGATTTCGCGAGGCTGAAGCCAGCGCGAGGGGCGGCTTTTGCCTCGTAAACCGTATCCGCCACGAGGTGTATATGCCATGTGTCGTGCGTTTGTATCACGCTTGACCATGATTGCCCGTGTTCGTTAGAATGCTACAGTTAGTAAGGTCGCCGAACTAGGCGATAAGCGTTACCAAAAGAATCAAAGCAAACGCAGATCAAACGTAGAACACGAAGGATATACGTGGCAGGCACTATGGAAAAGCAGAATATCGGATGCCTTAAGGTGTCCTCTCATTCATCCCCGGCTTCGGTGGCGGGCGCCATTGCGGGCATGATCAAAGACGGGTCTCACGCCGATATCCAGGCGGTTGGAGCTGGCGCGGTGAATCAAGCGGTGAAGGCGATCGCGATTTCGCGCGGATTCCTGTCACCGGTGGGCATCGAGATTGTCTGCGTTCCCGCTTTCGCCGATATCGTTATCGACGGCGAATATCGCACTGCCATTCGCTTTACGGTCGAACCGCGCACGCCGGTAGGTGACGCGTCGGCGACTCCGGCAGCTCCGACAGCGGCGACGACGGAATAGCGCGCCCCTACGGCGGCATTCCTTGTCTTGGGGAATACGATGAACCCTGTTTTCAATAATCTGACTTTCTGCGTCCACACCTTCGGATGCCAAATGAACAAGCACGATTCCGAGCGGGTCACGGGCATGCTCGAGGCCTTGGGCGCCCTGCAGGTTCCCGATATCGAATCGGCTGACGTTGTGATATTCATGACCTGCTGCGTGCGTGAGGCGGCCGATGTGCGCCTGCGTGGCCAGGTCAATTCCATGAAGAACATTCCGCCGCGCCCTGGCTCGCCGCTCGGACGGCGCCATGTGGCGATTGGCGGCTGCATTGGCCAGCGCGATGGCGAAGCGCTTGTGCGCGAGCTGCCGGGTGTCGACGTGGTTTTCGGCACGATGAATCTTGCCTCGCTGCCTCACCTGATTCAGGAGGCGATTGAGGATCATGGCGCGCAGGTCGAGGTGCTCGATTCCCTTGCGGAATTTCCGACAAGCCTGCCTTCTCATCGCGAAAAGAACTGGAGCGCCTGGCTTCCCATCACCATCGGCTGCAACAACTTCTGCTCGTACTGCATCGTTCCCTATGTGAGGGGACGCGAGAAATCGCGGCCGCTTGACGACATCACCCGCGAGGCGCGTGGCCTCGTGCTGAGCGGCGCCAAGGAGATCACGCTGCTGGGACAAAACGTCAATTCCTACGGGCGAGACCTGTATGGCGAACCGCGTTTCGCGCAGGTACTTGACGCCGTGCACGAATCGGGTGTGCGCTATCTGCGTTTCGCGACAAGCCACCCCAAGGATCTGAGCGATGAGGTCATCGAGAAGATCGGCTCGCTCGAGCGGGTCGCGCCTGCCCTCCATTTGGCGGCGCAATCCGGATCTGACCGGATTCTGAAGCTTATGAACAGGCGCTATACCGCCGAGCATTATCTGGGTCTTATCGAGAAGGTGCGTGCTGCGCGTCCCGATATCGCCCTTTCGACCGATATCATCGTGGGCTTCCCGGGCGAAACCGAAGAGGATTTCCAGGCGACGCTCGATCTGGTTGAAGCGGTGGGCTACACACAGGTGTTCACGTTCATCTACTCGCCGCGTGAGGGAACACCGGCGGCGCGCATGAAGGATGACACGCCGCGCGAGGTGATTCAGGAGCGCTTCGACAGGCTCCGCGCTTTGGTGGAGAAGAAGGCGTGGGAAGCGAACAAGCGCGACGAGGGGCATGAGATCGAGGTGCTGGTCGAAAGCGTGAACCGCAAGGATGCACGCGCGGTTTCGGGACGCAGCCCGAAGAACCAGAATGTCCACGTGTCTCTTCCGGAAAGCCAAGACCCCGCCGCTCTCGTGGGAAGCGTGGTGTCCGCTCGGGTGGACGACGCACGCCCCTGGTATTTGCGCGCCTCTTTCACGGGCGTGCTGGACAATTCATGAGTTTCATTCCCGAACTGCACGCGCCTCTCATCATCATTGCCGGGCCGACCGCGTCTGGCAAAAGCGATCTTGCGCAGGATGTGGCCGAAGCGGTTGACGGCGAGGTGATCAGCGCCGACTCCATGCAGGTGTATCGCCGCATGGACATTGGCACGGGCAAGCTGCCGCGCGAAGAGCGCCGCGTACCCCATTGGGGAATCGACCTCGTTGATCCGGGCGAGCCGTATTCGGTCGCCCTTTATCAGGATTACGCGCGCCGCAAGGCGGCCGAAATTGATGCGCGCGGCAAGCGCGTCATCTTGTGTGGCGGAACGGGATTCTACATTCGTGGCGTGATTGACGACTACGAATATCCGGCGGGCGAGCAGCGGGGGAACGCCATCCGCGAGAAATATCTGGCCTTGCTTTCGGAGATTGGTCCTGATGCGCTGTGGAGCCTGCTTAACGACCGTGATGCGGCGTCGGCAGCGCTTATCGCTCCGAATGACACGAAGCGCGTCATTCGCGCGTTTGAGCTTCTGAATGAGGGCACAAGTTATGCTGCCCAAAGGGGGCGCTTGAAGCATATTCCCCAGGTGGTGCCGGCGGTCTATATCGCGCTGGCGCGGGATACGGCCGAGCTGAATGCGCGTATCGAGCGCCGGGTTGACGCCATGCGTGAAGCGGGCCTGGTCGATGAGGTGCGTGGTCTGATTGCGGACGGTTTCCGCGAGGCGATTACCGCGCCGCAGGCGATTGGCTACAAGGAGATTGTGGCGGCGCTCGATGGCGAATACGAAATGGACGAGGCTTTCGAGCTTATCAAGCGTGCGACCAGGCGCTATGCCAAGCGGCAACGCACCTGGTTCCGCGGTGATTCACGTGTGAGGTGGGTTGAGATTGACGAGCCCGCGCAAACGCTCGAACGCGTGCTTGACGTGTGTCGGAGCGAGAACGCGCTTTAGCTTGTGGCGCAGCCGCGGTGGCGCGCGGCATGGGGCGCCCTTTAAAAGCGACGCGTCGCTACATCATTTGCAGCGGCGCGTTTGAATTCGCTGAATGCATGCCGCAGCAGCTACCGCGGCGCCAGGTTACATCTTCGGTCAGGTCGCGTCTGTTCGCTTTAATCCTCGTCGGGCAGGCTCATGGTGCCGGTGAAGCTCGTTGCCGCCGCGCCGGTCATGAACACGTGGTCGTTCTCCGCCCAGCGGATGTGAAGCATGCCGCCCAGCAGCTGCACGTCGTTCTCACGGCCCGCACGACCCGTGAGGGTCGCCGCCACACTCGTGGCGCAGGTGCCGGTTCCGCAGGCGAGCGTCTCGCCGTCGCCGCGCTCATAGACGCGCATCTCGATATGGTCGCCCGCGCACACGGCGAACTCTATGTTCGCCTTGGCGGGGAAGACCGGATTGCTTTCGAACCAGGCGCCCACACGCGCGATATCAAGCGTTGCGAGCAATTTTTCGCTCGAGGTGAAGAGAATCTCCGGAAGAGCCTCGATGTCGTCAAGGAAGCAGACCGCATGCGGGTTTCCCATGCTGACGCAGGTGAAGGCAAAATCGCCCCAGGGGGAAGAGACGGCGGCTTCGCGCACGTACTCCGTGCCCTGTTCGGTGCGGGCGTTTGCCGGAAGGGTGGTGGGAACATCCTGCGGCTTCAGGATGGGTTCGCCCATGTCAACGGTGGCTACTGTGAGAAGACCCTGCTCATCGACCTGGTAGCTGATGGGCTTGGCGCCAGCGCGCGTGCCGGCGACCAGCTTTCCGGCGGCGGGGTCGACGATGCGGTGGTCGACAAGGTACTTCGCGAAGCAGCGCACGCCGTTGCCACACATTTCCGCGAGGCTTCCGTCCGCATTGAAGTAATGCATGAAGGCGTCGCAGGAATCCTCTTTCGCGGGGCGCACCAGAATGACACCGTCGGCACCTACGCCGAAATGGCGGTCGCAAATCGCGCTGACCTGCGCGGGAGTCGGTTCCCAGCGCGCTTCGAGATCGTCAACAAACACGAAATCGTTTCCGAGTCCGTTCATCTTGGTGAATGAGAATTCCATGGCATGCTCCTCTGCCTTGCGTGTTTAGTGGGCGTCATTGTAGGGCCTGAGTGTTGCGAACACGTTACCAGTATATTCGAGCGCGCTCTCGCTTCGGCGACTGGGTGTGTGCGGTGGCCCGGCCTGGTGGGCGCAACTATTCATGCCGTCGCGATCGCCGGGCGCTTAGGTGCGCTTCTCCTGCCGTGGAGCCGTTCGCATGTCGCGAGCGCCTTCAGCGTGGCGATCCGGCTGCTTGTGAGCATCTGCGGTGCATGGCGATTCGGTTCCCGCGGGCTATTGGCATGCCCGTGTGGTGAGGATGCGCTAGAATACGCGTCATGGCTGAATACCAATCTGACATGGAATCGCGCGAACGCGCTCTGCTCGTGGGGGTGGAGCGTCCGGGTGTCACCTGGCCGCTCGCCTCGTCGCTCGAAGAGCTGCGGCGCCTGGCTGAAACCGCCGGGGTTGAAGTGATAGCGCAAACCTCGCAACGGCTGGAGAAGCCGAATCCCCGCACCTTTGTCGGCAGCGGCAAAGCGGAGGAAATCGCCGAGATTTGCCTTGCCGATGCGATTGACGTCGTGATTTTCGACGATGAGCTCACGCCGAGTCAGCAGTCGAATCTGGAAAAGGCGGTTGGCCGCGATGTGAAGGTCATCGACCGTACCGCTCTCATTCTCGATATCTTTGGCCTGCATGCGACCACGAAGGAAGGCCGTTTGCAGGTGCGCCTTGCGCAGAACGAGTACCTTTACCCGCGCCTGCGCGGCATGTGGGCACATCTTGCGAGCAATCGCATGGGCGGTGGCGTCGGAAGCCGTTTCGGCGAAGGCGAAAGCCAGCTGGAAGTCGACCGCCGTATCGTGCGCGACCGCATCACGTCGATTCGCCGTCAGCTGAAGGACCTTGAGCGCAATCGCGCGGTCCAGCGCAAGCGCCGGCAGGAAAGCGGCGTCTTTCGCGTCGCGCTGGCGGGCTACACCAATGCGGGAAAGTCCTCGCTCCTGAACCAGCTGACCGACGCAGGTGTGCTCAGCTACGACAAGCTTTTCGCGACGCTCGATTCGAAAAGCAAGAAGCTTGCCTTGCCTGATGGCCGCGAGGTGACGCTCACCGACACCGTCGGCTTCATTCAAAAGCTGCCGACGAAGCTTGTTGAAAGCTTCAAGAGCACGCTCGATGAGATTAGCGAGGCGAGCCTTATCCTGCTGGTGGTGGACGCGGCGGATGTCGACAACGAACGTCAGATGCGGACGGTCGCGAATGTGCTCGGCCAGATCGGCGCGGGGGACATCAGGCGCGTTCTCGTGTTCAACAAGATTGATCTGCTTGACCATGACGCGCGCACGGCGCTTCGTCTGCGCTATCCCGACGCGCTGTTCATCAGCGCGAAAACGGGTGACGGGCTCGACGAGCTGCTCGCAACCATTCAGCAGGCGGCCGCCGACACCGGATACGTGTTCCAGGTGCTCATTCCCTATAGCCGGGGTGACATCACGGATATCGCCCATCGGAAGTGCCACATCATTTCCGAAGAGCATACGGCCGAAGGGACGCGTATGAAAGTGCAGGTGAGCGCTCCCTATAAGGCGCTCTTCGCACAGTGGAGCGAATAAGGCGGCCAAGCTCGGCGGAACGCGCTTGAACGTTAGCGCGGCGCGATGCCTTGCGACATCCGATGGGCGCCACGCGCCCGACGAGCGATGCGAGTGACGGTGATGACGTGGTGATGGCGGTATGACGGCCGGTTTTCGCCAATTGAGCGGGATACTGAAAAGGACGCATAGCGGCTTCGCAAAAGGCGGGGCTGCAGCAATAAAGGAGGACGGTTCAATGTACGACTATCTGGTGGTTGGCGCGGGAATCTCCGCTGCGGTGTTCGCTCACGAGGCGGCAGCGGTGGGCAAGACCTGCCTTGTCATCGACAGGCGCGACCATATCGCGGGCAATGTCTACTGCGAAGAGATCGAGGGCATCAACGTGCACCGCTATGGCGCGCACATTTTCCATACCTCCATCAGACGGGTCTGGGATTACGTGAACCGCTTCGCCGAGTTCAACAACTATGTGAACTCGCCGGTCGCGGTCTATGGCAACGAGATGTACAACCTGCCGTTCAACATGAACACCTTCGTGCAGATGTGGGATGACGTGCGCACGCCGGCGCAGGCCAAGGCGAAGATCGCCGCTCAGGTGGCCGAAGCGGGCATTGGTGAGCCGCAGAATCTCGAGGAGCAGGCCTTGTCGCTCGTGGGTCGCGACGTGTACGAGAAGCTCGTGCGCGGCTATACCGAAAAGCAGTGGGGCCGCGATTGCCGCGAGCTGCCCGCGAGCATCATCAAGCGCCTTCCGTGCCGCTTCCGTTTCGACAACAACTACTTCAACGACCGCTGGCAGGGCATTCCCATGGGCGGCTACACGAAGATGGTCGCAAACATGTTTGGCGATACGGAGATTCGCCTGAACACCGAATATCGCGACTTCATCGCGGAGAACCCGGACATCGCCCGCAAGACCATCTACTGCGGCCCCATCGACGAGTTCTACAACTACGAGCTCGGCCGTCTTGAGTACCGTTCCCTTCGTTTTGAAACGGAGCTGCTCGACGAGGAGAACCACCAGGGCAATGCGGTGGTGAACTACACCGAGCGTTCGGTGCCGTGGACCCGCATCATCGAGCACAAGCATTTCGAGTACGGCGAGCAGCCGAAGACAGTCATCACGCGTGAGTATCCGGCGGATTGGGCGCCGGGTGACGAGCCCTACTATCCCATCAACGACGAGCGCAACAGCTCGCTCTATCAGCAGTATGCGGAAAAGGCCGCGGCGGACGACTCAATCGTGTTCGCCGGCCGTTTGGGCACCTACAGCTACTACGACATGGACAAGGCGATTGAGGCCGCGTTCGAGCTGGTTGAAAAGGAATTGGGCGTGACGGTGGAGTAAATCTCCACGCGGTTCGAAGAATAGATGTGCTTTCACACGGGGAAGCACATCGCCGCTTATACTTGACCGCCGGGTTTGCTAACAGGCAAAACACGCGATAGAAGCAGAACGCAACACGCGATAGAAGAAAGCGCGCGACTGAATGCGAGGAGGTCGTTTTGGCACGGCATGCAGCAAAGAATTCGCCGTCTTGGGACGACCGGGCAAACGAAAGCGACGACTGGGGCTATCCGGCGGTTGACGACGCGCGACATGGTGCGCATGCTGGTTCGCATGCGGCTCCCTCGTCGAAGTCGGCGCATGATTCCGGATACGGCGCGCATGCGGCCGCTTCGTCATATCAGGCGGACGATTTCGGGCGCGGAGCCCATGCGGCGGCCCCATCGCGCACGACATATGATTCTGAATACGGAACGCATGCGGCGGCAGCCAATCCCTATCATGCGGATACGTCGGGATACGATGCGTATGGTTCCGCGAGCCAGGCGTATTCAGCTCCCGCATCAGGATATGGCGCGCATGATTCCGCGAGCCAGCCGTATTCTCCCGATGCATCGTCGTATTCCGCGGAGAACTATTCCCGCGCTTCCCGGGGTGGTCGTCGTGGCAACGGAAAGCGCGCGGGCAATGTGGTGAAAATGGTTCTGGGCGTGCTCGTTGCCCTTATCGCCATCTTGATCATCGCGGTGTTCGCGTATGCGACCGTCTTCGACCAGCATACGCATGCGAATCTTTCCTCCTCGACGGACGAGCTCGCAAACGTGCTCACCTCCGCGAGCGACCAGGACACGGAGCCCTATTACGTGCTCCTCCTCGGGTCCGACTGGCGCGAGAATTCAGGCACGAGCGACAAAGAGGAAATGAGCGGCGACAATCAGCGCGCCGATGTCATCATCCTGGCAAGGCTCGATCCCACGAACAAGCAGGTGACGCTTGTGTCGGTGCCGCGTGACACGCGCTGGGAATACAACGGCACCACCTACAAGATCAACGAGGCCTACAACATCGGCGGCGCGGCGCTCGAGGCGCAGGCCGTTTCGGAGCTGGTGGGCGTTTCGATTTCTCATACGGTCGAGATGCATTTCTCCGGCCTGGAAGAGCTGGTTGACGCGCTGGGTGGCGTCGAGGTTGACGTTCCCAAGACCATCGAGTACAAGGACGCGCTGACCGGGGAAAAGGTCACGGTCGAAGAGGGCACGCAGCTTCTGAATGGCCAGGAGGCGCAGATTTTCGCACGCGTACGTAAGTCCTATGACACCGACAATCAGGACCAGACGCGGCAGGGCAATGTGCGTACGCTCGTGCTGGCCATCGTCGATACGATGCGTGATAAATCTCCGCTTGAATGGCCCGGCTTGGGCCTGAAGGTGGCGGATTGCCTCGGTACCGACATGTCGTTCTTCGATTTCGTGAGCATCGCCGCCCATTTTATGAGCGGGAAGATGACCCTCTATTCGGGCACGGGTCCCGCCGATGGCGAGATTGATGATGCTGCGGGTGGCTTGTGGCTGTGCTACAAGAACACCGCAGGATGGAAGGCCGTCATGGATGTGGTCGATGCCGGCGGCGACCCATCGGATATTGACGCGGATACCTATCCGACCGACGCCGAATCGACGACGGCGGTGCCGGCGGGCGCCTATGACGAATACGGCAACTACCTGGGCGAGAATGCCGGTTACTACGATGAGTATGGCAACTACGTGGGCACGGTGGAAACCGATGCCGGCTCGACCGCGGCAGGCTATTACGACGAGTACGGGAACTACGTGGGTGAGAGTACCGGTTATTACGACGAATACGGCAACTACATCGAGTAGACCCCGCGTTGTCGCTCGCTTGAAGATTTTGAGCTATCGATCCGGTTCCGCTTGAAAACATGAGTCAAGCGGTCAACATGAGAGACAGAGAAACTCTACCGGGGAGGTATCGTGAAGAAGATTATTCTGGCGCTGCTCACGGTGGCATGCTGTTTTGCCTTGTGCTTTGTTCTTGCGGGGTGCCAGAATGGCAACGCGACGGACGCATCGGAAAACAATCTGCAGCCTGAAGCGACCGACAAGCCCGATGAGGAAGCCAAGACCTTTTCGAACAAGCCTTTCTATGCGCTTATCGTTGGCAACGACACCCGCAATGGCACGAAGGACGAAGGCAAGGGCAAGCATGGTTCCGACGGCCATCAGCGCTCCGATACGATGATGCTGGTGCGTGTCGATCCGAAGAAGTATCTCATCACGATTGTCTCCATTCCGCGCGATACGCAGACGACCATCGATGGCGAGACCTGCAAGATCAACGAGGCCTACAACCGTGGCGGCATCAAGGGCTCGGTTGCGAAGGTTGAAGAATACACCGGCGTGAACATCAAGTACTACTTCGATGTGTCCTTCGCCGAGTTCGCGGAGCTTGTCGATGCCCTGGACGGCGTTGATGTGAATGTGCCGGTGAACATGACTTTCAGAGACATCCTGAATGGCGGCAAGATTACGCTCGAGGCGGGCGAACAGCATCTGGAGGGCAATGAGGCGCTTGTGTTTGCTCGCGTGCGCAAGGTCTTCCAGGAGATGGACTCCTCGCGTCAGTATGACGACCGCAGCATCGTCGTCTCGCTTATCCAGAAGGCGCTCGATAACCCCTCTGACGTGGCAGGATACATCGACGATTTTGCCGACATCGTGCACACCAACATGTCGACCGAGAAGCTTGTCTATTACGTGAATCGCTTCGTTGAGCATTCGGATGACGTGAAATTCTACTCGGGTTCGTTCCCGGCTGATGGCGATATCGATGCGTCGACCGGACTCTGGCTCGCTTGGTACAACCCGGACACCTGGAACGCGATCATGGATGTGGTTGACGACGGTGGCGACCCGAATGACGTTTACACCCCGCCGTTTGGCTAGGATCTGCGCCAAGGCGTAAGGGTGGCGTAAAGCGAAATACGCGAATGGAAGATGGGTGTCGGCTGTGCCGGCACCCATTCTTTGTCTCGAGTTGGGTTGGTTTCCCGCATGGGTCGACGCGTCTTGCGGTGGGTGTCAGGTTGCCTTTTTCGTGCCATGAACGTGGCGCTGCGGGCCTGATAAGGGGGATGGCAAAACGGCTATTCCCGTTTGGCGAAGGCGAGCATTCCTATTCCCTATGTGAGTCGAATCTCGCACTATTTCGCTTCCTCAACGCGTGCGAGCGCGAAATCGAGGATGCGCTCAGCCGAGCCCGGCTTGCAGGCGGAAAGTGTCGTTCCTACGAAGGCATCCCGTTCGGCAGTGGGGTAGTTCTGCGCGTGGGCGCCGCCCTGGAAGCTGCTTTCAAGGAAATCGAGCAAGCCCTGGGCGTTTTCGACGCACAGGCCCGGTGACAGCTTCTCCGGGTCGGTCGCGAGACCGGGGGATGTGCGGTACTCATCGATGTCGGGAACGTAGAAGGCGAACGGCAAATCGAGAAGAGCCGCGTCGTACACAATGGAAGAGTAGTCGGTGACCAGCAGCGAGGCGCAGCGGAGGAAGTCGCGCGTTGTCGCCCGGATGCCCGTGCCTTCGATATTCACGGGATGCAATGACCAGATGAATTTATAGTTTTGCGACCGCGGATCTTGCTCCAGATCCTGCTTGAGCTTCTCGAAGAGGTCGTCGCCATTCTTCCGCTTGAGTGTGGGCGCGTACACGATGACGGGCTTGTCGCAGTCCTTAAGCCAGGGATAGGCGGCATAGGCGCGGGCAAGTGACGCGTCGGGCGCATCGTAGAGCTCGTCAAACGAGGGATGGCCGAGCGGCACGACGCGTTCAGCCGGATAGCCGAAAGCCTCGGCGAAGCCCTCTCGCGCTCCGTCGCCGCTGCAGGCGATCCACGAGTAGTTGGCATGCATATGGAAGATGCGCGCGTCCTCGCGGCTTCTGCCTTCCGGCGTGCCAAGCGCCTCAAAGCCAAAGTTCTTGAAGTGGCCGGCCGCATGCCACACCTGCATCACGATGGGCTGGCGTGGGAAGCGGCTGTTCGGCGTCGTTCTTGAGGCTGTATCGGCGGATTCGCCGTTCGTGTAAGAAGCACCGCCTGCGGTTGCGATATTCGCCGCTTCTTCCTGCGTAGACTTGACCGCGCAAGAAACGTCGCTCGTGGTGTCGCATTCCATATCAAGGAGGCTGAGTGCCGGATTGTAGCCTTCGACAAAGCAGAGGCGGCAGCGGGCAAGGGCTCGCACATCGCCGAACATGCGCGCCACCAGTTCCGCGGCACCACTCAGGCCGCCTTTCACCATTTTGATGCGCTGCTCTATCTCCCATCCGCCGACGTATTGTGCTTCGCGGGACAGCAGCGCGAAATCGGTGCTGAGCGAATTCGATTGGCGGGAAAGGAAAAGGATGCGGTTTTCACGTGGGCGACGGCAGCAGAGCCGATACCAGGCGTTCAGCATCAGGGCAAGCAGGCGGACAAGAATGGATTTCAAGGGATGCCTTCCAAAGCGGGTGGTTGAGTGGTTGTTTGGCGCTATTATAACCGGGCTTTGCCGGGCGAGAGCACGCCCGCCGAGCCGCCTTGTGAGCCCGGGCGCTGGAGGCGGTATATGGTCTGCACTCGCGAGTGGCATTGAGCGTATGTCGGTCGCGCTCGCGGGTGGCGCGAAACATGTGCCGGCCACGCGTACGAGTGGTGTGTGACATATGCCGGCCACGCGCACGACACGGGAACATAACGGGGCTATGATAGAATCATTCGGTTAAATTCCGTCAAGAATGAGGTTGGCGATTTGTTCCAGACACTCAAAACGATAGTGAAAGACAACGCGGAGTGGAGCAATCAGATTGCACGACTCGCGCGGTTTGAGCTGATAAAGAAGAGCCGCGGCGCGATTCTTTCCTGGGCATGGTTCTTCATCAAGCCCGCCATCTACGTCTTCTGCTTCTGGTTTGCTCTTGACGTGGGACTTCGTGGCGCGGGCGCGACCGTGACAGACGGAGTGCCCTACATCCTCTGGCTTTCCTCGGGCATCATCCCCTGGTTCTTCATGCAGGAGATGATGGGCGGCGGCAGCGATGTCCTGCATAAGTTCTCCTATCTGGTGAAGAAGATCAAATTCCCTCTTTCGGGCATTTCGACCATCTTTGTCGGTGCGGAGATGATTGTGCAGCTCATGCTGCAAGTTGCGCTTTTTATCATGTATTTCATCTGCGGGATGAGCTTCGACGTCTATCTCCTGCAGGTGCCTTTGGCGCTGCTGCTGATGTTCATCTTCTGGGATCTGTTCTCGATCCTCTTTTCGCAGATCACCGCCTTCTCCAAGGATGTGGCGAATCTGACGAAGGCCCTTTCGACGCCGTTCTTCTGGCTGTCGGGCGTCATCTTCAACGTCCAGTCCATTCCGATTGATTGGATTCAGACGCTCATGCAATACAACCCCGTTACCTTCTTCTGCACGGTGTTCCGCTACGCCTTCTGCGACAAGATCTGGTTCTGGGAAGACCCGGGTCTGTGCAGCGGTTTCGCCGTTGTCTTTGTGGTTACCTTTTTTGCTGCGCTGTTTGTGTACAAGCGCCTGAATCAGGAGGTGGCCGATGTCCTCTAAACCATCTATTCTGGCCGATGCGAAAGATCTGCATAAGACCAGCGTAAGCGACCAGGTGATGATTCGCTTCACCGATGTGACGAAGCGCTATCGCCTCTATAAGAACGACCGCGGCCGTTTCCTCGGCATGTTCGGCATCCGGCCGAAAAAGCTGTATCTGGGCGAGGTCGAGGCGAACAGCCACTTGAGCTTCGAGATTCGCAAAGGCGAGGCGGTGGCCTTCATCGGCCATAATGGCGCTGGCAAGAGCACCGCGCTGAAAATGATTACGGGCGTGGTGTATCCGACTGATGGAAACATCGAGGTCAACGGCCGTGTTTCCGCACTGCTCGAATTGAACGCCGGCTTCGACAACAAGCTGACCGGTCGCGAGAACATCGCCCTGCGTGCCCAGATCATGGGCCTCGACAAGGACGAATTCGCACGCCTCGAGCCGGAAATCATCGAGTTTGCCGACCTGGGCCTGTATATCGATCAGCCGATGCGCTCATATTCGAGCGGCATGCGTTCGCGCCTGGGCTTCGCGTTCGCGGTTTCCACCGACCCCGAGATTCTTGTCGTCGACGAGGCGCTTTCGGTGGGCGACAAGGCTTTCAAGAACAAATGCCTCAAGCGCATCCGCCAGATCATGATGGATGAAAACGTCACTGTTCTTTTCGTAACGCATGCGAGCGCGACGGCTCAGGAGTTTTGCAGTCGCGGTATTGTGCTTGACAAGGGCAAGAAAGTGTACGATGGCGACATCGATTCGGCGATTGAATTCTATGAGACGAAGTACTAGGAGCGGCTTATGAGCAAGGTCTATGCGGCAATACTCGCTGGCGGTTCGGGAACGCGCATGGGAAATCCCGACAAGCCGAAGCAGTTTTGGATGATGGGCGACAAGCCGGTCATCGTCCATACGGTGGAGAAGTTCTGCCTGGTAGACGCCTTTGACAAGGTGATCGTGCTGCCGCCCGCAAGCTGGATTCAGCAGACGCGTGACATCCTTGCCCGTTGCCTGCCGGCGTTCCAGGACAAAATCGTGCTGGTCGCCGGTGGCGCCGAGCGCAATGACACCATCATGAACGCGATTTCCCATATCGAGGACACTTATGGCCTCGCCGATGATGACATCATCGTGACTCACGACGCGGTGCGTCCCTTCGTGAGCTTCCGCGTTATCGAGGAGAACATCGCATACGCTCGTGAATACGGCGCGGTCGATACTGCGATTCCCGCGACGGACACCATCGTGCAGAGTCTTGACGGGAAGATCATCACGAGCATCCCCCAGCGTTCCGAATACTATCAGGGACAGACGCCGCAGTCGTTTAACGCCTGCCGCTTGAAGCGCCTCTTCGAGGAACTGACGGACGAAGAGAAGGCGACGCTTACCGACGCCTGCAAGATTCTCGTGCTGAAGGGCGAGCAAGTGGCGATGGTGCGCGGCGACGTGGGAAACATGAAGCTCACCTACACGAGCGACATGCGCATTGCCCGCGCGATGGCCGAGGACGAGGGCGAGTCCCATGTATAACCGGATTTACCGCCTGGTTGAGGCGCATACCATCGAGCCAGTCTACGAGGAAGTGGAGCTTGGCCATGGCGAGGTGGTCGTACGTCCGACCCATCTTTCCATTTGCAATGCCGACCAGCGCTATTACCAGGGGAATCGTTCTGCCCATGTCATGGCGAAAAAGCTTCCCATGGCGCTTATCCACGAAGGCATAGGCCGCGTCGTTTTCGATGCGCAAGGGGAATTCGCGCCGGGCACGTCCGTTGTGATGCTTCCCAATGATCCGGTGGAGGAAGACCCGATTATCGCCGAGAACTATCTGCGTTCAAGCCATTTTGCCGGTTCGGGCTTCGATGGCTTCATGCAGGAGCTCTGCGTTCTGCCGCGCCGCCGGGTGCTGGCCCTTCCTGAAGGGCTCGACCCGCATGTGGCGGCATTCACCGAGCTGGTGAGCGTCGCGGTCCACACCATCACCCGTTTCGATTCCATCGCGCATGAACGCCGCGGCGAGATCGGCGTTTGGGGAGATGGCAACGTGGGCTTCATCGTGAGCCTGATGTTGCGTCTGATGTTCCCCGAAGCGCGCATTCATGTGATTGGCCGCAACGCCTACAAGCTTGCGGATTTCACCTTTGTGTCTGACACCTGGCTGAGCGCCGCGCTGCCCGATTCTCTCATGTTCGACCACGCTTTCGAATGCTGCGGGGGAGAGGGTTCCGCCTCCGCGATTGACCAGATCATCGACCATATCCGTCCCGAAGGCGCCGTTGCGCTTATGGGCGTGTCGGAATATCCGGTGCCGATGAACACGCGCATGATTCTGGAAAAGGGTCTGCGGGTGTTCGGCAGCAGCCGCAGTGGGCGCGTCGATTTCGAGCGGACGCTTCAGCTGCATCGCGACAATCCGGAGATGGCCGAGTACCTGTCCGCGCTGGTTGGTGCGGTTGTGCCGGTGAGCAGCGTGAAGGATATCGCGACCGCGTTCGACACCGATATGCATAAGCCGATGGGCAAGACCATCATGGAATGGAACATGTAAGAGGTTACGGAATTGGCTGGTGAGTTTCGCATTCTGAAGCCGACGAGCGATCGCCATGGCTTGCGTCTTTTGGTGCATCGGTTGGGAAAAGACTTCTTGTGCGGTTGGCTGTATCCGCATATCTATCGGCGGAATTCCCACAAGCCGGTAAATCCGCGCAAGGTGCTTTTCGTCGAAAGCAAGCTGCGGGAGATGCCCGATGCGTTCACGCTGGTATGGAATCAGCTTGAGAGCTCGGGAAATTACGATCTGCAGTACTTCCCACTGGGGGCGACGCATGTGAGCTTCATCCAGTACACGCGCAATTGCGCGGCGCTGGTGAGGGAAATGGGCGATGCCGCCTATGTGTTCCTGTGCGACGCGAACGACATCGTGAGCTCGGTTCCCTTGCGGTCCGAGACGAAGGTCGCGCAGCTCTGGCATGCGTGCGGTGCCTTCAAAAAGTGGGGCATGAGCACGGCCGACAAGAAATTCGGCGCCACGCGCAAGGGAATACTTCGTCATCCCTACTACAAGAATCTGAGCCTCGTCACCATATCCGCGCCGGATGTGGCTTGGGCCTATACCGAGGCGATGCATTTGGAAGACACGCCTGAAGTGGTAAAGCCGCTCGGTGTGAGCCGGACGGACGTCTTCTTCGACAAGGACTTCATTGCGAGCGCGCAGGATGCGGTACGGGATGCGCTGCCGGCAATCGCCGGTCGCAAGATCATTTTGTATGCGCCCACCTTCCGCGGTCACGTGCGTGGAGCCAAAGGTCCTGATGAGCTCGATATCGCGGCGATGCGCGCAGCGCTTGGCGACGAATACGCGCTCGTGATCAAGCATCATCCCTACGTGAAGACCCCGCCGGCGATTCCAGCAGGCTGCGAGGATTTTGCTTTCGA
The DNA here is from genome assembly GCA_963621885.1 of bacterium. GTDB lineage: Bacteria > Actinomycetota > Coriobacteriia > Coriobacteriales > Eggerthellaceae > UMGS1519. Next base: position 53,489 of record CAVFFT010000027.1, read on the forward strand.
CGTCACGCATGCGGGACTGCCTATCGATAAGCTGCTCACGAGTGCCGATGTCTGCATCACCGACTACTCGTCCATTGTGTTCGAGTATTCGCTTTTCGGGCGCCCCATCTGCTTCTTTGCGCCTGACATTGCCGATTACAACGATTGGCGCGGCTTCTACTACGACTATGACGAGCTGACGCCCGGTCCGGTTTTCAGCGAGACGGAGCCCCTCATCGCCTGGATGGAAGGGCTTGCCGCGGGCTTTGATTCCGCGGAGGTGGATGCTTTCCGTGAGCGCTTCATGGGCTCCTGCGATGGCAAGTCGACCGCGCGTATTTTGGAGTACCTCGGCATTTCCGCTTAAGGGAAGCGCCTTCGGACTGAACGTGAATGCTGGAGCGTCTCCGTTTGGAGACGCTCTTCTGCTATTTGTGCTGGGTGCGTTTTCCATCATGTGCGGCGCTGCTTGCCAAGTCTACGATGCGCCAAATTGTCGTTTTGGAAACGGATGCGCATTGCGCGCGTTGTTCAGTTCGATTATCGCCATCATGCTATCCGGCCATCGAATGAGTCGGCGGGTGCAAATGCGCTCTTCAAGGTGAAGATTTCTCTATGTAAATAAATCGTCTTGGCCTGTGTGTTTTTGCCTTCCATACGCTATGGGAAGCCAGTACTTGCTAAGATAGATGGTCAAGTTAAAGCTGAAGGGAGAGATATGACGAGAACACGAAAAAGCGTGCGTGCATTCGCGCTTGCGTTCGTCATGTGCGTCCTGCTCGCGGGAAGCAGTCTGGCGTATGCAGATGAAACCGATTCGTCTGCAAATAATACGCAGAGCGCTGCCGCAACGCAAAGCGAAGGCGTGAATGCTGCCGCCACAAGCGGTGAAAGCAACGATTCGCAGGCGAGCGGTGCAGTGACGAGCGGCGCGGTGGCGGGCGATACGTCGGCAACCACGCCGGCGGCAACCGGAACGAGCGATGGAAACGATGCCTCTGGCGCGTCTTCTGATAGCACCGGCGCCACTGGCACCGATACCGGTGCGGGTACTGATGCCGGCACTGGCACCGATGGCGCGGCAACTGATGCGTCCGGCGACACGGGCACCACGACTGGTACCGATACGACGCAGGACAGCACGCAGACCACGGATCCGGCGGCGACCGGCGACAGCACGAACACCACGACGGGCGAGACGACTACTCCCGCCGCTAAGACCGATGCTGCTACTGGCACGACCACCACGACGACTACAACTACCACCACCAAGACCACCGTGACTAAGCCCCAGGGCGTTATCGCGGACGGTACCTACGTCATCAATCTCTATAAAGATTTGAACCTCGTTCTTCAGGTGGAGAAATCCAGCAAGAAGAAGAGCGCCTATGTCCAGATGAAGAAGGACAGCAACGCCAAGAGTCAGCAGTGGGTTTTCACCTGGGTGGATAAGTACAAGGCTTACACCATCAAGAACGCGAATTCCGGCTACTATCTGACGGCGAAGACCACCAAGGCCGGCAAGAAGAAGATCATTCAGAGCAAGTACAGCAATTCGACGAAGCAGCTGTGGGTTCTGAAGAAGTCGGGCAACGGCTTCACGATCGTTTCCCGCGCCAAGAGCTCGGTCGGTCTCGGCACCTGGAGCAGCAAGGCGAAAGACGGCTACTACATCACCACGCAGACCAAGTCGAAGAACAAGTTCAAGTTCTACATTCTTCCCGTTGATGAGAGCTTGAAAAAGCCTTCGAGCACGATTGCAGGCGAGCTTGACGGCAAGTTCGTGAAGCTGAACCTGAAGTCCGACACCTCGAAGTCCGTCACCATCGAAGGCGAAGCGGTTGATGCGGGCGCAACGGCGCTGCTTCAGTCCAAGAAGAACTCCCAGAGCCAGAAGTGGTATCTCGATTGCGTTGATGCCAGCAAGGGCCTCTATCGCATCATCAACGTTGGCAGCGGCAAGGCACTGCAGGCTTCCTCCAGCAAGCGCCACGTGAACACCGATGTCAACCAGGGCAACCCCTCCTCCAGCCAGCTTCAGCAGTGGTGGATCACCAAGAATTCGGATGGCAGCTACCAGTTCACCAACCGTTTCAACGGCCTCTCCCTGAACACGATGACCGCCACTTCGGGTTCGAATGTCTCTCTGTATTACAAGCCGTCGACCAAGACGCGCTATTTCCAGTTGCAGGATGTGACGGCAGTCACCGCCGGCACGAAAGAGATTCTGCTTGCCGGAACCACGACGCAGGCGTTGACGGTGTCTGGATCGTCAGCGACCAAGAACCTTCAGCTCATCTCCAAGAAGTACAACTCCGAGCTGGGCCAGAAATTCTCGCTGAGCGTTGCCGCTAATGGCGCCTATCAGATTATGGCTCTGTGCTCGAACCTCATGCTTGCCGATAGCGGATCGAAGCTCATTCAGGAAGTGAAGGCGGATAGCGACAACCAGCTCTGGAAGCTCGTGTGGCAGAGGACGACCTTCTCCCTGCGCAATATGGCTACTGGCGCGTATCTGAGCGTGGCGAATGCCGCAAAGGACAACACGAAGGTCACGACGTCGAGCACTTACAGCGCGGCAAGCCGTGTGCTCTTCGTCGATAAGCACATCATCGATAACGGCAGCTACTACATCACCTATGGCAAGGGCAGCTCGACCGTTCTCGGCATTGCCGCGAAGAACGCGTCGAAATCGAAGGCGACCCTGAATTCCTACAAGAAGGCCGATTCCCAGAATCTTAAGTTCACCTTTGCGTACCTTTCCACTGACAGCAAGGGCCGCGAGGTCTACCGCATTCTGAATGCGGAGTCGGATATGGCGCTGACCAATACGGGAAGCTCGCTCTATCAGCTGAAGTGGGCGAACAACAATTCCCAGAAGTGGACGCTCTCCCTCGCTGCTGACGGCGGCATGGCATTCGTGAACGTTTCGACCGGCAAGGCCATCTCGAACGCGAATTCGACGAAGTCGACGGTTGCCTACAACATGGATTCGACGGATTCGACCGCCGTGGCAAGCGCGGCAAATCGTTGGGGCCTCACTCCGACGGTAGCATTCAATTCCTATCAGAAGAAGGCCTACAACAAGGTTCTGAAGAACTACAGCAAGACCAACTATGCGATCATGATCGACCTGAAGAACCATCGCCTGATGGTGTTCAGCCGCCAGAACAAGTCGGCGGCATGGACGCTGAAGTACGACTGGGCCTGCTCTTGCGGCAAGAAGAGCACGCCGACTCCGGTGATGAACGTGCTTTCCACGGGCTACAAGCGCAAGTCGAGCCCGTCCGTTACGACCAGTGGCCTCGAGCACAATTCGTCCTTCTACTACATGACCTACATTAGTAAGGGCAAGTACATTCACACCCCGACCTATCAGAAGGGTTCGCATACCAAGTACAAGGACAAGCGTCTGGGCAAGTCCATTTCGCTTGGCTGCGTGCGTGTGGCCGACAACAACGCCATTTGGGTGTATAAGAACATCAAGAAGGGCACGCGAATCATGACCTACAACAATTAGGTCGAAGCCTAACCGAAGTGGCTGCAGCTGATAGTTGCAGCCACTTTTTGTTTTGTCCACCACGCGTGGGCGTTTTTGTGTCAAAGTGTTTCGTTAACGACGCCATGCGGGCCTGTACGCGTAGAGCCCGCCGAAGAGCTTGGGGATTATCGGCATGAAGCGAATGACCAAAGAAGAGTTCCGCGAAGTTGAGCTTACGATTGCGGACGAGATACATCGCATCTGCGAAGAGCATGGTTTGCGCTATTCGCTAGCGTACGGAACGCTCTTGGGCGCCGTGCGCCATGGGGGATTCATTCCCTGGGATGACGACATGGACATGTATATGCCGCGTGCGGATTACGATCGCCTGATCGACCACTTCGATGAGTGGCGCAGCGACGAGCGCTTCGAAATGATGGCACCGCGCAAGATGAATTCCCCGTACACGATGGCGAAGGTCATCGACTCGAGCACCTACGTCAAATCCATTTGGGACAAGGAGCGCTATTCGCTCGGCGTCTGGGTCGACCTGATTCCCGTCGAGTATTACGACGAGAAGAACACCCGCACTATCGACGAGATCACCTTCTACAAGAAGCTGCGTGCTCTGGGCGTGAGCGACCCCAAGGCGGGCACGAACAAGAAGCGCATCCTGCTCAAGAGCATCGTGTGCCCGATTGCGTCGCTGTTTATCGAACCGATGGCGATGGCGCGCACGGTTGACGGCCTCGCCTCGCAGCAGTGCAAGGAGCCGGGCGATATCGTGGCTTCGCTTGTGAACATCCATCACAAGAAGGTTATTTCGTTCCCAAAGCAGTGGTATGACGACATGGTGCTAATGGATTTCGAGGACCGCAAGTACCTGGGGCCCGCCGATTACGACGCGGTGCTCACCAACGAGTTTGGTGACTGGCGCACGCCGGTGAAGGATGTGCCGCATCTCGAAGAGGCTTACTGGAAATAGGAAAGAGAACGCCCGCTGTTTGACGGCGGGCGTTTCGTTTGTGTTTGTGCGACGCTCTCGGCATGGCTGTGGGCGTTTTGCATTTGGTGCTGGCTCGCCCGCACGATGCGTTGCTTGGAGTCTGCCGGGCTGCTCGATCCTGGGCGATTGGTGGCTCGCTGTTCCCGCCGGGCTCCTATGACACGAGGTGCGCAGGGAGCTCCACACCGTTCAGAAGCCAGTTTATGAGGTGATTGGTGGCCGTTTGCCCCTCGATACTGGGAAGCGGCCTCTCAGGGTGCCACTGAAGGCCGAGAATACGCTTTTCAACATCACGGAAGGCTTCGACGTTCTCCGTCCCTTCCTCAACGGCCAGCAATTCGACGCCAGGAGCAAGCAGGCGGGCGGGAATCGCGCTGTTGTGATAGGTGTTCACAAGCGCGCGTTCGCCGGTGGAAAAGCGCACGTAATGGTCGTGGCGCGGCGCGGAATGCGATCCGCCGCGAAGGACCTTGCCGCCAAGGATGCCGTTAAGCATGAACATGCCGCGGCACAACCCCAGCACGGGAATGCCCTTGGAAACTGCGTCCGCAACGAGAATACGCTCTACCTCGTCACGTAGTGGCTGGAAACTCGCATCGGAGATATCGCCTTCAAAGTATTCAGAGGAGGCAAAACCGCCACCGGTAATGAAGAGCAGGCGATAATCGACGCTCTGGGCTATCTCGCGCGCCGTATCAGGGCAGTTGGGAACCGCCAGCGTCGCGAATCCCAAAGAGTTCGCGTATTCGGGGTTGTGGCGGACGAGCAGGTCCGATTCCTCGCCGTATTTGTCGAGAACCTCGCGTTCGGTCATGAGTGCAAGCATAAGTTCAGCCTTTCGCAATGCATGATGCCGGTGTTCTACAGGCGGTTGTAGGTCGCTACCTCCACGCCCCTCTAGAGCTTGATCAGCGTCTGATAATCGACCTTGCCTGCGTTCGTATGGGGAATCTCATCGAGATGGGTGATGCGCAGTCCCGAGGGATGCAGGCCGGTATTCGCCACGATGAAGTCGAGCACGGCATTGGTGTCGGACTCGGTGGTGAATACAAGAAGATGGTTGTCTTCGCCGGTCGCAGCGGCAATCCATCCCTGCGCTTCGAGCATCTTTTCAAGTTCGTCGAGGCTTACGCGGCTGCCGAACATCTTCAGGAAGCGCTTCAGGCGCCCGGTGATGTAGTAGAAGCCGTCAGCGTCGCGGCGGGCGAGATCGCCGGTCGAAAGAACGCCCTGGCGCTCATCCGGCTTGGCGAGGTCGTCGCGGCAGGTGGCATAGCCAAGCGATACGTTTGCGCCGCGGTAGATAAGCTCGCCGTCGACATCCGCGTCGACAATGGTCTCGCCGGTCTCCAGGTCGCGCAGCTCGAGGCTTCCGCCGGGAATCGCGATGCCGATGCTGCCCAGCTTGTCGGAAACATGCTCGGGCGGCAGCCAGCTGACGCGTGCGGTCGCTTCCGTCTGCCCGTACATGACGAAGAACTCGATCTCCTTGTCGGCGCAGATCTGCGCGAACTTCTCCTGCAGCGGCACGCCGAGGCGCCCACCCGCTTGCGAGATGAAGCGCAGCGAGGGAGTATTCCGCCGTGCGAAACGCAGACGGTCGAGCATCTGGTAGGTATAGGGAACGCCGCCGAAGTTCGTCGGCTGGACCTTATCGAAGAAGCTCCAGAACCCGCCGCTGACGATGCTCTCGTCGCACAGCGCGATGGAGGCGCCGCGCAGCAGATGGCTGTTCACAATCGAGATGCCATAGGTGTACGAGAAGGGGAGGGTGGTAATCGCTCGATCCTCGGCGGTGAGCTGCTGATATTCCGCAATGGATTCGGCATTCGCCTGCAGGTTCTCGTAGGAAAGGCGCACGAACTTGGGGGATCCGGTCGAGCCGGACGTGGTGAGCATGAGCGCGAGGTCGGGATTCACCTCGTAAGCGGGGTTGTCCAGACGCACGAGCTGGTAGTCGCGATAGCTGTACTGGGATGTGCCAGGAACGGGATTCTCTTCGAGATACGAGGTGGGAATCCACAGGTACTGGGGCGTGTAGGTGTCGATGAGCTGCGAGAGCTGCGCCCAGGGCAGGTCGGGGCGAATCATCGTCGCGACAGCATGCTTGCGCAGGAATCCCACGTAGCCGCACACCGCCTCAATGGAATTCGAGGCGAAAAGGAAGACGACGGAGCGTTCGTCAACGGTCGCGGCAATGCCGTCGGCCGCTTCGAGCATGTCGCCGTAAGACAGCTCCTCGTTTTCGGTTACCAGTGCCACCGCGTTGTTCATTGCCGCTCCAATCCTTTGAGAGTCCGTTATGTGCGCAGCGGTCGAAAGGCCATGGTTGCCCGCTGGCGTTTCATCCCTTGTAAGCACTATACCCTTCGGCGGGCGCGATGCCGCAACGCGGGGTGAGTTGACGCTAAAACGCTATCTCGTAGGATGCGCTCAAAAGCTCGATGCCCTTTTGGTAGGAATCGAAGGCGAGGATGTCGGCCGGGTTGAACTCGATATTGAAGGCGTCTTCGATAGAGGAGACAAGAATCATCTGGCCAATGGAATCCCATGAGGGAATCGTTCCGTATGCAAGCTTCTCGTTGACATCGGCGATATCGATGTTGAGAGCGGAGGCGAAGGCCTCCTGGTATTTGCGCATGTTATCCAAGGGGATTCATTCCTATCGTTTAACTTGAAGCAGTTTTCCGTATTCCGTGATGACGGGATTGCCCTGCGCCTCGAGCATCTTGCGGCGGCGCGGCTCCACGACGAAGGTGAAGAGCCGGCGGTCCTTCTTCATGACCTTGTAGACGTAGGATTCGACCACGGTTCCGTAGAACAGATGGCGGTAATCCGGATGCGTGATGAGGTTCGCGGTGATGATGAAAAGGTCCGACTCCGCCGCGACCGTCTCGCTGGCAACGATGACGTCGCCTTCGCGCAGGATGTAGGTACGACCCGAGCCGGTCTTCTGAAGGTTCTCGAGCGACTTCAGCAGCGAGTCATAGGAGTACGACTTCTGGTTGCGCTCGTCCATCAGCAGAAGGTTGACAACCTCCGGCAGGTCTTCCGGCTTGGCCTCTTCAACACGGTCGAAGAGCTCGCCGAAATCGCGGGCATGCACCTTTTCGAGAACGGCGCCGTATTCAGCGGCGAAATTGCCTTCGAAGGCCTGCTCGATCGTCTCGATGCAAGGGCGCGTGCCACGCACTTTCGTGACGCCGGTCTCCTGTACAAGACGGAGCAGCTCCGATTCGTCGAAGTCGTTGTCCTTGCTGTACACCTGCAGGCAATCGAAATAGCGCAGCGCGACAAGTGCGAAATTCTCGCCGTTCTTCTCGTACCAGACCGAGACCGTGTCCGAGCCGATGCCGTACTGGTAAATATCCAGATAGAGGTAGAGGCAGTTCTCCACATCCTGTGCCAGATAGTTCAGTATCTCGTCTTGCTCATCCCGCGTCGCGCGTACAATCATCTCAAAAACAGCCTAACCGTGAAGTGTGCAAGACCTTCGTCCCGCCTGACAATACAAAGCCTGATTCTATGTTTCATCAGGTACGTTGTCAATTTCTCACGCGAATACGTTCACACCGTCACCGAAATCGAGGACGAGCGGCGCATGGTTGACGCGTTTCTCCATCGGGGGCAGCTGATTCCAGTCTTCGCCATACACGAGACGGCAATACTCCTCGCAGGGGGTGGGCACCGGATAGCGCCTTCCCGCGAACTCGATAGTGTCGAAATGCTCGAAGAGCGATTCGGGGAGCACGCGGAAACCGGAGCTGGGGAAACAGGTCGTGCCGACCGATTTCGCGCCAGGGGCGATCTGCAGCTCCGCGAACTTGCGGCGGATCGCGTCGTCGCTTGTCACGACGGGGAGCACCTTGTGCGCGATGGGGAAGAGCTTCGGGAAGACCTTCGCGGAAATGCCCTTCAGGCGCGCGTGCACATTCTGGGAATAGTAGAGGTACATCATGCTGCGCAGGAGGTTGCTTTGCTGCTCCTGCTTGCGGCGTAGGACGGGGTCGGCGGCCACATAGTCGCGCGGCCAGATGTCCACGAAGATGCCCATGTCGAGGCCCGCCTCCATGGTCTCATCGGTCCAGAAGCGCGTGCCCTTGATGCAAACCTTGGCGAAAAGAGGCGCGTAGCCAGGCGTGACGCCGGGAATGAGAATCTCGAAGCGTTCGGGAAGCGCCTGTGGGGCGATCTCGAGGAAGCGGTCGTAGTCCTCGCGCATCATGCCGACGTCGATATCGTCGTCCCAGGGAATGAATCCGCCGTGACGCAGAGCGCCGAGCGCCGTGCCTGCCGCCAGGTACCACGAGATGTCATTCTTATCGCAGACCTCGGCGATGGCATCGAGAATCTCGAGCATCGACTCGTGCAGGCGGTCCAGTATTTCGTCGGGGTAGGTTTGATGAAGCGTCGCCATGTCTCCCAGTCCTTTCGCGTAGAGAACGGTTCGATATATTACTATATTTCCCAGTTGCGACATTCCGGAGGGCAGCGAAGGAGACGTGCCATGGAGAAGCTGAGGGTCCTGCAGGTCATAGGAGCCATGAATCGGGGCGGCGCGGAAACCGTGGTGATGAATCTGCTGCGCTCGATCGATCGCGAGAGGTTCCAGTTCGACTTTCTTGTGCATGAGCAGGGACGTTGCGACTACGATGACGAAATCGAGTCGCTGGGCTGCACCATCTATCGCATTCCCCGTTTCAAGGTCGCCAATGCCGGCCCCTATCGGGCGATTTGCCGCCGCTTCTTCGCGGAGCATCCGGAATACCACGTGGTGCATGGGCATATTGGCAGCTGCGCATCCATCTACCTCGGCGAGGCGAACCGGGCGGGTTGTGCCACGATCGCGCACAGCCACAATGTGAACTCGACCCGGCTGCTGCATCGCACGCTATACGGGTATCTCGTGCGCGACTTGCCGCAGATCGCCGACGCGTTTTTGGGATGCAGCCTGCAGGCGGGCATCGATCGTTTCGGCATTGGCGTTGCCGCGACCGAGCGCTTCAACGTGATGCGCAACGGTATTGATCTTTCGAGCTACGAGAACGATGCCGCCACCCACGCCCGCGCGAAGGAGGCCTTGGGCTATGCCGATGTGCCGCTTGTCGGAAACGTGGGCCGGCTCGTGACACAGAAGAACCAGGGCTTTCTGCTTGATGTGTTCGCGGGCATTCTGCGTGAGGTTCCCGAAGCGCGCCTTCTTGTGGTTGGACGCGGCGAGAAGGAAGGCGAGCTGAAGGAGAAGGCGGAAAGCCTGGGCATTGCCGCGTCGGTCGATTTCCTGGGCGTGCGCGACGACGTGCCCGAGATTCTGAAGGCGCTCGATGTGTTTGTCTTCCCCTCGCTGCGTGAGGGTCTGGGCATGTCGCTGGTGGAGGCGCAGGCGGCGTCCGTTCCGTGTCTTGCCACGGATACCATCGCCCGCGATGCGTTCCTGACCGATTATGCCAAGCCGCTTCCCCTTGCGGCGGGTGCGGATGAATGGGCGCGCCAAGCGGTGGCGCTGTTGCAAGACCCGCCGGCGCGCAAGGATGCGCGACAGGCGATTCAGGCGCAGGGCTACGATATCGAGAGCGTGGCGCGGTGGATGGAAGGCTATTACCGCCAACTCGCCGCAACCTATTGCACGCATAAGTAGGCTGGTTACGGGCCTAAGCGGCGGCGTGGTGGGCTGGCCGCCTGTCGGGGTAGTGTCGTGTATGAGCTGACTATTGGCGAAACCGCCGCTGAGTCGAACCTGGCTTAAATGCTGGCGCAATCAAAGGCTGCTTCTTAAAACGGAACTGCCGCCTCGTCATGGACGGGACGGCAGTTCTTATTTTGCTTTCGGACGCTTATGCTTGCGCGCGTTTCGGCTTGCGTCTACGTTCGCGCTTGCGCCTACGCTCGCGCGCCTACGCTCGCGGTTACGCGCTTACGCCTGATGCGCGGCGGCGATGTACGCCTGGCGCTCGGCGAGATAGGTGTTCCAGTGCGGACGGCCGGCATGACCGATGGCGGTTTGTGTGACGAACACGGCCCAGCCGTCGTTGAACTCGACGATGGTCGGCTTGCCGTCTTCGCCAATCGCGATATCCCAGCCGATGGTGAACAGCTGCGGCAGCGCTTCATGCGCCTGCTTGCACAGGTCGCGAATCGCCGCCATGTTGGGAATCACCGCATCCTGGAAGTCGTGGATGGTGCGGCTCTTGTGTGAGAAGTTGAAGAGCGACGGGTCGAGGCGGCCCTCTTCGTCAACGTTCGTGTAGAAGCCGTCGGCGTAGGCGTTGTCCACCACGGCACCCGGGCAGCCCATGCGCACGGCGGCGTCGTCAACGAAGGCGTGCGTGCCCACGTGGTAGGTCACGACGCGGAGCGTGTTGAGCGACGTCGGGTTGAAGCGCGCCATGTCGGCATGCTGCACGAAGTAGTCCTGCACGATCCAGGTCGAGATGGGCGAGGCGATGCTCTGGATGAAGGATTCAAGATCCTCGGTCTTGCCGTCGGAACGCAGGCCTCCGTCCACAACCTCGGCGATGACAATCTGCCTGCCGCGACCGCCGTAGACCTCCTTGAAGACGAGCTTCTGACCCTTGTCATGCTCGCCGATGAAGTCGGCAAATGCGCACGGCTGCACGCGCTGCGCCGTCGAGGAGCTCACGCGGAAGAAGTCGTTGTGCACGAGAATGCCCTTGGTGGGGATGTACGCGCCGGAATCCTCGCCGAACCAGTAGTGCAGGTACATTTCGGAAAGGAGCTTGCTGCGCGGAATGAGCGTGTGGTCGTATTTCAGCGTCTTGCCGAGCGGGCTGAACGTGGAGTTCACATCCCAACGGAGCTTGCTGAAGGCCTTCAGGTCCAGCCAGTCATCACAGGGCTGGGCGTCGGCGCGGTCCATGCCATAGAGGTTGTAGCAGGCGTTCACTTCGCCGTATTTCTCGAGCCAATCGAGAAGGTCGGCTTCGCGCACGTCGCGCGGCTTGCGATCCACCTCGGGATACTGCGTGGGCGCGTCCAGAATGGACTGGATCTGTGCCGCCTGAGCCTCGTTCAATGTCATGAAAACCTCTTTTCTTTGGCTTGTTTTTGCTTGATTATACTGTACCCGCTTTGGACCCGCGCCACACGCGCGCGGCGTCGCGAACATGTAAACAGCTCATTGGGGCGCTTTCGGCTGTCTTGCGCGGCGCACGATGCGTGCACATGCGCTGATTGGCACGCACCCTAGTTTGTTCCAAATGCGGTTTCATACGACGGGCGTGTCATGGATGCCAAACGGCGAAGTCCTTCAAAACATTGAAGAAATGTCGTATTTCGCCAAATAGAACATTGAAGGATTGCGGATTCGTGCCAATTTGCCCTGCGCCACCTGCGCCGTGCGTGCGCAGGCCCGTTTGCCTTTTATGTAAAGGGCGGCGATGAGCCTAAGAAGCCGGTATAGAATGAGCCCTTGTCATTGACGGCGAATATTGAAGAGGGGCGACCCAATGAAGAAGGTTCTCACGGTCGGTGTATTCGACTACTTTCATATCGGACATCTCAATCTTTTCGAGCACGCGAAGCAGCTGGGCGACTACCTGATCGTGGCCGTGCAGGATGGCGACTACATCCTGAAGTACAAGCCCGACGCGAACGTGATGTACACCACCGAAGAGCGCAAGCGTCTCGTGGGCGCGCTGCGCGTGGTTGACGAGGTCATCACCTATCAGGACGTCGACCGGACCATCCAGGAGGTCGACTTCGACGTGTATTGCGTCGGTGAGGACCAGTGCCATGCCGGTTTCCAGCGCGCTGTGAAATGGTGCGAGGAGCACGGCAAGGAAGTCGTGCGTCTGTCGCGTACGAAGGGCATCTGCTCTTCCGACATCAAGGCTGAGCTTGCTCGCGAAGAGGAAGAGAAGCAGGGAGAGTAAACCGCGCGCATATGGGTCGCGTGTGTATGGGGTGAATCGCTCTTTGCGCACCCGGCACGCAGTTCATGCATTCAGGCGGCGTGGGACCTTTGGTCTCGCGCCGCTTTTGCGTTTCGTACGCGTGAGCCCGGCGTGGGCGTATAGTTCGTTTCCCGCCAAAGTTTGGCGCGCTGTGTTCCGGCTATTCTCCTGCCGCTTTTGCGTTTCGCGCGCGGCTATCGAGCCGTCACGCAAGTGCTCGACGCCAGATCGTTCCCTCTGCAGCCTACGATTCCGACCCGCTCTTGTGGTGGTAGAGGAACACGAAGAACACACGCGTGAAGCAGAGGACCGCTTCGCTGCCGCAGCGCAGAATCGCGACGTTCTCGATCGTGAAGCTCGACGTGAGAACGAGCGCCACAAGGCCCGCCACCTGGAAGAGGCAGGACGCGACCGAAGTCACCGTGAGCGGGCGCACCCAGCCGACGGCGGCAAGCACCGGGAAGCCGAGCATGACCGCCGGGAACGAGAAGGTGAGAATCGGCGACACGTAGGCGATGAGGTAGGAGCCCGGCAGGAACTCCTCGCCGCCAAGCACGAGCATGACGATGTCGGACAGCAGCGCGAAGGCGATGGTGCCAACGATGACGATGGGCATGCCGATTGCCATGAGCTTGCGGACGATGGCGAAGTCGCGCCGCTTCACCATGTGGGGGTAGAGGCTGTTCGACACGGGCGAGTAGAGCGCCTGCACCGCGACGACCGCCGTCATCGCGATGGACCAGTACGAGACCTGCGCGGCGTCGGTGATGAAGTAGCCCACGAAGAGCATCGTGATCGAGGAGAGGATGCCCGTCGCGACATGCGAGATGAAGAAGATGGTGCTTTCCGTGAAAGCCGACTTCAGACGCTCGGCCGCGACACGGATGAAGGTGATGCTGCGCTTGCGAATGACGTTCTCCCACGACCAGAGCAGGGCGACGAGCGCGCCGAGCGCTTCGAAAATGGCGACGAGCAGGATGTCTTCCGGACCTCGCACGAAGATGAAAATCAGACCAACCGCCACGATCTGCGAGGCGACATATCGGTAGGTGATGATGCCCATGTCCTCCTGACCTCGGAAAACGTAGTCGGGAAGGAAGGCCTTGCAGCAGGTGCCGAGGTAGGCGATCGCGACGTAGGCGGGATTTGCCGCCATGAGCGGCAACGCGAGCGTAATGGGAATGAGGGCGATGGCGCCCACGATGGCAAGCACGCCGCGCAGCAAGGTGATCGCGCTCGTCTCGATGCGCTCCTCCAGTAGCGAGGTGGCCTCCGCGATGGTCTTCGTGCCGTAGTTCGTGAAGCCGTATTCCAGGAACATGAGCATGAAGGTCATGGCCGCCATGATGTAGGCGCGAATGGCGAATACGTCAGGCCCGAGCGTGCGGGTGAGATAGGCAACCGTGACGAAGGGGAACAGGTACTTCATCGCCTGCAATATATATTGGTAGATGGTGTTTTTCGCGAGACGCGAGCGGTCGACTGACATACGGAGTGGCATCCTCCAAGCTTGTTTGCGTAATTATTACCTGCGTGTTCTTTCGAGGGCAGATGATAGCGCATGGCCTTAACGCACAGGCGGATGCTCACGATTATGATAAGGTGTCAGGGCTTTTCGCGCGGACATGTGGTCATGTCGCATCGCGAAGCGCATTCGAAAAGGAGCTTTCAAGCATGAAGAGAATAGCCATTGTGGGTATGGGAATGGTCGGCGCATCATTCGCCTGCGCATTCAAGAGCGCCTGCCCCGATTCTCATGTGCTGGGCGTTGACGCCTCGCGTGAATCGATAGACCTTGCTTGCGAACGCGCATGGATAGACGAAGGCGCGCTTGCCGGTGACGATGCTTTCGAGCGTTTCATTCAGGATGGCTGCGATTTTGTGCTGCTGGCGATTCCGGTCGACCAGGCGCGCCCCTATTTTGAAGCTCTCGCGCGCTGCGATTACCGCGGCCTCGTGTCGGACACCGCTTCCACGAAGGGACGCATTTGCGCCTTGGCCGAAGAGCTGCTGCCCGATCCGAGCGTCTTCCTGCCGGGCCATCCGATGGCCGGGTCGGAAGTGAATGGCATTGCCGGCGCCCGCCCGCAGATGTTCCAGGGCGCGCACTGGATTCTCTGCCCCGATGCCCGCACGTCCTCCAGCAAGTATGCGTGGTATCACGACCTTCTGACCTCGATTGGCGCGCGCGTGATATCGCTTCCGCGCGAAGACCACGATGCGGCGGTCGCGGTGGTGAGCCATGTGCCGCATATCGTGGCGGCCTCGTTGGTGCAGCTGGCGAACCAGCACGTCGATGACCAGGGCGCCCTGTTCCGCCTGGCAGCGGGCGGCTTCAAGGATTCGACCCGCATCGCCGCCGGCTCGGCCCGCTTGTGGAGCGGCATTCTGCTTGATAACGCGGACGAGGTGTCGGGTGGCCTGCGCGAGCTGCGCGGCATCATCGAGTCGTATCGCCTCGCAATCGCGGCGGGGAACCGTCCGCTTCTGGAAGAGCTGCTCGAGCAGAGTGCGGAAGCGCGACGGGCGATTCCCACACGTTGGCTTCCCGAGACCGAGAAGCTTTTCGAGGCGCGCATTCCCATGCAAAACCGGCAGGGTGCCATCGCCGAAATCACGACGCAGGCGGGTGTTTGCGGCTGCAATATTCACTCGATCGAGATCGACCACCTGACCGCGCATACCGCGGTCCTCTCGCTCGTGCTGACCGATGAGGGCGATATGGAGGCTTTCGTTCATGGTCTGCGCGATTCGGGGTATTCTGTAGACATCGGGCCGTTGACGGCAAAGGAGCACACCCATGGCGAGCAATAACATAACCCGCATCGAACCGCTGGCAGGGCCTCTTGATGGTGCCACGCGTGTTCCCGGAGACAAATCGATTTCACATCGCGCCGTTCTCTTTGGTGCTATGGCGGAAGGCACGAGCCGCGTGTCGGGCCTGCTCGATTCGCAGGACGTGCGTTCGTCGATAGGCGCTGTGAGGCAGCTGGGCGCCAAGGTCGAGCTGACCCGCGCTCTTGACGGAAGCCTTGAAGGCGGCATCACCGGCTGGGGAGCGCAAGGGCCTACCGAGCCTTCCGAGCCTATCGACTGCGGCAATTCCGGAACGACGGCGCGCCTGCTCATGGGCGTGTTGGCACCCTGGGACATAAGCGTGACCATCACGGGTGACGACAGCTTGGTCACGCGCCCGATGCGTCGCATCACGGCACCGCTGATGAAGATGGGCGTGACCTTCGAGCCGGCGGGTCGCGAGACGCTGCCTCTGACGGAGAAGGGCACCCGCGCCCTGAAGGCGATCGATTACGAGTCGCCCATGTCGTCGGCGCAGCTGAAAACTGCCGTGCTTCTGGCGGGCCTTTTCGCGCAGGGCACGACGACGGTGCGCGAGCCTTCGCCCTCCCGCAACCATACGGAGCTCATGCTGCCGGAATTCGGTGCGACAACGACGGCGTCGACGCTTACCGCCACGGTCGAGGGGCCGTGCAGTCTGAAGGCATGCGAGGTTTCGGTGCCAGGCGATCCGTCTTCGGCGGCGTATCTCATTTGCGCGGCCCTGCTGAAGCGGGGAAGCAGCATCCAGGTGGAAAACGTGAGCCTGAACACCGCCCGCACGGGCTTCGTGCGCACGCTCGAGCGCATGGGCGCGAGCATCGACACGCGCATCACCGGGTATTCGGGCAAGGAGGCCTACGGCATCATTTCCGCCGCGTGGACGCCCGACCTTGTGGGCTGCGAGATTCCTCCGCAGCATATCGCTTCCGAAATCGACGAGATTCCGGTGCTCGCGATGGTGGCGGCGCATGCGCGCGGCATCACCGTTTTCCGTGGCGTCGGCGAGCTGAAGGTGAAGGAGTCGAACCGCCTTGCGGCGACTATCGACACGCTCAACGCGATTGGGGTGGACGCCTGGGACGAGGGCGACGACCTCTACATTCAGGGGCAGCCTGACCTGCGCATTCCTGAGGGCCTGGTATTCGACTCGCGTCATGACCATCGTCTTGCGATGGCATGGAGCTTGCTTGGCCTTTGCGGGAATACGCCCGTTGACATCGTCGATTTCGATGCGGTGAAGGTGAGTTTCCCTTCATTTTTGAATCTGTTTGAAAGGCTGGTACAGCAGTGATAATTGCCCTTGATGGACCAAGTGGGGCGGGCAAGTCGACGATTGCGCGGCTTGCGGCCAAGCGTCTGGGATTCTCGTGCCTTGATACCGGTGCGATGTATAGGTGCGTTGCCTACCTCGCGCTGAAGGGCGGCGTGTCTCTTGACGACGAGCAGAAGCTGGGCGAGCTTGCGCGCACGGCCTGCATATCCTTTGAGCATGAAGCGGGCGACCCGGCTCCTTCACGCGTCCTCATTGACGGATTGGATGTGACGAGCGCCATTCGCACGGGTGAGGTCGATCGCGCGGTCGCGCGGGTCGCGAGCGTTTCCGAAGTGCGCCGCGCCTTGGTTGACCAGCAGCGTCGTATTGGACGCCAGGGAAACTACGTTGTTGACGGGCGCGATATCGGCTCGACCGTTTTTCCCGATGCCGAAGTGAAGCTGTTTGTGACCGCGAGCGCGGAAGAGCGCGCGCACCGGCGCGTGGCGCAGAATCTTGCGCGCGGCGTGGGCGACACCGACTACGACAAGGTGCTTGCCGATATCATCAAGCGCGACGAGCAGGACACCCATCGCGCGGAAAGCCCTTTGCATCGCGCCGATGACGCCGTGTTGCTCGACACCTCGGGCCGCACGGTGAAGGAATGCGTGCGCTTCGTGTGCGATTTGCAGAAAGAGGCCGAATGAGCTGGGCCGATAAGGCGGAGCGTGCCTACGAGCGCGCACAGGTGCCCGTAGAGGGAAAGAAGCACAACAATCATGCGCTGGGCAATCTTGTCTGGTTCGTGCTCTGGATTATTCTGAGCCCCCTGTATCGCGTGGCGACCCGAGGGAAGGAGAACGTCGCTCCCTTCGGCCGCGGTGGCACGGGTGCGCTGGTGGTGTGCAACCACGTCTCCTTCGCCGATCCGATTTTCCATTACGTGGTGCTGCGACCGGGCCAATGGCCGCGCTTCATGGCGAAAGACGACGTCATGAAGGGCTTCTTTGGCTGGTTTCTGGGAATGCACGGGGCTTTTCCCGTCAAGCGCGATTCCGCCGACTTGTCTGCGGTGAAACGCGCGTCGCGCTATCTGCGTGATGGCGAGATCGTGGCGATGTTCCCGGAAGGCACGCGCCGTGGGCGGGGCAATGTCACGCTGCGGATCCATGCGGGCGCGGCGCTTATCGCGCGCATGGGAAAGGCGGCAGTCGTTCCCTCGACGGTGCACAATTCCGAGAAGATCAAGCCGAAGAAGGGCGGTCGCATCCATTTCCCCAAGATCACGGTGGAATATGGCAAGCCGCTCTATCTGAAGGATTTCGACTGGGTGGAAAAGCAGTCCCGCATGGAGGCGTTCAGCTGGTTCGCGATGCGCGAATGCTACGCGCTCAACCAGGGGATTCCTGCTGTCGAAGTGAACATGAAGGAGCTCTTCCCGCTCGATGAGGACTTTTCGGGACTCTTTGGCTCCTGGCGTCCGGGCGATGAGCCGCCTGTTGTGAAGGCGGCGGCGGGCGAGCAATTTGTTGCCGCGTCCACGCAAGCCCCGGAGGGCAAGCAGACCGCGGTGCAGGCGGAAAGCGCACAGCCTGCCGCGCAAGCGGAAAGCGGGCGCCAATGAGAACCCTTCGTGCCGATTCGGCGGGCGCCTGCTTCGGCGTTCAGCGCGCGCTCACCTTGGCCCAGCGGGCCGCGGAGGACTACGACCAGGTGAAATCGCTCGGTCCGCTCATCCATAACCCGCAGGTGGTGGCCCAGCTGGCGCAATCGGGCGTGGAGGCGGTTTCCGCCGTCGACCCCTCTTACCGTGGCGCGGTCGTCATCCGCAGCCATGGCGTGGGTCCGGCGGAACACGAGGCGCTCAATCGCGATGGGCTCGTCGTCATCGACGCCACGTGCCCTCATGTCGCGCGCGCCCAACGGGCGGCGGTCGAGCTTGCGCAGCGCTACCGGGTTGTTCTCGTGGTGGGCGACGCGCAGCATCCTGAGGTCGAAGCCATTCGCGCTTTCGCGCAGCAGGCGGGAGGCGATGTGCGCATTGTTGATGAGCCGGCATCCATTCCCGCTGATTTGCCTGCTCAGGTGGGTGTTGTCGTGCAGACGACGCAGAACCGCGAGGTCTTCGATGCCATTATCGCGGCGCTGAAAGAGGCGGGTGTCGAGGCGGATGTGCGCGACACCATTTGCAACGCTACGTCGAAGCGGCAGGCGGCCGCGCGCGACCTTGCCGCGCAGGTGGATGCGATGGTGGTGATAGGCGGTCACAATTCGTCGAACACCACGAGACTTTATGAAATCTGCAAGACGATTTGCGCGAAGACGTATCATATAGAAACCGTATCGGAACTGGATGCGGACGATTTTGTTGATTGCGAAACCGTGGGAATAACGGCCGGGGCATCGACTCCCGAGAGCCAGATTCTTCCCGTCGAGGAGTTTTTCGAAAGGCTGTAGTCATGCCATTACCTGTTGTCGCGGTCGTAGGCCGCCCAAATGTGGGGAAATCCACTCTGGTCAACCGCATAACCCAGTGCAAGGACGCCATTGTGCACGAGATGCGCGGCGTGACGCGCGACCGTTCGTACCATAAGGCCGACTGGAATGGCCGCGAATTCGTGATGATCGACACGGGCGGTATCGAGATGGGTGGCACCGACCGCTTCCAGGACAGCATCCGCTCGCAGGCGTTCACCGCGGCTGACGAGGCCGATGTCATCCTGTTTCTCGTGGACGGCAACACCGGCATCAACGCCGACGACGAAGAGGTCGCCCGCATTTTGCGCCGCAGCACCAAGCCGGTCCTGCTGCTGGTGAACAAGGTCGACACCCCAGGTCGCGAAGACCAGCTGTGGGAGTTCTACCGCCTGGGTCTTGGCGATCCGTGGCCGGTTTCGGCGGTGCATGGAACGGGTACCGGCGATGTGCTGGACGAGGTCGTGAAGCTTCTGCCCGAGCCGACGGAGGACGAGAGCGATGTGGACGAGGATTCCATCATCAACGTCGCCATTATCGGCCGCCCGAACGCGGGCAAGTCGACGCTGACGAATCTGCTTGCGAAGCGCGAGCGCTCCATCGTGAGCGATGTCGCGGGAACGACGCGCGACGCCATCGACACGCTCGTTGAGCACGAGGGCAAACTCTATCGCCTCGTTGACACCGCAGGTCTGCGCGCCAAGAGCAAAATCGACGAGGATGTGGAGTATTACAGCTACGTGCGGGCGATGCGCGCCATCGATCGCGCCGATGTGTGTCTGCTCGTGATTGACGGCTCGATCGGCATGACCGACCAGGACCAGCGCGTGGCGGGCTACGCGCGCGAACGCGGCTGCGCGATGATCATCCTGCTGAACAAGTGGGACCTGGTCGAAGGTCCCGACAAGAAGGCGGAGATTCGCGAGCGTATTGAAGACCGCATGATGTTCGTGAACTATGCGCCGGTCATCGCCATCATCGCGATGACGGGAAAGAACACGCACCGCATCTGGGGCGCGATCGATTCGGCCTACGAGAACTTCTCGAAGACGATCTCGACAAGCAAGCTGAACATCTGGTTGTCGGAGATTCGCGAATTCGGCTTCATGCCGAGCAAGGGCAAGCGGACGCTCAAGATCAAGTACGTCACCCAGACGGGCACCTGCCCGCCGGCGTTCACATTCTTCGCGAACAACCCCGACCTGATCGACGATTCGTACAAGCGCTATCTGACGAACCGCATCCGCAAGTCCTTCGATTTCGTCGGCACGCCGATAGAGATCAAGGTGAAGAAGAAAAGCGAATAGCGCACCGGTAGGCTAGAGAAGGAAGCCCGGGGCTCAACGTCCGAAGGCTTCCGTGCCAAGGGTGGACTGTTTTCAAGGTCTGGCGTATTAGGCGTAGCGATTGCGGGAGGTTATGATGCTAGCGGGTCTTATCGCGACCTTTGTGATTCCCTTTCTTTTAGGATCGATTCCCTGGGGGCTTGTCATTGGCAAGCTCGTTTACCACACCGATATCCGCAAGGCGGGTTCGGGAAATATCGGAACGACCAACGCCATGCGTGTGATGGGCAAGGGCGCGGGCATTGCCGTTTTCGTGCTTGATTTCGGAAAAGGCCTGCTGAGCGGCTTTATCGCGGTCTGCGTGGCGACGGTGTGCCTGGAGGGCGACGTCTCTTCGACGTTCGCCTGGGTGGCGCCGCGCGATTTCCTCGCGCTTTCCTTCATCGGCTGCGTTTCGGGCCATATCTACTCGCCATGGCTTGGCTTCCATGGCGGCAAGGGCATCGCGGTTGCGGTCGGATGCCTCTTCTTCGTCTTTGGCGTTCTGGGTGCGGTGATTGAGCTCGCGCTTTTTGCGGTGCTCGTTGTGGCGACCCGCCGCGTTTCCGTTGGCTCCATCGCCGCGGCGGTGCTGTGCCCCTTCCTCGCCCTGTACTGGTACTGGGGCGACCCGTTTGGCTGGGTGCTGGTGAGCGCCGCGGCCGTGCTCGTTTTCTGGGCGCATCGCGCGAACATGCAGCGTCTGCGCGCGGGAACGGAACCGCGCATCGGTTCCCACGCATAATGGGCTACTTCGTTTACAACACGCCTTTCGGGAAGATCACGCTGGAGTCTGACGGCTCGGCGCTGGTACGCGTTGTCCCTGGTGATGTGGCGCTTGCGGGCGCTCGTACGCCCGATGCCATCACGAATGCGGCGGCGACGCAGCTGCAGGAGTACTTCGCGGGCAGGCGGCGGATCTTCGACCTTCCGCTCAATCCCCGGGGCACGGCGTTTCAGCAGGAAGTGTGGCATGCGCTCGAGCAGATTCCCTATGGTGAAACGCGCACCTATTCCGAGGTTGCTGCGGAAATCGGGCATCCAGGCGCCGCGCGAGCGGTGGGAAGCGCAAATCGCGTGAATCCCCTTCCGATTATCGTGCCGTGCCATCGCGTGGTGCCGGCCAGCGGCGGCGTGGGGGATTACGCTTTTGGCACGAGAATGAAAGAGACGCTCCTCTCGCTGGAGCGCGGTTTCGCGAGAAACGGTGCATTGGGGCGCTAGTTCGCCTGCCGTGGTAGGTCGCCGGTTTGCGACCCTGGCGCCTTTCGAAACGCCGTCTTCTCCCCGCTGGGCGTTCGGCCCTTGATGTGAATGTGGCTTTTAGCGGGTGGGTTGCCCGCGAACGCGAATGCTCCTTTGACGGGCTTGCTGCCCGCGCTATTATCGACAGGTTGGACCGGCGAAAGGAAAGCCATGTATTCAGACATCAGGATTGCGCCTTCGATTCTTTCCGCGAATTTCATGCATATGGGTTATGACATTCACGCGGTCGAGGACATGGGCGCCGACATCATCCACGTCGACGTGATGGATGGCCATTTCGTGCCGAATCTCACGATGGGCATTCCTTTCATCAAGAACCTGCACGGTATTGCCCGCCGCCCGGTTGACGTCCATCTGATGATTGACAATCCGCTGGTGGAGCTGCCGTGGTTCGTCGAGGCCGGCGCTTGGAATATCACGGTGCATTACGAGGCCTTTGCCAATCCCGAAGAGGAGATTCCGCAGGCGATCGCGATGATTCATGAAGGCGGTTCGCGCGCGTGCGTTTCGCTCAAGCCCGATACGCCGGTTGAGGCGCTGCGCCCCTTCCTGTCCCAGCTCGACATGGTGCTGATGATGAGCGTGTATCCCGGCTTTTCGGGGCAGTCGTATATCGAAGGCACGGAAGACCGCATCGCCGATCTCGTGCGCATGTGCGAAGAGCAGGGCTGCCGACCGGATATCGAGGTTGATGGTGGCATCAATGCGAAGACCGTGGCGCGCGTGGCGCGGGCGGGCGCGGATGTGTTCGTGATGGGCAGCGCCTGCTTTACGGCGGAAGATCCGGCGCAGGCGATGGCCGAGGTGCGTTCGCTTGCGCAGCAGGCCGCCGCTGAGGCGCTTGCTGATGGTGATGGTGGCGCGGCTGCCGGTGTCGCCGACGCAAACGCCGCCGCTTCCCAGGAGGAGGAATAGCATGCGCGTGGCGGAAAGCTATGTGTATCTCGATTGGGCCGCGACCGCGCCGCTTTCGCAAGAGGCGTATGACGCGATGCAGCCCTATCTTGCGCCCGGGCGCGAGAACGTTTCCTTCGGCATGAATGCGAACAGCCTGCACACTCCCGGCCGAAACGCGTTTTCGGCGCTTGAGGATGCGCGCGTGCGTCTGGCGCGGGCGGTGGGCGCGCAAAGGCCTACCGAGATCGTGTTCACCTCGGGCGCGACCGAGGCCGACAACGCCGCGATTCTGGGAATCATTGATGCGCGCGTTCATGAGGAACGCCAGCGCGGCAATGCCGACTATGTGCCTCATTTTGTGACGAGCGCCATCGAGCACGAGGCGGTGCTGACCCTCATTCCCCTTCTGCGGGAGAGGGGCTGCGAGGTCGATGTCGTAAAGCCGAATCGCGCGGGTTTTGTCACTCCCGATGCCCTGCGTGAATGTTTGAGGCCGAATACGACGCTGGTGTCCCTCATGTGGGCGAATAACGAAACGGGTGCCATTCAGGATGTGAAGGCCGCGGCGCAGGCGGCCCATGAAGCGGGTGCCCTGTTCCATACCGATGCCACGCAGGCGTTCGGAAAGACGGCGGTCGACGTGAAGGCTGCCGGTGTGGATGCGGCGAGCTTTTCCGCGCACAAGGTGGGCGGTCCCAAGGGTGTGGGCGCGCTCTATCTGCGTACGAAGACGCCTTTCACGCCGTTTCTGTTGGGTGGCGGCCAAGAGCAGGGGCGCCGCAGCGGAACGCAGAATGTTGCCGGCGTGGTCGGTTTTGCCGCCGCCGCCGATACGCTGCTTTCCATTCGTGAAGAGGAGCAGACGCGTCTTGCGGGCTTGCGTGACCGTTTGTACGAGGACCTGCGCGCTGAGGGGCTTGCTCATCCGAGCGTGCCGGAAGCTTGCGGAAGCGACGACTATCTGCCGAATATCGCGAGCCTGATTGTGCCGGGTATTGAAAGCGAAACGCTCATTCTGCAGCTTGACCTGGCGGGATTTGCTTTGTCTGGTGGATCGGCGTGTTCGACGGGCTCGCTCGAGCCAAGCCACGTGCTGAGCGCTCTGGGAATACCGCGCGACGAGGCGCTGTGCTCGCTGCGTGTTTCGATGGGGCGTTACACCACGGCCGAGGATATCGACCGCTTCGTGGCGGCGTTCAAAGACATCGTTTCGAGGGGTGCCGCGCGCTAGCCACAAGTTTACGCGCGCGGCAAGGCGCGCTAGCGACAAGTCTGCGCGCGGGGTAAGGCGCGCGTGGCTTGTGGGCCAGATGCTGCACAGGCGACCGCGCCGTGCGCGTAAAGTGCCACGCACTAGCGACAACAACAAGGAGGAACCTATGCGGGTAGGGGAGCTTGAACGGCGTCTTCTCGACATGTTGCCTGAAAGTGCGGCCGAGCCATGGGACCGCACCGGCATGCTCGTGGGCGACGCCGATGCCGAGGTATCCGGTGTCGCGGTTGCGCTCGACCCGACCATCCAGGCGATCGACTTTGCTGTTGCGCACGGGGCGAATGTCCTTCTGACGCATCATCCGCTCTATCTCGATTTTCCTGAACGGGTGACCTCCGACCCGGCGCGCGATGCGGTGGGCGCGCGCATGTGGCATGCGCTGAAGAGCGACGTTTCCATCATCTCCTTCCATACGGCGCTCGACGCGAACCCGCGCGCGGCACGGGTGCTGGCGGACCCTTTGGGGCTCGAGCCGGGTCCCGACATTCTCGAGACCGTGGCAGGCCATCCGGGCTTTGGCTATGGGCGCATTTGCGAGGCGGCAGCTTCTTCCGCCAGCGCCTATCGTCAACTTTGTGAAAAGGTTTTCGGACGCAAATGCCGGCTCTGGGGCAATCCGGCACAGTCGGTGAAGCGTATCTGCCTGTGGACGGGGGCCGCGGGTGACGCGCCGCAGAACTGCGTTTCCCAAGGTGTCGACCTGCTCATTTGCGGCGAGGTGAAATACCATGCCGCGCTTGATGCGGTCGAGGCGGGCCTTGCCATCATCGATTTGGGGCATGATGTAAGCGAACAGCCGCATTGTTATGTTCTGCTAGAATTAGCGAAAGAAGCCGGGATTCCCGCCGCGCAGACCTTCTTGATGGATCTTCCTGCGACTTGGGAATAGCGACGAGCAATAAGGCTCGCAGAGAAGGGAAGCGCAAATATGCAGGCAACACGTGACGATCTGAGGGCTCTTCTCGAACTGCAGCAGATTGATATCGAAATCATCAATACCGAAAAGCATCTGTCCGAACTGCCTCAGCGCGAGGAGCTTGCCGCTCTTGCCGAGAAGAAGAAGGCGATTGTGGAGAAGCTCGCGCAAGTTTCGAAGATGCATGATTCGGTTTCGCGCAAGCTCATTCAGCTTGAAGATGAACAGGCGATTCTCACGCGGAAGCGCAATGACACGCAGGAGCGCATCGATGCGGCAAAGGGCGATTTCCGTGCGGTGCAGTCGCTCACGCGCGATTTGAATGGCCTGGCAAAGCGCCTTGACACGCTTGAGGAAGAACAGCTTGAGGCCGCCGAGAGGTCCGAGCAGGTGGAAGCAGTGAAGGCGCAGATTGAATCCGCGACGAAGGCGCTTGATGTGAAGGCGCATGAGATTCGCGATTCGTTCCAGCAGGATTCCGCCGCGTTGAACGCGACGCTCGAGCAGAAGCGCCAGAAGAGCGCCGAGATTTCCGCGTGCATCGACCCGGCTCTTTTGAAGGCGTATCGCGAAGCCGTGCGTCATGGTGGCGGCATTGGTATGGCTCAGCTTGCGGAAAACCGCTGCGGTACCTGCCGCAATGTCATCGATGCAAACAGGCTGCTCCAGATTCGTCGCGAGGCGCCTCTTTCGCGCTGCCCGAACTGCGGCCGCCTGCTTATCGTTTCAGCTGAATAGCGGCTGCCGTCGCGCCTACCAACCGCGCGCTACCCGCATCAACCGTTCGCGTCGCCCGACAACCGCTCGCGGCGTGAACGTTTGGAGTGTCGATGACGGCCGAATTTTATCTGGTTCATGCAAGGCGAATGCATATAATCGCTTCTATGCTTTCTCAGACTGAAATACTTGATTCGCTTAAAACAGCGATGCCTATCATGCTGGGCTACGTTGGCATTGGCTTGCCGTGCGGCATCATGGAGCAGCAGATCGGGATGGATGCCCTTCAGGCCTTCCTGCTTTCCTGGATCTTCTATTCCGGCGCCGGCCAGTTCATGATTCCCGGCATGTGGATGGCGGGCACGCCGCTCGTGGCGATTATCGCGAGCGTTTCCGCCGTCAACACGCGCCAGATTCTCTATAGCGCCTCGCTTTCGAAATACTGCCAAAACGCCTCGCAAAAGCTGAGCTTCTTCTTTTCCGCCGGCGTGACCGACGAGTCCTTCGGCGTGAATATCGCGCGTTTCGAAGCGGGGAATTGGAAGGTCTCGCAGGCGCTTTTGGTCAACGTGTTCTGCTGCTCGAGCTGGGCATGTGCGAATGCGGCGGGCGTGCTGCTGGGAAATCTGGTTTCCATCCCGGTTGCGGTGGGCTCTTTCGCAATGACCTCGATTTTCATCTGCCTGCTTTGCAGCCAGAAATTCAGCCGGGCGAGTGTCATCGTGGTAATCGCGACGGTTTTGGGCGTTATCGTTTGCAAGCTTGTGGGCCTTTCCGGTGCCGCCATCATTTTGGGCGCTTTGTGCGGCGTCGGCGCGGGCCTCATCTATCAGCGGCAGATGGGGGTGGATTATGTCGACTGAAGACTTCCTCATCGTTCTTGTCTGCTGCGCTGCGACGATTCTCATTTGCCGCGTGGTGCCGCTTTTCGTTCTGAAGGGGCGCGAGCTCTCTCTTGAGATGCAGCGGGCGCTAGGCCTTATCCCGTGCGCCGCATTTGCCGCGCTGGTGACGAATGACCTCTTCAAGCCGGACTATTTTGCGCAAGGCATCTGGGATGGCGTCATGCCGCTTATTGCGGCGGCCGTTGTGGTTGTCGTTGCGGTGAAGACGAAGAATCTGCTCGCTTGCGCCATCGTGGGCGTTTTGGCCTATGTGGCTTTGATGGCGTTGGGGCTGTGAGCGGCTTGGTGTTTGCCGAGTCGGGTCGCATTGGAATAATATATGCAGCATACGTGGTCTTGAGAGACTGTCTTGCAAGTTAGGGACAAGGTGGGTATACTATCCATTCGC
This sequence comes from bacterium, assembly GCA_963621885.1. Taxonomy (GTDB): domain Bacteria; phylum Actinomycetota; class Coriobacteriia; order Coriobacteriales; family Eggerthellaceae; genus UMGS1519. The sequence goes on from CAVFFT010000027.1 coordinate 80,120, forward strand.
GTCCAAACAGATTAAATGTATGGGTTTGACATAGAAGGAAACGACAATGGATTATATCCGCGCCATTGAACAACAACAGATCAGGAATGATATCCCCGATTTCAATGTCGGCGATACCGTGCGTGTTCATTACCGCATTGTTGAAGGCAACCGCGAGCGTATCCAGGTGTTCCAGGGTACCGTCATCCGCCGTCAGGGCGCTTCCTCCCGGGAAACGTTTACGGTGCGCAAGGTCAGCTTCAATGTCGGCGTGGAGCGCACGTTCCCGGTGCATTCGCCGAAGATTGACCACATCGAGGTGACGCGTCGCGGCAAGGTGCGTCGTGCGAAGCTCTACTACCTGCGCGATAAGGTTGGTAAGGCCGCCAAGGTCAAGGAAGCCGCACGCAACTAATAATCTGATTGTTGCTCAGCAAACTTTGAAAGGGAGAGGGTTTCGAAAGAAGCCCTCTCCCTTTAGCTATTTTGGGTGCTGCGTTTGAACGCGCTTGGCGCCAATTAGTTTTCGCTGGGGGAATACCGTCTCTCCGCCAGACTCGTGAACGTCCCAAGTTGGGGCGTTTTTCATTTATGGGGCAATTACAGGATTAGCCCCCTTCTTGCCGAAACGGCGGAAATCGACGCCCATTTGGGCAAAATCCCAGTTGCGGGGGGGGACGCTCGATGTTACCATTCTGTAAACTTGGAACTAACGGCCGCAAGCTGGGTGCGCGCGCCGTTGCTTTCGGACGATGGCGCCCAAGACGCGGCGCGAAGCATGGGGGAGATTGGGGACTGGAAGCATGAGAAAAGGGCTGATAAGCGCGCTGGTCGCCATCGCTATGGCGCTCTGCGTGGCGCCGGGCGCGGCGTTCGCAGCGGGAATCCAGGCGGGACAGGCCGACCTGACGGTGAACACGAGCAAGGTGGCCTTCGCCGGCCACGAGTGGTGGGTCGTGGGCGACGCCACAAGCGGCGTCTATCCGCAGGCGGGCCACACCACGCTGCTTGCGGCAAATAATGATTTTGGAAGCTCTGCGTTCCGCAGCGGAAACGGCGCTACGGCGGCCGACGGATATACCGCATATGACGGAAAGTATTATGCCAACAACCCCGCAGGCATGACGGCATGGAAATACCCGTATGAATACGCGGGAAGCACGCTGCAGCAGGAAATGGAATCCATTGCGAATGATATAAATACGAATTCGAGCAAGGAATATGCGCTCATCAGCGCAAGGAATCTGACGATCGGATATGGAATTGCGAGACAGTCGATAGATGCCCAGAAATTATGGGCGCTATCATATCGTGAGACTTATACCATAGATGAGAATGTTGGCAAGATTGATAACGATTGGTGGCTGCTTACGCCTGGCGACCATGCCCATACAGCTTGCACGGTCGACAAAAAAGGCAATCCCTGGCTTGGAGGCTGGGATGTCGACGATGGCGGCTTAGCAGTTCGACCCGCTTTGCAATTGAACCTTTCATCTGTTCTCTTCACGTCTTCGGCATCCGAGGGCGGCAAGGCGATGGCGACGGTGGGCGGCGGCCTCCAGAAGGCGGCTGCGGCAACCGGCACGCTGAAGTTCACGATGAAGGACAGCTCTCAGGCGCTCGAGCTCGTCGCGACCCCCTCGCAGGCCGTTCAGACGGGTGCCGCTCTCGAATTCAGCTACAAGGGCGCGACCACGGGAGCGAACCAGTATGTCTCCTGCGACCTCAAGGACGCCGACGGCGCCGTCGTCAATTACGGCAAGCTCGCCGACTGCTCCGGCGAGGACGCGGCATCGGGCACGCTCTCCATCCCGCTTGACGGCGTGGAAGACGGCGCCTACACGCTCGAGGTCTT
>CAVFFT010000028.1:0-12895 GCA_963621885.1 bacterium
GCCGGCCACCAGCGGAAGCCGCCCGTCACACGCGAGTACACCACACGCAACCACACCACCCCTTCCCCACCTCTACAATGGAAACCATCTGGAACTTCGCCGCGAAGGCGTGGGCAAATAGACCCTTCGTATACCATTCTTCAAAACCCGAAACGGATAAGGAAACTCACATGCCGAACAGACGCAATCACGACCCGCGGGAATGCGCGCTCATCGCCGCACGCACCGCTGATGAATTGAAAGCCACCGACATCATGGTGCAGGAAATGAGCGGTCTCATGACCGCCACCGACTACTTCGTCATCGCGACCGCCCAGAACAACCGCCAGGTTGCCGCCATCATCGACAAGATCGAGGAAAAGGTGCGCAAGGAAGGCAACGCGAAGCCCTTCCATAAGGAGGGCGTCGACGAGGGCACTTGGGCGCTGCTCGATTACGGCGACTTCATCGTCCACGTCTTCCAGCCCGAAGCCCGCGACTACTACCGCCTGGAATCGCTCTGGAACGACGCGCCCGTCATCGACCTGAAAGAGGCCGGCATCACCGACGCCGTCTATTCGGACCGCATCTCCAAGCTCATGGGCAAAGAGGACCAGGAGTAGCAGGGGGATTCCGCTCGCGCGCCGCCTCTTGCTTGGCGTTGCATGCCCAATCAGCCAGCGCACTGGTTGTGTCGCGCGCCGCTAACCCGCTCTGCGGCGGCTCATAGTAGGCCGCCATCCGCCCAAACACCACTGCCATATGAATGGAGAAAGGTTAATCATGGCTCAGTTCCTTCCCCAATCGAGGGAAGCGCTCCTCCGCGTGCTCTTCGCGGTCACCACCATGTCGCTTATTACCGCCAACCTGTGCGCCATCAAAAACGAGGCCTTCTTCGGCCTCACGCTCGGCGGCGGCATCGCGACCATCGTCATCGACTACGTGGTCTCCGACATGTGCGCCGAGGTCTTCGGCTTCAAGAAAGCCATCGCCATGCGCCGCGCCGCCATGATTTGCAACGTCACGAGCGTGCTGATCCTGCAAATCGTCGTGCTGCTGCCTTCCGACCCCGAATTCACCATCCAATCCGAGTACTCCACCATCTTCACCATCGCGCCGCTGATGGTGGCCGCGTCGATGATCGCCTACATGGCCGGCACCTACGTGAACGACAAGATCATGCAGCGCCTGCACGACCAGGACGGCGAGCAGGGCCTCTTCAAGCGCTGCATCGCATCGACCATCTTCGGCGGACTGGTCGACACGGTGGTGTTCACGCTCATCGCCTACGGCTTCACCTATTCCGCCATCAGCAATTTCGAGAACACGCTTCTCACCTACCTCCTGAAGGTGTTCATCGAGGTCGTGCTGTTCAGCCTGGTCACGAAGCGCGTCATCCGCTGGGCGAAGAAGCTTCCTTCCGAAAACGAGTAAGCGGCTGGGGCGAGCGGGACGGCCTGAAGGCGACGCGCCGCACTAGATGCCCGGCCGCACACCCCACGCCCACACCCACCAACAAGCCACCCAGACAAAACGAGAGCCCACATACAGGGGCTCTCGTTCTACATATGTCACTTGCCCGGGAGGGCTTTCACCCCCGCAGGCACGCGCGGCTACTCGAAAACTAATCCTCCGGCATCGCGCGCTCGGCGGCGATCCAGTCGGTCGGCTGCGCCTGCAGCTGGCTTCCCGCCTCGTAAGCCGCTTCCGCACGATTGACCACGTTGGTCTGCATCTCGTACACCAGGGCATTCCAAATGTCCACCGTGCGCGGATGGATCATGCGGTTCTGGCCAATCAGGAACTCGAAGCAGTTCTTGAACGCGAGGAAGTACAGCTCGGGCAGGCTCACCTTGCCCACTGCCTTGCGAATGGCCTTCACGCGCCTATAATCGCGGCCCGGCTCAATCAGGTCGGCCGTGTACACGATCATGTCGAGCGGAGTCATCTTGAGCGCGCCCGAGGTGTGCCGCTCAATTGCCGCCAGCACGTCCTCCCCAATCTCGGGGAATTCCGCACGCAGCGCCGCCGCGGCGGTGGGACCATGCAGCAGATACGGCATGTCGGTAATCACCAGCGGGTCAATGTCGAGCTCGTACTGCTTCACGCGGCCGCGCTCCTCGTCGAGGGTCAGGCCCTTGTCCCAGTCGTGCAGCAGGCCGGCAAGACGCGCCTTGCCTTCGTCAACGCCGTAAACCAGCGCCAGCTCCTCCGCGGTTTTCGCGGTGCGCTTGGAATGGTCGTAACGTTTTGCGGATACCCTGTTCTTCAGGATCTTTTTCATCCGCTTAAAGTTCTCTTCGCCATAAACGTCTTCGACAGTCATAGCTCGCCCTCCTTTAACAATACAGTCGCGCATCCATTATATAGTCGCGCACTTCATCCGTAACAACATAGCGAATCGAGCGCCCGCATCTCGCGGATGCTCTCACATGACTCGACGATATGTCAAGCCCGGGCACTTCCACGAAATCGACCTCGATGCGCTGGCCTTCCGCGTAAATCGCCTGCGCCGCCGCCTCGCTCGAGTAGCCCGGCCGCGCCATCCCGACAATATGCGCGAGCTGGAAAATCTCGAGCGCGTTGCGCCACTTCCCCAGCGAGAGAATGGCATCGGCGCCCGCGATGAAATACAGACTCACATTCGCGGGGAAATGCTCGCGCAGCACCCGCAGCGTCTCGTAGGTGTAGGTGTTGCCCGGCCGGCGCACCTCGATGTCCGACACGTCGAAGAACGGGTTGTCGGCCACCGCGAGCCGGCACATCGCAAGCCGATCTTCGCCCGGGGTCACCTTCTTGTCGAGCTTGAACACCGGCACGCCCGCCGGCATGAACACCACCGCGTCGAGCCCGAGCGTCTCGCGCACGTTCTCCGCCGCCGCCAGATGGCCCACATGCACCGGGTCGAAGGTGCCGCCGAATATTCCCAGCCGGCATTGCCTGCTGGAGTCGTCGCGTCCCAAGTCGGAGAATTTGTCGCACACCTTCATGTTGTTACCCGTGTCCGTTGCCGTCATTGCCTTGTCGCCTTCACCTGCGTCGTTCGCCCGCGCCGTGCCTGGCGCCTTGTTCTAGCCGCGCCCTGCTCGCCCATGCCAAGCGCACCCGCCAATCGCGTCGTTCTATCCGCGCACCTGGCCGTCGCCGCGCAGGATGTACTTGTACGAGCACAGGGCCTCCAGCGCGAAGGGTCCGCGCGCGTGCAGCTTCTGCGTCGAGATGCCAATTTCGGCACCCAAGCCAAACTCGCCGCCGTCGGTGAAACGCGTCGAGGCGTTCCAGTACACGGCCGCCGCATCCACCTGCGCGAGGAAGCGCGCTGCCGCCGTCTCGTCGCTCGTGATGATGCATTCCGAATGCTTCGTGCCATAGGTGTTCACGTGGGCAATCGCCTCGTCCAGGCCCGCGACCACATGAATCGCAATCTCCAGGTCGAGATACTCCGTCGCCCAGTCGTCTGCCGTCGCCGGCACAATGGGAACGCCCGCCGCCGCGCCAATGCGCGCCACCTCCACGTCGCCGTGAATGACCACGCCCGCCTCATGCAGCGCCGGCAGAATGGCGGCAAGCGCCTCATCAGCGATGTCCGCATCCACCAGAACGCTTTCGATCGCATTGCACACGCCGGGGCGCTGCGTCTTCGCGTTCATGATGATGTTCTTCGCCATCGTGATGTCGGCAGGGCTGTGCACATATGCATGACAATTTCCCACGCCTGTCTCAATAACCGGCACCGTCGACTCCTCGACGCAGTGGCGGATAAGCCCCGCCCCGCCACGGGGAATGAGCAGGTCAACCAGCCCGCGCAGCTTCAACAGCTCGTCGGTTGCAGCGCGGTCGGTCGTCTGGATGAAGCAGATGCAATCGTTGGGCATGCCTGCACAAACAGCCGCTTCCAAAAGCACATCGGCAATGGCCTTGCAGGAATTGAATGCCAGGGAACCGCCGCGCAGAATGCAGGCGTTGCCCGATTTCAGGCAGATGCCCGCCGCGTCCGCGGTCACATTCGGGCGCGCCTCGTACACCATCGCGACCACGCCCATCGGCACGCTCACGCGCTGCAGCCGCACGCCGGAATCGAGCGTGCGCTCCTGCTGGATCACGCCAAGCGGATCGGGAAGCTTCGCGAGGTCGCACAGGGCGGACGCCATCGAATCGATGCGTCCTTCGTTCAGCATCAGGCGATCGAGCAGAGGCGCTGCGGTGCCCGCCTCACGAGCCGCGTCCATGTCCTGCGCGTTTGCGGCCAGAATCTCGCCCGCATGCTCGCGCAGAGCCGCCGCCATTGCCACCAGGGCCGCTTCGCGCTCGTCGCCCGTCGTTATCGCGAGTGCGGCCGAAGCCTTCTTCGCGCGCATCGCCAATTCACGTACCGTCTGCGTCATCGCGCACCTCCCCATTTAATCGGGAAGCGCCACAGCCGATGGTTCACCGCGCCGTTGCAACGCGCCTCAGCACATCGCCGGCCCGCAGCCTTTCGCTCCGTCGCTTCCGCCCGGCTCACCGCCGCACTTCCCTGCTAGAAAGCCCCGCAGCTCACCGCCGCAGCGCTTCCGTTAATTCCTAATCGAATATTACCAGCTCATCCCTGTGGACCACGGGCTTGTCGGCAAGGCCCGCCAACAGGCGGTTCGCCTTCAATTCCGCTTGAGAACGTCCACAGGCAAGCTTCGCCTCGTCGCTTGCGCACGACACGCGGCCACGCGCGAACAGGTAGCCGCCCGTGTCGACAATATCCACGATGTCGCCCGGCTCAAAGTTGCCATCCACCGCGGTGATGCCCACCGCCAGCAGCGAGCGGCCCGAGCGCTCGAGCGCCTGCTTCGCGCCCGCATCCACCATAAGCGTGCCATGCGAGGAATCGCCCAGCGCAATCCATAGTTTACGCGGCGTTATCTCATGCAGCGGCTTGGCGTTCGCGAACCGCGTGCCTACGCGCTCGCCCGCCAGATAACGCACCAGAATATCCTCCGCATGCCCATGGCAAATGCTCAGCGGAATGCCCGCCGCCAGCAGCACACGCGCCGCGCGGATCTTCGTGATCATGCCGCCGCTCGCGTTCTTCGTGCCGGGGCCTTCCGCCATGCGCACGATATCGGGCGTGATGGCGTTCACCTCATGCAGCAGCTGCGCATCGGCATGCGTGCTCGGATTCTTGTCGTACAGGCCGTCGATATCGCTTAGGATCACGACCTCGCTCGCCTTCACCAGGCAGGCGACCAGCGCCGACAGCGTATCGTTATCGCCAAAGCGAATCTGCTCCGCCGAAACGGTGTCGTTCTCGTTCACGATGGGCACCACGCCCAGCTCGAGCAGGCGCAGCAGCGTGTCGCGCGCATGCAGGTAGCGGGTGCGGTTGGCCGTGTCGTCGCGCGTGAGCAAGACGCTCGAAACCACGACGCCCTGCGCTTCAAAAGCTTCGGAATACGCGCGCGAAAGCGTGATCTGCCCCACCGAGGCCGCCGCCTGCAGGCTTGGCAAATCGGTCGGGCGCTCGTCGATTCCCAGCGCCTCCAAACCGCTCGCGATAGATCCCGAGGTCACCAGAATCACCTGCCAGCCCGCCGCGCGCGCGGCGCAAATCTGGCGCGCGAGGTTCGCGATATAGGCCTCGTCGATCTTTCCCCCGGCATCCGTGAGCGACGACGTGCCCACCTTCACGACAAGACGCTTGTCCGCATCCGTTGCCATTGTTGCCGCCCTTTCCGCCTAGTCTTCCAGCTCGCTGAACATGTCTTCGTGCTTCGAATCCTCGAATTCGAAGGTGAAGCCCACAATCTGCACCTCGTCGCCATTGCGGGCGCCGGCACGCTCGAGCGCGTCGTCGATGCCCGAACGCTTCAGGCGATGCTGCAGGAAGGCGATGGCCTCGTCGTTTTCCCAGTCGGTCTGGATGACCCAACGTTCCACCTGGCTGCCCTGCACGCGGAAGACGTGATCCTCCACCTGCACGATGTTGAAGCGCTTGTCGCGCGCCTCGCGACGATGCTCCCACAGCGCCTCGTAGGGGGTCTCGAAGGCCTCCTCTTCCTGGCGCGCCTCCTCACGCAGCTTCAGCACACGCGAGCCGATCATCTCGTTGAGCTGACGCAGGCCCTTGCCGGTCACGGCGCTCGTCTCGTACACCTTCGGGTCGATGGGGCTGTCGGCGAAGGGGTCGCCGCCCGCTGCCGCAAGGGAATCGGCCTTCACGGCCTCCTTCAGGCGCGCGAGAGCCTCTTCGGTTCCCGGCATGTCCATCTTGTTCGCCACGACGATGCGCGGACGCGACGCAAGCTCGCTGTCGTAGAGCGCGAGCTCGTTGTTGATGATGCGGTAGTCCTCCACCGGGTCGCGGCCCTCATAGCCGCCCGTCATGTCGACCACGTGCACGATAAGCGCGGTGCGCTCGATGTGGCGCAGGAATTCGTGGCCCAGGCCCTTGCCCTCATGCGCGCCGGCGATAAGCCCCGGCACGTCGGCGATGACGTAGCTGTAGCCGTCGTCGGTGCGGGCAACGCCCAGATTCGGCACGAGCGTGGTGAAGGGATAGTCGGCGATCTTCGGCTTCGCCGCGGAAAGACGGCTGATGAGCGACGATTTTCCTGCGGAAGGAACGCCCACCAGGGCCGCGTCGGCCATGAGCTTCATCTCGAGCATGATCCACTGCTCGATGGCGGGTTCGCCCAGTTCGGCGAAGGCGGGCGCGCGGCGCGTCGACGTCACGAAATGGATATTGCCGCGGCCACCGTAACCGCCCTTCGCGACGATGACGCGCTCGCCATCATGCGTGAGGTCGGCCACGAGCTCGCCAGTCTCGTGCGTTTCGGGGTCATACAGGTGCACGACGGTGCCTACCGGCACTTTCAGAATCATGTCCTCGCCGCTCTTGCCGTGCATACGCTTGCCTTGGCCGTGCATGCCGCGTTCCGCGCGGAAATGATGCTTGAAGCGGTAGTCGATGAGCGAGGATGTCTGGATGTCGGCCTCCAGGATAATGTCGCCACCCCGGCCGCCGTCGCCGCCGTCGGGGCCGCCTTTCGGCACATGCGCCTCGCGGCGGAAGCTCATGCAGCCTGCGCCACCATCGCCGCCGCACACCTGGATGGTGACCATATCGGTAAATTCAACGCCCACTATTTCACCTCGTCCCGTCGAGGATGCCCATGTTGCGCCCCCAGGGCAAGGCATCCTGTTATGCCGAACCCGCCACGCGTGCCGGGCTTGGCGCGCTCATTATAAAAGAAGGCCCCTGAAGCACTTCAGGAGCCTTCGCATGTTACTTCGTAAAACCGTGTTTACTCGGCAATCGGACGCACATGCACCTTACGCTTGATGCCCTTGGTGAACTCGACGGTGCCGTCGCAGAGTGCGAACAGCGTGTCGTCCTTGCCGCGGCCGACGTTGTCGCCCGGATGGAAGTGCGTGCCGCGCTGACGAACCAGAATGTTGCCAGTGATGACCTTCTCGCCGCCGAACTTCTTCACGCCCAGACGCTGAGCATGGGAGTCGCGGCCGTTACGGCTGGAGCCAAGACCCTTCTTGTGTGCCATTTCGCTTCCCCTTTCGCTCGCTTATGCCTGTGCCTTTTCGCTGCCAACAGCAGTGATCTGCACACGGGTGAGATTCTGACGATGACCCTGCAGCTTCTTGTAGTTCTTGCGCTTCTTGAACTTGAAGACGAGCTGCTTCGGACCACGGAACTGCGAAACGATGGTTGCCTGAACCTTCGTCGCGGCAGCCTCGGCAGGCGTGACGATTGCCTTATCGCCATCAAACACGGCGATCGCAGGAAGCTCAACCACGTCGCCCGGCTCGCCCGCCAGACGCTCAATGTTCAGGTAATCACCCGGTGCGGCCTTGTACTGTTTGCCGCCAGTTTTAACGATAGCGTACATTGGTTATCTCCTTGTTGTTTTCAAACGCAAGCGGATATACTACCAGCGCGCTTATCCCACGTCAACCGGGAAATACGCCTTTTTTATGAGGAAATGCCCCGCTTTGGCGGCCGACTCGCGCCGACACACCTCGCGTCCGGGCGTATCCCCTTGCATGCGTCGCACCAGCTCATTCGCCAGCCCGCGCGCACCGAACTAGTTTAACGCAACTTGCCTAATGTGCCTCGCCCCAATTGGCGCCGGCGTTCACTTCCGCCACCAGCGGCACCGAAAGCGCCGCCACATGCTCCATCGCGTCCTTCACCATCGCGCACAGCGCATCGAACTCCGCCTCGGGCACGCTGAAGCACAATTCGTCGTGCACCTGCAGAATCATCTTCGCCGCGAAGCCCTCGCTCGCAAGGCGGCGCTGCACTTCCACCATCGCCATCTTGATGATGTCGGCCGCCGAGCCCTGCATCGGGTGGTTCATCGCCGTGCGTTCGCCAAACGACCGGCGCTGCCTATTCGATTCCATCAGTTCGGGAATATGGCGCTTGCGGCCATACATCGTCTCGGCGTAGCCCTTCTCATGCGCGTCGGCCACGAGCTCATCGAGATAGCTTCTCACCTGCGGATACGCGTCGAAGTAGCGGTCGATCATCTCCTTGGCCTCGCCAAAGGGAATGTGCAGGCTCTGCGAGAGGCCATAGGCCTGCTGGCCATACACGATGCCGAAGTTCACCGCCTTGGCGCGACTGCGCATCTGCGGCGTCACCTGGTCGATCGGCACACCGAACACGCGCGCGGCCGTTTCGGCATGGAAGTCCTCCCCTTCGCAGAACGCGCGAATGAGATGCTCGTCGCCCGACAGATGCGCGAGCAGACGCAGCTCGATCTGCGAGTAGTCGGCGGAAACGAAGCGCTCGCCCTCATTCAGCGGCACGAAGCATTCGCGGATATGCCGGCCGAATTCGCTGCGCACCGGAATGTTCTGCAGATTCGGGTCGGAAGACGAAAGGCGGCCCGTCGTGGTGACCGTCTCGTTGAAGCTCGTGTGGATGCGTCCGTCGCCGGCGCGCATGCGCGGCAAGGCCTCAATATAGGTTGACTCGAGCTTCGCGAACTCGCGATATTCCAGAATGAGGCGCGGCAGCTCCGGCTTCCCGTTGGAAAGCGCCGGGTCCTCGGCCAGCTGCGAGAGCACGCCCGCCGCCGTCGAGTAGCCGCGTGAGGTCTTCTTCAGGGGCTTCATGCCCAGGTCTTCGAAGAGCACCTGCGCCACCTGCATCGGGGAATCAACGTTGAATTCCCGGCCCGCCTCGGCAAAGATCTGCGCGCGGAATTCCGCCACACGCGCGCTTGCGTACTCGCCAAGCTTCGCCAGCGCCGGCGTGTCGAGAGCCGCGCCCGTGCGCTCCATTTCGGCAAGCACCGGCACGAGCGGCGCGTCGAGCTTCTGATAGACATCCTTCGAATTGTCGTCGGAAAGCGCCTGCTCCAGGGCGCCTTTCAGCTGGCGGGCCGCTTCCGCTTCCACCGCCAGCGCGCAGGCGGCATCGTCGTCGATCGCGCCTGCGGCACCAGTCGCGCTGCCAGCACCAGCCGCACCCGCAGCGCCGCTCGCACCCGCACCAGCCGCACCCGCACCAGCCGCCGCGCCCGCGGCTGCCAGGCTCGCATGCAAGTAGTGAGAGGCCAGGCTTGCCACCGAGTAGTCGCTCGCGCCCGAATCGAGCACGTAGGCCGCGAGTCCCAAGTCGAAGAAGCGCGCCCGCGACACGATGCGCGCGTCCACCGCAGCATCAAGGCTCGTGTCCTTCGGGTACACATTCTGCACGAGCGCCTTGAAGTCGTCCGTCACGATGTTCGCACTGCGCATAAGCTCGCAAAGGGCCCATTCGACCTCGTCACCTTCCAGATAGGCAACACCGTCGTCGGCCGCCACAGCAAGCTGGAGGCTCATTCCGAAAAGCGTCTCCGCGGCGCAGCGCCAGGCCACGCCCACGTCCTTGCCAAGCGCGCAGGCGGCATCGACGAAGTTGCGCGCCGCATCGCCTGTGAGGATCTTTTCGGCATCCACCGCGATGGTGGCATGCGCCGGCTCGCCGGACGCCGCAACGCCGCCTTCCGCCGCATAACGCTCGACCTTCTTCAGATGCGTGCGCAGGCCATAGCGCTGGAACACATCGCGCACCGTATCGAGATCGTAGCCCGGGAACACCGCGTCGTCCAGGTCGACGCCCTCGGGAAGCTCGAGGTCGCAAATGATGGTCGCGACCTGGCGCGAAAGGAAGGCGAGGTCGCGGTTGTTCTCGATGTTCTCGCGCTGCTTGCCCTTGAGCTCGTCCACATGCTCGTAGACGCCCTCCATCGAGCCGTATTTCTGCAGCAGCTTCGTGGCGGTCTTTTCGCCGATGCCCGGCACGCCGGGAATGTTGTCGGCCTTGTCACCCATGAAGCCCAGGAAATCGGGAAACTGCGCGGGCGTGACGCCATAGCGCTCGAACACCGCTTCGGGCGTGTACACGACGATGTCGGTGATGCCCTTCTTGGTATTGACGATATGCACATGCTCGGTCGCGAGCTGGTTCGCGTCCTTGTCGCCCGTCACGAGCAGGCAGGTCCAGTCGCGCGCCTCGGCCTGGGCGGCGATGGAACCCAGAATGTCATCGCCTTCCCAACCGGGCATTTTCACAACCGGAATCGCGAGTGCCGAAAGCACCTCTTCCGCCACCGGGAACTGCTGGCGCAGCTCGTCGTCCATCGGCGGGCGGCCTTCCTTATAGTGCTCCATCAGCTCCAGGCGGAACTGCGGTTTTCCCACGTCAAAGGCGCAGAATACCGCATCGGGCTTGGCGGTGTCTATAAACTTGAACAGCATCGAAAGAAAGCCGAACACCGCGTTCGTGGGCTTTCCGTCCGGCGCCGTCATGGTGGGCGGCACCGCATGGTAGGCCCGGTGCATCAGCGAGTTTCCGTCAATGACGGCAATGGTGCGTGACACGCGCGACTCCTTATTCTCTACATCCTAGTGGTGGAACAGGCGCATGCCCGTGAATGCCATCGCGATGCCATAGCGGTTGGCGGTCTCGATGACATTGTCGTCGCGGATCGATCCGCCCGGCTCGACGATGTAGTCGACGCCCGACTTGCGCGCGCGTTCCACGTTGTCGCCGAAGGGGAAGAACGCGTCGGAACCAACGGTCACGCCCTTCTGCGTGGCGATCCAGGCCTTCTTCTCCTCGAGGGTCAGCACCTCGGGACGCTCGGTGAACCACTTCTGCCATTCCCCATCGCGCAGCACGTCGTCATGCTCTTCGGAAAGATAGACGTCGATGGCGTTGTCGCGGTTCGGGCGGCGAATGTCGGCCACGAACGGCAGGGCCAGCGCCTTCGGATGCTGACGCAGATACCAGTTGTCGGCCTTGTCGCCCGCCAGACGCGTGCAGTGGATACGGCTCTGCTGACCAGCGCCGATGCCGATCGCCTGGCCGTCCTTCACGTAGCACACCGAATTCGACTGCGTGTACTTCAGCGTCACGAGCGACACGAGCATGTCGATGCGCGCGTTTTCGGGGATCTCCTTGTTTTCCGTCACGACCTCGGTGAGCAGGCTCTCGTCGATCTTGAAGAAGTTATGCCCCTGCTCGAAGGTGATGCCAAAGACGTCCTTGCATTCCTTTTCCGGCGGAATGTAGTTGGGGTCGATCTGCACGACGTTGTACTTGCCGCTCTTCTTGGTCTTCAGGATCTCGAGCGCCTCGTCGGTGTAGCCCGGCGCGATGATGCCGTCGGAAACCTCGCGCTTCAGGTAGCGCGCCGTGTCGGCGTCGCAGGTGGTGGAAAGCGCCGCCCAGTCGCCGTACGAGCACAGGCGGTCGGAGCCGCGCGCGCGAATGTAGGCGGATGCGACGTCGGAGAGCTCGCCCTCCTGCTCCACGAAGTAGATCTGACGCTCGACCTCGGTCAGCGGACGGCCCACCGCCACGCCAGCCGGGGACACATGCTTGAAGGATGCCGCCGCGGGAAGGCCGGTCGCCTCGGCGAGCTCGTGCACGAGCTGCCAGGAATTGAGCGCGTCAAGGAAGTTGATGTAGCCCGGCTTTCCGTTCAGCACGGTAAGCGGAAGGTCAGAACCATCCTTCATGAAGATGCGCGAGGGCTTCTGATTCGGGTTGCACCCGTACTTCAGTTCGAGTTCGTTCATGCTAGTCTCCCAGATTCTTGTTGTAGATCTTCACCGTGCCGTTCACATTCGTGTACAGCGACACCTTGTTTTCCTCATTGAGCGAGGCCCACAGCTCGTCGGGATCGCAGAGCGCCACTTCCACCGGCTCGCCGGCGAAGGTGGGCAGCGGGGTGCCGTCGCCCTGATAGGTGCTGATGAAGTAGCCCACGCCCTCTTCGGCGCGCTCGTACGAGAAGAACTCGCGCAGGCAGGCGCCCGAAGCCTGACGCTTCAGGATGGAGATTTCGAAGGAGCCGTCGGGGTTCACGATTGCGGAAATGCGGGGCGTGAAATTCGGCTCGTCCGGCTCGAATTCGCGCGCCATGCAGCCGTCGCGGAAGCTTCCCGCCTCGACGATGGTATCGGTCTGGTCGCCGTTGGTGACCACGAGCGCGTCGCCCATCTTGCGCACGGGATGGTAGATGATGAGGCTCGGATCGCTCATGAGCGAAGGGTCGTTGGCCTCCGTGCGAATGCCGTCTTCCGTTTCCACGAACACGCGGTTTCGGCTATTGATCGAGCGTCCCATGATGAAGTAGTACACGCAGGAATTGCCAATCACAATACCGCGTCCCGGGTAGGTGTTGCCTCGCAACAGTGCCGCCAGGTCTTGCATGCGTCCTCGCTTTCCTTAAGGTCCATACCCCTGCCGCGTCAAAAAAGGCGAACCACCCCTGAGGAGATGGTTCGCCCAGACGGTCGGCTCTATTTTACCCGTTGCTTCCCCGTGGTTATTCCACGCTCATCCGTCAGTCGCAACGCGTTGCCTGAAGCCTACCATATCGCTGTCGCGAATTTCCCGATTTCGGAATACGCACACGCGGATGGT